>JBAVQS010000348.1:0-74228 GCA_049694275.1 Anaerolineae bacterium | reverse complement strand
CGGGGGTGCGCGTCATCGCGTTGACCGGGAATGCGCCGGGGAGCGGGGGATGGCAACCGGATACGATCCGCATAAATCTGGGTGAGCGGGTGCAGCTGCGTATCACGGCGACCGATGTGGTGCATGGATTTGCGGTTCCCGCGCTCGGCATCGACGTGAACGAAATCCTGCCGGGGCACGTCGCAGAGGTTGAGTTTACCCCCGACAAAGTGGGACGTTTTGCCTTTGCCTGCACGCGCTGGTGCAGCGTGGACCACTGGCGCATGCGCGGGACCATCGAGGTGGTCGATCCGAATAACCCGGATGCGCTGCTTGTGAAACCTGCCACCCCGCCCCTTTATCAACAGATGAAGATTGATATTGACGCGATGCACATGGCTGAGAATGTCCCCGCTCAACTGCCCTCGGCGTCACGCGGCGTAGCACTCGCGCCGGAACTCCCAGCAGAGGTCAAGGACGCGAGTTATTTGCGCACTCATTCGCCGAGCGAAGTGTGGGCGCGGTTGAGAGGAGAGACGACGCTCAAGGCGCATAGCGATGGTGATCTGTGGGATGGGGTGGCGTGGCTGTGGCAGCAGGCGTCCGGGACCGAGGCGATTGCTCGCGGGCAAAAGCTATTTCAGCGGGACTGCGCGGCCTGTCACGGCGAGGGGGGGCATGGGGATGGGCCGGCGGGCAAGAATCTGCCGGGGTTGAGCGAGATGCACCCCGGGATGAAACGCGGTCCGGCGGATTTCACGGATCCTTCCCGGATGCTCGGCGCGAGCGATGTGTTGCTCCAGGGCAAGATTTTGCGCGGCGGCATGGGGAGCGGCATGCCGGAATGGGGCTCGCTCTATCCCGAGACGCAGATGTGGGATGTGATCGCGTATCTTCGTACGTTCGCACTCGATGCTAAATAGGGGTTTGGGGTGATTGTGCTATAATCGTCGTGAATCGTGCTCAGGTGATGAGGGCCTGTAATGGGGAATGCCGTTACAGGCTTTTTGCATCATGGATGGTAAACAGGAGCGAACGATGAAACGCTGGGTACTTTTGGGCCTGTTCGTGTTGTCGGTTGCTGTCGTGGGATGCAGTACGGCGACGAATGCCCCGGCCAAGACAGAAGGGGCAAGCGTAACCGGTGCGACGCTGGAACGTACCGCTGCCGGGGATGATATGTTCTTCACCGTGCCGGTCGAAAAGGCCGGAGACCTGATTGGGATTGATTTTCGCGGGACGGTGATGCAGGGGAGCCTGCGCGCACAGCTTGTCGACCAGAATGGCAAGGTTACCTGGTCGCAGACAGCGTCGGCCGGTTCGTTCGCCTATAATGTGACTCTAAATGCGCCACAAGCAGGTAGTTACAAGCTGGGGCTGGCGTGGGATGGCGCAGTCCAGGCGCAATACAGCCTCATTTGGAAGCCGCACGCCGTCGAGGTCGCGGCCGTTTCGCCGCTGGCGCTGATGGGCAGCCTCGGGATGATCCTGGTCGGCCTGGGTTTCTGCATCTATGCGTTGTACAAACGGCTCGGCTGGAAATATCTCTTGCTTGGCATGCCGTTCTGGTTCGTAACAGTCGCGCTCAAATTCGCTTGGGCAATCGGGGCCAACGGTGCGATCTATAGTCAGGTGAATGGAGCGTTGGGCGGCCTCGCCCTCGGGGCGTTTTCCCTCTATGTCGGCGCTCTGACCGGCGTGTTTGAGGTTGCCCTCACTTATCTGGTTCTCCGTTATACGCGGCTCGGGCGCGCGACCTGGAGCATGGCGCTGGCGTTCGGTATCGGTTTTGGCGCGATCGAAGCGATCCTGCTTGGCTCGAATTCGCTGATCGCTGTGATCGCGGCGCTGGTCACGCCGAATCTATTGCCGCTCGACGCGCTCACCGCTATCGCCGCACTGAATAATCCGTTGTTTGCCCTGGCGCCGGTCTGGGAACGGTTCTTTACGATCTGGGTGCACATCCTGTCGAATGTGCTGATCTTTTATGCAATCGCCAGGCGCAAGCCGCAGTGGTTCTGGTTGGCCTTTGTCTACAAGACGCTCATCGATGCTGTGGCGGGGTATGCCCAGGTGAGTGGTATGATTGCAGGGACAGGCGATATGACCTTGTTGAATATGTGGATCATCGAAGCGGTGGTCGCGCTGTTTGGGATCATCGGATGGGTCGGAACGCGCTGGGTCGGGGCGCGGTATCCAGGACAACATGTAGCAGCGTAGGCGCTGCCGATTGCTCCGCACGTAACGGCAATAAACCAATGAGGTCGATTCATTACTGCCGGGAGGTTAATCATAAAGACCTCAAGACCTATCTCATACTTGTGGTCTCCCATGGAGGCCGAGAGAAGTGTGAGTTCTAAAAATCATATGGGACCGGGGTGGGAACAAGATGCGTTGAAACTGCGTCCTTGTAAAGAGGCTCGTTCCTGACTTGAACTATGGCGCTATTCCGTAACCCGTTCGTTCGCCGGCACTGGCGCAAACTGACGCTGTTTGCGGCGGTCTTGATTGCAATCCTCGGCGTCGCTGCGTATGTAGGCCTGTTTGGCGACCTGCCGCCTTCGGATGCGCTCATTACGCGCGCTTCGCCCGATACGACCAAGATCCTCGACCGGAACGGTCGTCTCCTGTATGAAATCCTCGACCCGCGCGCCGGGCGCAGGACGCGTGTCCCGCTGAGCGAGATTCCCCTCCATCTTCAACACGCCGTCGTCGCGACCGAGGATGGCAACTTTTACCAGCACCCCGGCGTCGATATAACCGGCATTGTACGCTCAGCAGTGCAGGATATTCAGGCGGGGCACATTGTCGCGGGCGGTAGCACAATCACGCAGCAGCTCGCCCGCGACCTGCTCCTCTCGAAAGAGGAGAGTGAATCGCGCAGTTTCACGCGCAAGGTTCGCGAGGCCGTGCTTGCGGTGCGGCTCACGCAGGCCTATTCCAAGGATACAATTCTGGAGATGTACCTCAACGAGAGTTATTTTGGGCAGCTCTCATATGGGGTTGAGGCCGCCTCGCGCGCCTATTTCGGCAAGCCGGCGCGGGACCTGGACCTGGCGGAGTCGGCGCTCCTCGCGGGCTTGATTCAATCGCCCTGGGCATATGATCCCCTCTCTCATCCCGACGCGGCCAGGGGACGGCAAAAGGTCGTGCTCGACCTCATGGTCAAGCGTGGGTATATTACGACCGAACAGGCGCAGACGGCGCTTGCTGAGGTGCTCCATTTCATTCCCGCCAATTCCGATGTCGCCGCGCCGCTCTACGCGCCGCACTTTGTCGCCTATGTTCGCGACCTGCTCGAATCCGAGTATGGAGCCGAGACAGTCAACCACGGCGGGCTGACCGTTATCACGACGCTCGACCTGGATCTGCAGAACCGGGCGCAGAGCATTATCAAGCAGAACCTTGACGAACTGGTCCGGCAGCATCAGGAAGCGAATGCGCCCGATTACAATCTGCACGATGCGGCGCTGGTCGCGATCCGGCCGGATAGCGGTGAGATTTTGGCGATGGTCGGAAGCGCGGACTATTTTGATGCCCGCATCGACGGCGCGGTCAATGTCGCGCTGGCAAACCGGCAGCCGGGTTCGTCGATCAAGCCGATCACCTATGCGACCGCCTTTGCCCGCGACCTCACGCCCGCGTCGGTCATGTCGGATGTGCCGACGAGCTTTACGACCAAAGAGAATGCGCCCTACGAGCCGCAGAACTATGACCAGACATGGCACGGTCCGATTTCGCTCCGCACGGCGCTTGCCACCTCCTCGAACCTGGTCGCGGTCAAGGTGCTTGAACACGTCGGGCTCGACGCAATGGTCGCCACCGCGCGTTCGCTCGGGATCTCGACCTTTAACGATACCGAGCGATTCGGCCTGGCGCTCACCCTCGGAGGCGGTGAAGTCAAGCTGATTGAGCTGACCGCGGCCTACGCGGCCTTTGCCAACAACGGGCAGCGTGTCGAGCCGATCGCCATTCTCTCGGTCAATGGAATTCAAAATTCGCGACCAGAGGGAGTCCCCTTGGGACAAACTGAAATCCAAGCGGTTTCGCCGCAGGTTGCCTATCTCATCACGAACATTCTTTCAGATGACCGGGCGCGCATTCCCGCTTTCGGCGAGGACAGCGTGCTCAACCTGTCGCGCCCGGCAGCGGCCAAGACCGGAACGACGACCGATTTTCGCGATAACTGGACCGTGGGATATACGCCCGATATTGCGGTCGGCGTATGGGCGGGGAATGCGGATAATGAGCCGATGTACAAAATCACGGGCATTACCGGCGCAGCGCCCATCTGGCACGATTTCATGGAAGAGGCGTTGCGCGGCAAGCCGGTGCGCGATTTTGTGCGCCCGAGCGGAATTGTGAATGTCGAGGTATGCGAAACATCGGGCCTGCTGCCAACCGAATATTGCCCGCGCCAGCGCGCCGAGGTGTTCATCGCAGGAACTGAGCCGCGCCAGGTGGATGATACCTATCGACCGGTCGAAATCGATAGCGCGACGGGGCAACTATGGACCGAAGGATGCCAGGGTCAACCGGTCGAGCGCGTGTATCGCCTCTTTTCCAGTGAAGCACAGGATTGGGCGAGGGTGCAGGGATTTCCCGAACCTCCCGATCATGATTGCTTGGGGCGGGCGGTCGCCGGCGGCGGTCAGCCGTTAGCGGTTGGCGATCAGCGGGCGGCCGGCGGGCAATCCCCGGCGGTGGTCATTACGAGCCCTGCGCCGAATGCAACCTACGCACAGAGTCCACAGATTCCGGCCGCGATGCAGCAGATCGAGATCTCAGCCCGTCTTGGCGCGCTCCCCGAAAACCAAACGGTGAGCCAGGTGCTGCTGCTGATTGATGGGCAGACATTGGCGACATTCGGCAATGCGCCCTATCGTGCGCTCTGGCCGTTGTCCCCCGGCGAGCATCACGTGCAGGCGATTGTTGTGCTTGCGGATGGGCAGAAAGTGGCGGGGGAGACGGTACCGTTCACCGTGGTCAATGCACCAGGACCGTAAATTCCAGGCTCATGATTACCTGAAAGCTAGACATGTGCAGAGAATAAAGCAAGGCATCAAGCGAATTCTATCTGTAATAAAACCAATTTAGGACCGAATTTTGACCCAGATAGCCTAGCATAAAAACGCGAGGCTCTTCGCTCGCACACCCGAATCAACGAGGCTTCGAGGTGAATATATGGATCCGTCCGCCTATGACGTCGGACAATTTGTACACGACCATGAGGTCGCCGGCGAGACCGCGCTCATTTCCCTGTTGAGCGAAATCCAGGCGCGCTACCACTATCTCCCCTCGCACGCGCTGGTCCTGCTGAGTGAAACACTCGATATCCCCCTCAGTCAGATTTATAGCGTTGCTACGTTTTATCACGCCTTTAGTTTGAAACCGCGCGGTGCGCATCTCGTGCGCGTTTGCATGGGCACCGCCTGTCACGTGCGCGGCGCTCCCCAAATTCTCGACCGGTTTGAAAGAAAAATGTGCATCCACGCGGGCGAAACGGCGCGCGACCGGAGCGTCACACTGGAAACGGTCAACTGCCTCGGCGCGTGCGCGCTCGGTCCCATCGCCGTGGTCGACGGCAAATATCATGGGCAGATGGACATTGCCAGGGCGGACCGCGTGCTCAAGAATTTGAAACGGGGTTAGAAATGAAAATTGCAAATGCCGCGCAGTTGGAATCGTATCGCGCGGACCTGGACCGCGCCCACAACCCCCGAAAACCCTGTCTCCACATTTGCGGCGGAACCGGCTGCCGCGCGTACGGCGCGGATGAGGTGATCGACGCGGCGCGGGCAACCGGCGCAGACGTGCGCGTGACAGGTTGCCCTGGGTTTTGCGAGCAGGGACCGCTCCTCACGACTCAACCACAAGGAACTCTCTATACCCACGTCCAGCCGCCGGATGTGCGGGAAATCGTCGAGGCGATGGCGGATAATCGCTTCGTCGAACGTCTGTTGTACACCGATCCGGCGATTGGCATGCGGGTGCGGCGCGAGAGCGACATCCCTTTTTACGCCAAGCAAATGCGACTGCTGCTCGCACAGAATAATTCGCTTGATCCGACCCGGATTGACGAATATATCCGAATGGGCGGGTATGCTTCGTTGGCGCAAGCGCTGGCGCGGGGGGGCGAACAGATCATCGACGAGATCACGTGCTCGGGGTTGCGCGGGCGGGGTGGGGCTGGTTTCCCCACCGGTACGAAATGGCGGACCGCCCGGCAGGAGATTGACAAGCAGCGAAAAGAGACTGCGAATGCCTCTGGCTATGTGGTCTGCAATGCCGACGAGGGGGACCCGGGCGCCTTTATGGACCGCGCGTTGATGGAGGGGAATCCCCATCGGGCAATCGAAGGGATGATTATCGGCGCGCACGCGATTGGCGCCAGACGGGGCTATGTATATATCCGGGCTGAATACCCGCTGGCCGTCGAGCATCTCGGCATTGCGCTCAAGCAGGCGCGCGAGTATGGACTCCTCGGAACGAATATCCTCGATTCGGGGCTCGATTTTGACATCGAAATTCGCATCGGCGCGGGCGCGTTCGTATGCGGTGAAGAGACAGCACTCATGGCGAGCATCGAGGGCCGTACCGGTGACCCGCGACCCCGGCCGCCCTATCCTGCCGTAAGCGGGCTATGGGGCAAGCCAACGGTGATTAACAATGTCAAGACCTGGTCGAGCATTCCGGTCATTCTCGAGAAGGGGGCAGCGGCCTATGCGGCGATTGGGACTCCCCGGTCTAAAGGGACGATGATCTTTTCGCTGGTCGGCAAGGTGGTCAACACAGGCCTGGTCGAGGTGCCGATGGGCATCACGCTGCGCGAATTGATCTTTGGCATCGGCGGCGGGATTCCAAACGGCAAGCAGTTCCGGGCGGCGCAGATCGGTGGCCCTTCCGGCGGCTGTATTCCCGAAGAGCACCTCGATACTCCCATCGATTACGAGTCGTTGACCTCGCTGGGCGCAATCATGGGCTCGGGCGGCCTGGTCGTCACGGATGAGACGACCTGCATGGTGGATTTCGCCCGGTATTTTATGAATTTCGTGCAGGAAGAGTCATGTGGCAAGTGCACGCCTTGCCGCCTTGGTACCAGGGCGATGCTCGACACCCTGACACGGATCACCGAAGGGCGTGGCCAGGAGGTGGATATCGAGTACCTGGAAGAGCTGGCGAACGCGGTCAAGGTTTCCTCTTTGTGCGGGCTCGGGCAGACAGCGCCCAATCCGGTGCTGACGACGCTGCGCTATTTTCGGGAAGAGTACGAGGAGCACGTTCGCGACGGGACCTGCCGCGCCCTCGTCTGTAAGGGACTGATTCGGTATGAAGTGATTCCTGCGCTTTGCACCGGCTGTTTGGTTTGCCTGCGCAACTGCACCTCGAACGCAGTGACTGGCGAAAAACTAAAACCGCACATGATTCGCCCCGAGTTGTGCAATAAATGTGGCGTATGTAAAGAGCTGTGCAATTTTGACGCAGTGCGGGTGGTAACCGGTTTCAAGCCACAGCTCCGTGATGCACATTCGGGATCTGTCACCGGGCCTATGTTGCAGGCGGCAGGCGATAGGTGAAGGCCTATGGTAAATCTGATCATTGACGATCGTCCCATCACGGCCGAGCATGGCGAGACGATTCTGCAGGCGGCGCGCGAGAACGGTATCGCGATCCCAACCCTTTGTTATCATGAGGCCGTCGAGCCGTATGCGGCATGCCGTCTCTGCGTCGTGGAGCTTGTGGGGGCGCGCGGGTCCAAGCTGGTTGCAGCCTGTACCCAGCCATGCGAAGAAGGAATGACGGTTCGCACGAGTTCACAGCCGGTCCAGGCCTCGCGCCGCATCACCGCCGAGTTGTTGATGGCGACCGGCGCCCATTTGCCCCTGGTGCAGGCCATCGCCGGGGCGATGGGGGTACAGAGCGTGCGCCACACGCTGCCGCCCGACGATTGCATCTTGTGCGGATTGTGCGTCAGGGCGTGCGATCAGCTGGTTGGCGCCCATGCGATTAGCCTCATCCAGCGGGGGTTGAATAAGCGATATGCAGCGCCGTTCGAGATTACCTCTGCTGCGTGCATCGGCTGCGCGACCTGTGTTCTGATCTGTCCGACGGGCGCGATTACGCTGGCCGATATCGCCCCCGCGCCGCATTCGGCGCACGACGCGCGAACCTGCCGTATCTGCGGCGAGCAAACGCTCCCCGTCCATTTTGCGGATGCAGAGGCTTTGCTGAAAGAAGAGGTGCAACCCCTATGACACGCACCGGGATCTTGCTCTGTACATGCGATGAAAAAATTAGCAAAGAGATGGATGTCGGCGCAGTGGCCGAGGCGCTGCGCCCGGATGGGGTTGTCATTACCGCTCCGCACATCTGCCTCCCCGACGGCATGAGCGACCTCCGCCGTACGATCCTGGCCCAGAATCTGGACCGCATGGTTGTCGCTGCATGCCCTGCCCGTTTTCAGGAAAGACGTCTGTGGGATGTATGCCTGGAGGCGGGCATCAATCCAAACTGTTTTACCCTTGTGGATTGGCGTGAGGGCTGTGCCTGGGCGCATCGCGGCGATCGGGAAGGTGCGACTAGACAGGCGGTTGACCTCGTGCGAATGGGGCTGGTGCGAGTGATTCGCGCTCGCCAGCTCGACGGCGTGCGAACGGCCATTGCGCCTCGCGCGCTGGTGATTGGCGGCGGGATTGCCGGGATGACGGCCGCCCTCGCCCTCGCCGACCGTGGTGTGCCTGTGACGCTGGTCGAGCGCCAGGCCAAATTGGGCGGGCAGTTTGACGGGTATTCCCCAGGTGATGTCGGCGATGCGCGAAACGGCGCGGGCGCAGACCGGACAAAAGAGGCGGTGCTCGCGCACCCGCGGATTCTAACTCTGCTAAATGCCGGCGTAGCGGCAGTGGAGGGTACGGTCGGGAGCTATCGCGTACGGATTGCAGGTGGATCCGAAACACTGGAAATGGAAGTGGGCGCAGTCGTGATTGCCACAGGCGCCCAGGAATACCGTGATCCAGGACTGTATCGACATGACGGGCGGCGCGTCGTGACTCTTTCGGAATTCGAGCGGCAAACCCGCGACTCGCCCATTCCGCCCAACCAATCCCTGGTCTATATCCTCTGCGCCGGTTCACGTGACCAACATGTCCCGTACTGCTCACGCACATGCTGCCTGGACGCGCTCGATCAGGCGATTCGAGTCAAACGGGCTAACCCGACCGCTGAAATCACCGTCCTCTTCCGGGATTTCTATCTGTTGGGTGACGAGTTGAATGAGGAACGGGTCCGCGAGGCGCGGCGTCTGGTGATCCGGTTCGTGCGCTATGGCGCGAGCACGCCCCCGCGCGTTGGAGACGATTTTGTCGCCGTGGCCGATACCGCGGGCCGGTTGCACGAGATTGGGTATGACCGGGTGGTCCTCGCCACCCCCTATGTGCCGCAGGATGATGCCGGGATGGTTGCACGACTGTTCCATCTCACGCGCGATGAGGATGGTTTTTTTCTCGATTCCCATTTCAGAATTCGGCCGGAGGACCAGCCCGAGCGCGGGATTTTCGTCTGCGGATCGGCGCACCGTCCGGCGGATGCCGAGACCGCTATCTTGCAAGGGATGACGGCGGCGGCGCGGGCGTTTCGCTTTATTCACAAGCGCGAGATGCTGCATCCCTCGTCGGGCGCTCACGTGAACCGGCAGGTCTGTACCGGCTGCGCCCAGTGCGTCGAGACGTGCGCGTTTGGCGCGATCGAGATGCGACAACATTCTGTACTCGCCGACGTTCGGGATGGCGAGGCGCAAATGCTGGACCACGCCGCGATTGACCCCTTCCTTTGCCAGGCTTGCGGTAATTGTGTTGTGGCGTGTCCAGCCAAAGCGATTGATCTGCCCACCAGCAGCGATGCCCAGATTTTTGCGCAGATCGAGGCGGCGCTGGCTAAGCGCGAAGACAAGGAAGCAGGCGCTGTTTCCGTCCCTGTTCCCCTGGTTTTTGCCTGTCACTGGAGTGGGTTTTCCGCTATGGAACTGGCCGGCGCGCGTCGGGTTCCCTCGCCTGCGACTGTGCGCGTCATCGAGCTCCCCTGCTCAGCGCGGCTCGATCCGATGCATGTGCTGTATGCGTTCTTGAACGGCGCGGATTCGGTGATGCTCGCTCTCTGCCCACCGGACGAGTGCCATTTCGCGAGCGGCAATCGCTATGCCGAGGCGCGCGTCGAGAACCTGCGGGCTCAGCTTGAGGCGCACGGGGTTGATCCGCGACGATTGATTGTGGCGCGCTTGCTGGGAGATGATGCAAATGCCTGGGTGCAGGCGGTGGAGGCGGCAGGTCACCGGTTCCAGTCTGCAGATCGCGCAATCAGGCCGCCGGTGCTGGAACGCGGCCCAATAGCGAATCGACCGGGCAAATAAAGAACGGGGCATTTAGCGCAAGCGGTTAGCTTGCGCAAGGGAGGAGAACGAATTGTATACAACGCGATTATACGACAAGGTATGGATGCAAGATCGCTGCGCCGGCTGTTCAATGTGTGTCGCCGCCTGTTCCAAACAGGTCCTGGGCTGGGACGGTGGCGAACATCCGTACCTTCGCAAGATTGACAAGAATATCGGGTTGAGCAAGTTTGCGCTCGATACCTGCTCGTTCTGCGAGCATTTTTGCGAAGAGGTTTGCCCGCGGCTTGAACCGGCGTCACGGCTCCCGCCCCTCGCCCAGATGTCCGCGCGAGCAACCGGGCCGCTGGGGGGCGCCGACCCCAACGACGTGGCACGTAACCTGCTCATCGCCGCCCGTGGAAGTGGGCTGATCGACGGCGCGTTGCTCGTCGACTCGGACCGCGGGGGTAGGACGCGGGCGCGCATCGTGACGAGCGCGGGCGAGATCGCCGAGAGCACCGGTCTGCAATACATCTGGACCCCGCTGCTCGAGGCGCTCAACGATGCGGTGTTCAAGCTCGGCCTGCATAACCTCGCCATTGTCTCGACGCCATGCACAGCCCAGGCGGTCCGGCGGATGATAGAATCCAGGAACGAGCGGCTCAAACCCTATCGGGATGTGATCCGGCTCAACGTTGCTCTCTTTTGCACGGGCGTCTTTCAGCCCGGCGCATTCCGCGACCTGCTCGGGCAAGGCGCGAACCTCGCTCCCGAGAGCATTCAGCGCATTACGGCCTATCCGCGCGAGGGCAAGCTGCGGGCGGAGTTATGGGATGGCTCGTGTTATGAGTTGGACCTAAGCGAAGCCGAAGTATTCACGCGCGAGGGGTGTGCGCGCTGCGACGACTATGTCGGGGAGAGCGCGGATATCGCGGTCGGCTCTGTCGGCTCGCGAGCAGGTTATTCGACGCTGATTGTGCGAACGCCGGTGGGGCGGGCATTTGTCCAGAACGCGACCACGATGAAATTGATCGAGACGCTGGCCCAAGTGGACGAAGCGGCTCTGGAACGCGCCGCCGCCGAGAAGGACCGACGCGAACGAGCGCAGGCGTTTGACGAGCTTCGCGTGCTGATGCTCGACGCGCTGCGCGACCCGCGCAAACGCGCCGAGGTCAAGCAGCAGTTCGACCTGCTCTATGGACGACCTCGCGCGATCACTACAAGGGAGGATTATCGCTATGCTGGCTGTGGCGACTGCTCTGGATGCTAGAGAATTGAATTTGCGCGCGGCAAGCGCCGCAGTCAAAGAGATGCCGCGCGCCCAACCGACCGAGATTCACAACGCCGCGCACCTGCACGGATTTCTGGGCGGGCTGAAAGAGGGGGAGTACGTGGTCGTCGGGGATGCCGGAGATTACCTGGGCGTGTTAAACGACGGCGCGACGATCCAGGTCACCGGCAATGCCGGCAAATATGTAGGCGACAACATGACGCGCGGGACGCTCGTCGTGCAGGGGAACGCAGCCTATGGCGCGGGCCTCTACCCGTACGGCGGTACGCTCGTCGTTCGCGGCGACGCGGGTGATTTTACGGCGACGATGAACAAGGGCGCGACGATTATCGTCTGCGGCGATGCTGGCGATGAGTGCGCCACCTACCACCTCGCGGGCGATTTCATCGTCTGCGGCAATGCCGGCCGGAATTTCGGTAATTTCCTGATCCGCGGCGCACTCTATATCGGCGGAGAGTTCGCATCGCAGGGACACAATACCCGCGTCGAGGAACTGACCATCGAGGACGCGCAAAAACTGCGCCGGCTGTTTGAAGAGTTTGACGTGAACGCGGACGTGACGCGGTTCAAGAAACTGGTAGCCAAGAGTACGAAACCGTTCTACGAATGAGGTGAATCATGGCGGTCGTCGGAGCCTTTTGCGTTAGCGTAATGAAGAATGCCTGCATCAATGGACAGATGCCGGGCAAGTGTGCGACGTGTGTCGAGGTCTGCCCATACGACGTCTATGCGCTCGGCGAGGACGGGCAGGTGTCGGTCCAGAATTTCAATGCGTGCGTTGGCTGCCGTATCTGTTCCGAGTTTTGCCCCGGCAATGCCATCCGCATCAACAGCGCGGAACCGGAGTATATCACCCGGGCGCTCTGGACCTTTCCCACGGTCGAAGAGATCCATTACAAGGCGCTCACGGGGCAATATATCCTGCGCGGCTTTGGCACGATGGGGCCGCTCCCGCACTTTGACTCAATCGTCGTCGTGCCGTCCCAACTCTCCTCGCCCGCGCCACGCGACAAGTATCGGGAAGAGTGCAAGATGGACCTCGTCATTGGGGAGGATACCTGCGAGCGTCCGCTGCACCTGAAACTGCCGATTGTCTTTCCGGCCATGTCTTTTGGCGCGCTGTCCAAAGAGGCCAAGCTGGCGCTGGCGATTTGCGCAGCCAAAATGGGCATTGCCACGAATACTGGCGAGGGCGGGCTTGTGCCTGGCGAAAATGCCGTGGCGAATGGCTATGCCGACGAGGAGCGTACGGACAAGCGATGGGCGCCGGGCGGTTATCTCGTCGTGCAGTGGTCGACGGGGCGCTGGGGCGTGAGCGCGGATTATGTGCGGGCGGGCGACGCGGTCGAGGTCAAAATCGGCCAGGGCGCCAAGCCCGGCATGGGCGGCCACCTGCTGGGCAAAAAGGTGACAGCCGAAATTGCGGCGGTGCGCGGCGTGCCGGTCGGTAGCGATGCCCTCTCGCCGTGTCGTTACTATGACGTGCAGACGCTTGAGGACATGACACGCATGGTCGCGTTCCTGCGCGACGTGACCGATTACAAGATGCCGATTCTGATGAAGCTTGGGCCAAGCCGGCCTTATGCGGATGTTCGGGCCGCCGCGCTCGCGGGCGTCGATGCGATCTCGCTGGACGGCGCGGCCGGCGGCACCGGCGCCTCGCCGGACATTGTCACGCAAGGGGTCGGCATCCCGACCATCGCGTGCATCCCGCCCGCTGTGCGTGCACTCAAAGAGCTGGGGCTGCACCGCAAGGTCAAGCTCATCGCGCTGGGCGGCATTCGCGGCGGTTTGGATGCCTTCAAGGCGCTGGCGATGGGCGCGGATGCGGTTGGATTCGGCAGCGCGGCGGAGATTGCTCTGGGGTGTCGAGCGTGTATGGCCTGTCACAAGGGGGAATGCCCGTACGGCATTACCTCGCAGGATCCCAGAATGCGTGAACGGCTCGATCCGGAGGAAGGGGGGAAGCGCCTCTGTAATTTCGTCCACGCCTGTGCCGAAGAGATCAAGATTCTCACCATGCTCTCAGGCCACGACGATATCCGCGACCTGAGCACGGAGGACTTGCGGGCGCTGGACTTGAACACGGCAGCGATTACGGGGCTAAAGCTGATTGGCTATGAGCGTGCGCTGCCGTGGTGGGATGCGGTGACCAACTAGTATTTATGAACCAGGAAAGGGTGACCGTGGCATGGGCTACCGTCACCCTTTCGTGTTGTACCGGCATTCTTGCTTTGTATGTGTCCATATATGCGCACAACAATTTATCCTACAATGACGTACATCCCCGGATTTGTATGCTATAATATTTGCCCTGTCCGCTTCCAAAGGAGGAATTGGTCATGACAAATCCGGTTCAGCAGGCCCGTCTTAACCGTCTCTTTGATATGTATGATCCAACCCATGATGGCTACATAACTCTCGAAGACTTTACCGACCATGCCTACAAGCTCTCGGCAATGCGCGGCCATCCCCATGATTCACCGGCCACCCGCGAGTTAGTGGACAGTCTGAAAGCATGGTGGGACCAAATGTTGGCGGCCGACAGTAACCACGATGGGCGAATCAGTCGCGAAGAGTTGGTTGCCTGGGCGATGGAGATGCAAAGTGGCTATTTACAGCAGGCGGTAAGCGCAGGCGCGCCGTGGCCACTCGATCCGTGGATTGAATCGCTCTATAAACTGATTGACGCCAACGGCGACAATCATATTACGCTGCAAGAGTATCGTGATTGGCTAACGGCTGCGGGCATCGCTCATGACATGGACGTGGAAGCTGCGTTTCATGGTTTTGACAAAAACAGACACGGGTATCTCTCGCTTGATGAGTTTCGAGAGGTTAGCCGCCAATGGTGGATGAACTTTGATCCAACGACGCCAGGGCACCGGTGGATCGGCCCCGGCTAAAGTTCAGTCCATACCTGGAACGATTCCACATTGCATAAAGTAGACCCGCGAGCTCTCGCAGAACTCGCCGGTCTGTCGTTCGATTCACTTCTTTCAAAAACGAAAGGTTCTTTACGTGGGCGTGCTCGAGTTTGTGCGGTCGCCAATGGGCTGGCACTTCATCAGCGCGGCGATGAGCTCGTCGACTTTGATTGGTTTGGTGACAAAATCGTCCATGCCGGCGGCAAGGCATTGCTCGCGGTCCTCTTGCATCGCGTTTGCAGTCATGGCGATGATGCGGGGGCGGGCCTCCCGCGGCCACTCGCGCCAGATTGCCCGCGTCGCGTCGAGGCCGTCCATCTCGGGCATCTGCACATCCATAAAGACCACATCATAGGGCTGGCGGCGGAGGGATTCGAGCACTTCGAGACCATTCCCGGCGATATCGGCGCGATACCCCATTCGGTCGAGCAGCCGCAGCGCCAGCTTTTGATTCACAGCGTTGTCCTCGGCAAGGAGGAGGCGCAGGGGGTGTCGCTGCCCGAGTTGCGCATCGAACTGGGATTTTTCCGGGCCTTTGCGCTGGGTAACCTCAGCCTCGGCGCCAAAGATGCCCACCATGCTGTTGTAGAGTTGGGAGGCCTTGATCGGTTTAAGTAAGAAGGCTGCAAAGTCGTTTGATTCGCTATCGGTTTCGCGCCGGCCGAGTGAGCTCAACATGATCAGCGGGAGCGCATGCGCCGTTCGTAGTTTGCGGATTTCGCTAGCGAGCATGGCTCCATCCATGTCGGGCATCTGATAATCGAGCAGGGCAATGTCAAACGGATCGCCCTTTCGGACCCATTTGAGCGCTTCTTCGGGAGACCCGGTATCGCGCGCCACCATGCCCCACGACTGGGTCTGGAGAATCAGGATCCGGCGGTTGGTCGCATTGTCATCCACGATGAGCACGCGCTTGCCGTCGAGATGGGGTTGCACCCCCTGAAGGTAGGCATGCACGGCTGGCGGCGGCGCGACCTGTCCCAGAATGGTAAAGTGAAAGGCGCTCCCCTTGCCCGGAACCCCTTCACTCTCGACCCACATCGACCCGCCCATCAATTCCGCGAGGCGTTTGCTAATGGCGAGCCCCAATCCCGTACCGCCGAATCGCCGCGTCGTCGAGGCATCCACCTGGCTAAAGGATTGAAAGAGACGGTCCACCCGGTCGGGTGGAATGCCGAGGCCCGTGTCTCGCACGACAAAATGCAGGCTGATTGGCGCTTGCAGATCGCCGCTCGCCGGTAAATGCCCGCCGTTATGGTCGGCCAACGCGGCGCCTTTCTCTTCGAGGGTCACCGAGACCACCACCTCGCCCTTTTCGGTGAACTTGAGCGAGTTGCCAATCAGGTTGACCAGGATCTGGCGCAGGCGGGTCACATCGCCAAAGATGGCGCCGGGCACCGCTTTATCTACATCGTAGAGCAGGTCTAGCCCTTTTTCCGCCGCTTTGGCCGCGAGCAGCTCCGCCGCGCTCTCTACACATTCGCGCAGGTCTAGCGGCCGGCTTTCGAGACTCATCCGGCCGGCTTCGATCTTGGAAAAGTCAAGAATGTCGTTAATGATGGTCAGCAGCGAGTCCCCGCTGGAGCGAATCGTTTCGGCAAACTCGCGCTGATCGGGGGTCAACGGCGTATCGAGGAGCAGGCCGGTCATACCGATGACGGCATTCATCGGGGTGCGAATCTCGTGGCTCATCGTCGCCAAGAATGCGCTCTTAGCCTGGGTCGCCGCTTCCGCCGTCTCTTTCGCTTCGCTCAACGCGATTTCCATGCGTTTGCGCTCGGTCCGGTCGCGAATAATCTGAATCGCCCCGGTAATGCGCCCTTCGGCGTCGCGGAGCGCCGAGGCGGTGGCGACGACGAACGCCTGCTTGCCGCGCAGGCTGGGCACATACGCTTCGGTAATCAAGACCTCGCCCTGGCGACTGACCTCCCGGTATTGCGCCGGGTCGTCTGATGGCTTGAACGCCAGGTCGATGAGCATTGGGCTGCGCTCCCCATAAAAGGGGATAGCGTACTCATAGTTCCCCTTGCCGAGCATTTGCGCCGCCGGGACGCCAGTGAGCTCTTGAATCGCGCGATTCCAGAAAATGACCTTGCCCTGATCGTCGATTACAAAGGTCGCGTCAGGCAGTAGATTGATAATGTCGGCAAGCTGGCGCTGGTATTCCTTGATGGCCGCTTCGGCGCGTTTGAGGTCAGAGATGTCGCGCATCATGCAGATATAGAACTGGCGCTGGCCAACTTGTGTCTTGCTCACCGCCATGTCAAGCGGGAAGAGGTAGCCGTTTTTGAAACACCCTTCTACCTCGTGATGCTGTGTCAGATAGGATGCGCTGTCGAGCAATCCATAGAACAGGCCCTTGTCGGAAGTATCTCCTGCCGTGGGGACCAGTTCCTTGATGTACAACCCGATGGCTTCACGCGAAGGGTAGCCAAAGATGCGCTCAGCCGCCGGATTGAAAGAAATGATCTTGCCAGTCTCGTCGGTCGTCAAGATTCCGTCGGCGGCGTTATCCACAACCGACTGGCGGTAGGCGCTGGATTCGATGAGGGCCGAAGCGATCTTGTTAAATGAAGCAACAATCTGGCCCAGTTCGTCGCGGTTCTCGATGACCAGTTCGCTCGTCATAGTCCCGTTGACCATGCGCTGCGACGCTGCGTCCAGGTTCGTAACAGTCCGCCGGACAGCGAAATAAAAGGCCACCCAGAGATAAGCGACGCCGAGCAGCATCAGCAGGGTCACAATGAGGGACGCACTCTTTTGCTGATTCAGCTCACCTATCCGGGTGTCGAGCAGACTCTCTATCTGATTGACGGTGGTATCCCACAGTTTGAAATTCGTCTCAAACGCGGTCAGGCCCATGAACCGGTATTGGCCCGGCTGCATTTCGACCCCTTGCGTATTCCAGATGCGTCCGATTGAGTTGATGAAATCCGTGCCGGTGCGAACGGTGTCGGAAAGGGGTGCCTGGAGGGTTGGCTGGAGGGCTGTGGCGCGAGTGTTTTTAAACGCGACCTGCATCCGGCTCTGGCTGTCGTCGAAATCGGATTGGAGTTGGCCGATCAGGGTGGAGGTGCGCGCCAGGCCGGCGGTTGATCCTTGCTGTGCCATCGAGGGCACATCCAGCACCAGGAGTTCGGTCAAGAGGCTTTGACTATCGGGTAGAATGAGCAGAAGTGTGTCATTCAGATTGCGACTGTCAAGTTGTGGGTCCAGGTTCAGGTTGGAGGAATCGCCGACGGATGCAATCATATCGCGCGCATCGTTTGCCAGTTTGCTATTCAGGTCTGTGGTGACGCTGGTGGCAACGGGTTGGCCCTTGATCTGTTCCCAGTCGGTTTTAAGCGTTTGAAAGTCCGCGGCAGTGCCGAGGTGCGAGCGCTGCTCGACGCTTGCCAGGATATTGACATAGGCATCGATCCGTGCACGCTGTTGGATCACGTCGGCCTCAGGGGCGAGACCGTTTTGAAAATCCTGATCGAGAATCTGCGCGCGCAGCGCCTCTTGATAAACGCCGCGCAGAGCGCGCAGATAGGTCGTGCCCTCCTTTTCCTTTTGCGCGAGGTCGATGCTTGAATTGAGTTGAAGGATCAATAGCGTCAGGGCGAGCGCGAGGGGCAGAGCAAAGAGCAGGCTGATGAGCGCAAACTTGGGTGGCAGCTTGAGCCGGTTCATTAACCGGATGCCGGGCGCGAACTGTTGCTCGACGAGTGAATTCGTACGGCGAGGCGACTTGTGCATGCGATAACCTCTAAATCTGACGGACTAGGGGGGACAAATCGTAAAACCCTTTTCAAAAACCTTACCATCCGGAGTGGTAAACCAGATCGGTTTATTTTCGAAATTGATCCAGGCAACACGCGCAAAAAAGTAATCGCACGGGCCGCCCAGTTGCAATTTCCATGTTCCCAGCGCTTGCTGCTCGGCGGCGCCGATCGGGATCGTGTTGGCGCCAATCGCAGTCTGCCCGGTTGGTTTGTTGGGCGTATCCGCGCGATAGATATACACCACCCAGCGAATATCCTGCTGTGTATCGTTCTGGATCGTCGCAAAGAAACTGAGGTTCTGTCCCCGCAAAGGCGGATCTGGCGCGATGCGCAGACTGGTGACGAACATGCCGGCGACAACCGTCGGAGAAGGGGGCGGGGTTGCCGTTGGGACAATCGGCGCGAGTGTCGGGGGCGCCTGGGTGGGCGTATTGGTTGAGGGTGCTGGTGTTGCCGGGGCCCGGGTGGGAGAACCTGCACCCGTCGTCGGCGTCGGAGCGGTGGTCGGCGTGTTCGGCTGGGTTGGCGGGACGGTGGGTGTAGCAGTAGCCGCCGTTGTGGGTGGAATAGCAGTTGCCGTAGGGGCCGCCGTCGGCGCGGCTGGGATAGTGGCCCTGGGATTACCGGGAGCGGGCGGCCCACCCAGGGCAACCGTTGTCGGCGCTGGCGGGATCACCGGCGTACTGGTGGGTGCTGGAGCCGACGAACAGGCCGTAACCAATAGGACCAGCCCGAGCAACAGACCTAGCAAGAGTTTTTTGGTCATAGTGTCCTCTACAATACTCCGTCCAGTCGTCCCGAAATGTCGGCAAACAAAAACCGACTCGAAGACTAGAGTCGGTCCATCTACTAAACTGGACCAATCCGGGGAATGAGCTGACGGAATATGGAGATTATCGGAACTATAGCACTATCAATTCAAACCGTCAATGGCCTTTTTGTCAAGTAAAACCTAAAAGGGCGTCAGTCCCGCGCATTCGGCGGGACTGACGCCCTTCTGGGCCTGTATGCTGCAAGGCGGCAAGACGAGTTCTTGGCCTCCGGTTATTGAACGGTAGCCGTCAGGGCAAAGTTAAACGGGTTGTCGGCGGTAGGGACGATTTCGATGACATAATCTTGGGTGAACGGCAGCACCCCCTGCCAGGATGTTGCGCCACTCACGGCACGTACGAGCGGGATGCCATCGGTCAATCCATAAATGGTCAAGCCGGCTGTATTGGGCGTCGAGGTGGAGAGATTAACGGTCAGTTGCTGCCCCCCACCTGCGCGTAGTAGATACGAGACGGTCCGGCGGGCGGTCGTCTTGCCGGTGACAGCCCCGGAAATGCTCCCCGGCACAAACTCGATGCGCTGTGGTACGACGACGTTAATCGAAAAATCTGCTGACGCATTGGTGGAGGTTACCCGGATGATATAATCTCCCGTGGTTGGCAGTGAGCCGAGCCAGTACCAACCATCCTGCGCTGTTCGAATCACCTGCGGACCGACCTCGCTGGGCCCCAACACGCGCAGGGTGGGATTCCCCATGACCGGGGAAGCGAGGGTGACCATCATCGTTTGTCGCTTGAGCGCCTGGATATGATAATCCTGCGTCGCGCCGGCGTCGACATGCCCTGTCACGAGAGTCTGGGTCGCACCTGGCGGAAAAGTGATACGCGAGTTGGTCGGCGCTAGCGTCACAGCGTTGGCGGGAACGATGATTTGCACATAGAGGGGCACCGCACCATTCGCGCCGACTCCGAGGAGCGTCCCATTATCCACGCGCAATTTCCATTCGCTGCGATACACCCCGGGAGTAGTCGGCGCGCTCAATGGGACCGAGAGGTCTATGGTGTCACCCTGGTTGACGACCGCATTGGGAATCTCGATCGTTCCGGTCGGCCCGGCCATGTTACCGCCGGTCAAGACCAGACTGTGCAGCGCATAGCCGTTCCCCCATGGGCACGTTCCCTCATTCCGAATTCGCCAGGTTTTGACAAACGAGGAACCGCCGAGAAGGGGCGTATTGTCCGGAACGGTGACGTCGCCCTGAAAGGTTGCCTTGTAGGTGCAAAGGTTATCGTCCTGTAGCGTGGGCGGAGGAGTGGGCGTAGCGGGGCTTGATCCGGCGGCTGGATTAGCAGGGAGAGGAGCGGCGGCAATGAGCGGCGTGCTCGTCGGGTTGACGGTATTTGCCGACGGCGCCTCGGCGGCATTAGTTGGAGGGATGCGGCCGGGCGTCGCCGTGACGACAATGACGATTGGCGTGGGCACAGGCGCGCTGCACGCTCCCAATCCCACCATCGTTGATCCGATGAGGAGAAAGAGAATAAAGTTTGTTCGCATAGACTTGCCTCGCTTGTTTCTGATAGGAATTGAAGGAACCCATCTTTTACTAGACGTATTCTGCATCACCATCGTTCCGGCGGCATGCAGGCCCATTTTACAGGAAACGCGCACCCTTGAAAAAAACGAATTTCTCTGCTTTCAGTCTGCACCGGTCTGTTGTATAATTTGTCGTGGGGGGGCGCAAGTAATGGAAACTCCGGACCCGGTCCAAAGTGTACTTGTCGAGGAGCTCCGAGCGCTGCGCGCCCGCGTGGCGCAACTTGAATCCGAGCTAGCCGCAGGCGTGCCCTCTTCTCCAAACGCCACTCCTTTCACCCCGGGCGAATCTCCTTGGCTCGTGCGCGATAACTTCCGGACTCTATTTCAATCCAGTCCCATTCCGATTTGCATCACGACGCTGGCCGACGGCCGCTTTGTCGAGATCAATGCCAGTTATCTGAAACTGTCCGGGTTTGGGCGAGAGGAGCTCATTGGCAAGACGGTGGTGGACCTGGGGATGTGGCACGCCGACAACCGCGCAGGGTGGGTTGCAAAATTGGTCGCACACGGCGCGCGGCAGGACGAGGAGCGCAAGTTTTACACGCGGGACGGAATGACGCGCGACACGCTTGTCAATTGCGAAGTGATCGACTTTGATGGCGAGCGCTGCATTCTTGCCCAGTTCCATGACATTACCGAACGCAACCAGGCAGAAGAACGCGCCCGCCGCCAGATTCAACGTCTCAGCGCCGTGCATGCCATGGACCTGGTTCTCACCTCGAGCATGGACCTGAGGCTGACACTCGAGATTTTTCTACAGCACGCCATTACCCAGTTGAATGTGGATGCCGCCGATATTTTGTGTCTGAACCCCGTTACCCAGACGCTCGAATTCTTTGTCGGGCAGGGCTTGCGCAACCCGGTGCCGCAGCGAATCAGTTTGCATAGCGACCAAGAAGATGCCGGGCGCGCCGTGCTGACCCGTCGGACGGTCCACATTCCGAACCTGAGCGAATCACCCAATCAGACCCTGCACCGGTCGTTCTTGCTGGTCGAGGGGGTGCGCTCGTACTGGGGTGTGCCGTTGATTGCTAAAGGACAAGTGAAGGGGGTGATAGAGCTTTTTACCCGCGCCCCGCTCAATCCAGACCCCGAGTGGCAAAACTTTATGGACACGCTGGCTGGGCAGGCGGCGATCGCGATCGATAACGCGGAACTGTTCGAGGACCTGCAGCGCTCGAATGTCGAATTGTCGCTGGCGTATGATACAACGCTTGAAGGCTGGGCCCGCGCGCTCGACCTGCGGGATAAGGAAACGGAGGGCCATACGCAACGCGTGGTCGAGCTTGCCGTGCAGCTTGCCGCGCGGATGGGGCTCGCCGACGCCGAACTGATTCAACTCCGGCGCGGTGCATTGCTCCACGATATCGGCAAAATGGGGGTCCCCGATGCCATCTTGCGCAAACCCTCTGCTTTGACCGAATCGGAATGGAAGATTATGCGTCAGCACCCGGTCTATGCCTATGAAGTGCTACGGGATATTCCCTTTTTGCACGCTGCCCTCGAGGTTCCCTACTGTCATCATGAAAAATGGGACGGCGGCGGCTATCCGCGCGGGTTGGCCGGCGAAGAGATTCCGCTCGCCGCTCGTATATTTGCCGTGGTGGATGTCTGGGATGCGATCACCTCGACCCGCGCCTACCGCCCGCCGATGCCCCCCCAAGAGGCCCGCGCCTATATGGAACAGCAGACCGGCAAGCACTTTGACCCCACCGTCGTCGCCGCCTTTTTGAGCATGTTAGATGACCCAGGACAAGGGACGCCGGTTACTGGGACGGTGATAGGACGCGAATGAACACAGCGCCGTTCTTGTTTGCGTTAGTCTGTGTCGCTTCCTACAGGTGTGCGGTGATCGCCTCAAAGAACTCGGCAAGAACCAGGGCGCGCATAATCGGCGTCGCCTTGAGCTTGCCGGCGAACAACGCCATTTGCGGGTTGAGTGTCCCGATCAAAAGGTCGAGTAACGTTTTCTCGTCCTTGAATTCGACCATCAGCGTTGGCTCGATCGCTCCGTGCCCGCTCGAAAAATCGCCGCGCTCCATCCGAATCCAGAGCCATTGCTCCGGCGGTAGCCCAGGGAGCGCCAGTTGCACCAGTTCCTCCACCTCGGCCAGGCGCGCCCGGATGTCGAGGTCTGCGTTCGCATGCAGGACGCCCAACCGTACAAGGTCGGGAACATCTGCCAGGGCGAGCTTGCGTTCCCTGACCAGCGGCTTGAGCCGCGCGGCAAGTTCTTCCACGTTCATAGCTGGACTGCCCATTCGCCTTCACGCATGACCGGCTCGCGTCCGCCCACTGCGGTGATGCCATCAATATTCATTTCTGCCGACCCGATCATGAAATCGACGTGGACGAGACTGTTATTGGCGCCCGCCTGCGCCAGTTCCGCGGGGGACATTGCTGCGCTTCCCCGGAGGGTAAAGGCATAACTGCGTCCCAAAGCAATATGGCTCGCCGCGTTTTCGTCAAAGAGGGTGTTGTAAAACATTAGCCCGATCTGTGAAATGGGGGAGCTCGCCGGCACGAGGGCAATTTCGCCCAGGCGCGCCGCGCCCTCATCCGTCTCGATCAGGTTGCGCAAAACCGCTTCGCCCTGCTTCGCCTCCACCTGGACGACACGGCCTTGCTTGAAGGTCAGAGAAAAACCCTCGATGAGGGTCCCTGCATAGCTCAGCGGTTTGCTTGCCCGGACGATCCCTTCGGTCCGGTCTTTATGGGGCAGGCTAAACACCTCTTCGGTCGGCAGATTCGGCGTAAACTCCAGGCCCCGCGTGGTTTGCATAGCGCCGCCCAGCCACAGGTGATCCGGCGCCATGCCGATGGTGAGGTCTGTCCCTGGGCCGGTCAGGTGCAAGGCGCGATACTGTTTCCGTGTGAGGAAGTCGCGTCGGCGCTCCAGGTCCGCGATATGTTTCTGCCACCCCGCAATCGGATCTGGTGAGGTCAGACGCGAGGCAAAGAGAATTGCGTTCCACAAGCGGTCGACGCGCTCCGCGGCCGGGGCATCCGGGAACATCCGATCAGCCCAACTGGCAATCGGATAGCTGACCAGGGTCCAGTTGAACGTATTACGAGTTACCTGGGCCAGGTAGGGTTCGAGATGCTTGCCCGCCGTTTTTTGTGCAATGGCAATCAGTTCGGGGTCCTGTCCGGCGTAGAGCGCCGGGTCCTGTGCGGCGATATTCAGATAGGCATCGCCCCGCTCGACGTGCTCGATCAATGCGTGGGCATACCAGGTCGGATATTCCTCAAAGGAATCGCGCGGCGCATGCTGAAAGCGAATGAGGCCGAGTTGCTCGTCGTTCCAGAGGACGCTCACCAGCCGCGCCCCGGCGTCATACGCGGCAGTCGTGACCAGGCGGACCAGGGGGGCGGCCTCAATGGGCGCTCCGACCAGGAGCCGCTGGCCTGGCTGCAGGTTCAAGCCGATCTTGACAGCCGCTTGAGCGTACCGGTCGAGATCGTGAAGCGAATGAAAAGGCATAGAATCAAAGGTCCTTTTTGGGGCAGGTCTGGATGAAAACCGAGTATAACACAAATGGTATCCCTTCTAAAATGAGACGGGAACCGGAACTTGTGGTAGAATGAAATTGACATGGACCTCTTACCCGCGCATGTGGAGCAGGTTCCGATAACCGGCTCGAACGGTCAATACCGGCAAACCCCTTTCGCAGAGGAGGCCGAGTACTGGAAGCGCCGTTTCGAGTTACTGGCGGCGGCCACCGGCCAGGTGATGTACGAGTGTGACCTGGTTGCGGAAAAGATCATCTGGAACGGAAATACGGAGCAGGTCCTCGGATACCATGCGGAAGAGTTGGACGGCGCGCTGGCGCAACTTTTCGAGCTGGTTGCTCCCCGCGATCAAGACGAGGTGCGCCAGCGGATGCGTATCGCCCGGCAGACCCGCACGAACTTTGTGATCCAGTACGCGCTCAAGCACAAAGCCGGACATTATATCCAGGTCGAGGATCGGGGTTTTGTCCTGCCAGACGAGCATGGCGCGCTGGTGCGTATCACAGGCATCCTGCAGGATGTGACCACCCGGACGCAACACGAGCTCAAGGCGCGTCTCGAACAAACGCGCCTGAACAGCCTCCTCAAAATCTCCCAATGCAATCCCGCCTCGTTTCGTGAATTGCTGGATATGGCGCTTGACGAGGCCATCGCCCTCTCCGATAGCAAGCTCGGATATATCTATTACTATGACGAGCAAACCCAGGAGTTTACCCTGCACGCCTGGTCAAAAGCCGCCATGGCCGAATGTTCAATCCCCAACCCACCGACCCTCTATCAATTGTCCAAGACCGGCATCTGGGGTGAAGCGGTGCGCCAGCGCCGGCCCATCGTCGCCAACGATTTTGCTGCTCCCAACCCTTACAAAAAGGGCTATCCGGAGGGACATGCGCAGTTGTACAAGTACATGACCCTGCCCATCTTTAGCGGCAATCAGATTGTGGCGGTGGTCGGAGTCGCCAACAAAGAAACCGACTATACCGATTTCGACGTGCAGCAATTGGCGCTGATGATGGATTCGGTCTGGCGCATCGCCGCGGGCAAGCAGGCCGAGGAGGCGCTGCGGGTGAGCGAGGGCAAGTTTCGCGCCTTTATCGAGGAAAACTCGGAAGGGATGGTGCTCATCGACGAGCAGGGACTGGTGATCGAGTGGAACCGCGCGATGGAAAACATCTCGGGGCTGGCGCACGAGGATGTCATCGGCTGGCCCTCCTGGCAGGTGCAGCTTACCCTATCTGTCCCAGAGGAGCGAACGCCGGAGCGCAGCGAGCAGCTCAAGCAGGTTATCCTGGACGGGCTGCGCACCGGGGAATCACCCAGCTTTGAGAGACCGCAGGAAGAAATGGTATATCGCCCCGATGGAAGTTGCCTGTTTATTCAGCAGGTCATTTTCCCCATCAAGACTGACCTGGGCTTTAGGATCGGCGTGGTGACGCGCGATGTGACGGACCGTATTCGCGCCGAAGGGCGGATCCAGGCGCTGAACAAGGAACTCCTCGTGGCATATGACGCCACCCTCGAAGGCTGGTCCCGCGCGCTGGACCTGCGTGACCACGAAACTGAGGGGCATTCGCAGCGCGTGACGACCATGACCGTCCAGTTGGCGCGGGCGATGGGGTTGAGCGAGAGCGAGATCGTCCATATCCGCCGCGGTGCGCTCCTGCATGACATTGGTAAGATCGGAGTGTCGGATGACATTTTGCTCAAACCTGGACCTTTGACTTCCGCCGAATGGATGATGATGCGCAAGCATCCCCAGAATGCGTATGATATGCTCTCGGGTATTGCCTTCTTGAAACCGGCGCTCATCATCCCCTACTGCCACCACGAAAAGTGGGATGGGACCGGTTATCCCAGGGGACTGTCAAAGAACGACATTCCGTTAGCGGCGCGTATCTTTACGGTGATTGACGTCTGGGATGCGCTCACCACGGACCGGCCCTATCGCAGGCGCTGGCCGAAACAAACAGTTCTGACTTACCTGCAAGCCCAGCGAGGCAAGCATTTCGACCCCGAGGTTCTTGACGCCTTTGAAAAGCACATGGTCCCCCAGATCATGGACGAGCCCGTTCTTCGCGATTCGAATCGTTAGAGAGTACACTTTCTGCCTCGCTCGGAGGAGCCCACATGGCCGCCAAAAGCTATCGCGATTTTGATTTGCTGGTCGAGCACGCCGGACAAGGGTATCGCGCGCGTGTCCTCAATTCCCCGGCCGGACAGGCAGTCGCGGATTTTACCCTCCCGTTTACCCCTCAGGATTTGGCCGCTCTGGCCGAGGCGCTCAGGCCGCTCGACGAACATTCAGCCCAGGCGGCCCGTACCTTTGGTGTGCGCCTGTTTGACCTCTTGTTTGGCAGTGACGTGCAGATCGCTTTCCATTCGAGCCTGGAACAGGCGGCGCGGGATGGGATGGGGCTGCGCGTGCGCCTCCGCCTCTCCGATGTCCCCGAGCTGGCAGACTTTTCCTGGGAGCTGCTCTACAGCACCCCTCTGGACCGTTTTCTGGTCCTCTCATCCGAAACACCGGTCGTTCGCTACCTCGACCTTCTCGAATCGATTCGTGCGCTGGCGGTCAAGCCGCCCCTGCGCGTGCTCGCCGTCATTGCCAGCCCCACGGATTTGCCGGCGCTCGACGTGGAGCGCGAGTGGGGTAATCTGAACCAGGCCCTCACCGATCTGCTTGCCAGTGGGTTACTAGAGCTGGAGCGGTTAGAACCGCCAACCTTTGCCGCGCTCCAGCAGCAACTGCGCCAGGGTGAATACCATATCCTCCACTTTGTCGGGCATGGGGTCTTTGACCCGCAGGCGCAGGATGGCTCTTTGGCCTTCGAAGACGAGTCGCAGCAGATGCGGCGCGTGATCAGCCGCGACATCGGCATGGCGCTCCACGATCATCGTTCTCTGCGGCTCGTCGTCCTCAACGCCTGTGAGGGCGCCAAAACCTCGACAACCAATCCGTTCGGCGGAACGGCGCAGGCCCTGGTGCGGCAGGGGCTTCCGGCGGTGATTGCCATGCAGGCCGCCATTACAGATGAGGCTGCGATCGTTTTCTCACACGAGTTTTACAGCGCGATGGCGGCTGGGTATCCGGTCGATGGGGCGTTGGGCGAGGCGCGCAAGATGATCAAATCGCAGGTCAATGCGGTGGAATGGGCGTTGCCAGTGCTCTATCTCCGCGCGCCCGATGGTCGTATCTTTGCGATAGGGCAATTGAGCCCGGAGGACCGGAGTCGCCTGCAGATCGCCGGGCTATATCGTGAGGCGCAAAAGGGGCTCGAGCGAGAGGATTGGAAGGGGGCCCAGGAGCGATTGCAAGCTGCGCTGGCGATTGACCCCAACAACCGCGATGCGGCTGCACTGTTGCACCAGGCCCGGCAGTTGCAGCAGACCGCTGAGCTGTATGCGGAGGGACGCCGGCAGTACGACGCAGGACACTGGCGCGAGGCCAATGAATATTTCCGTCGGGTGCAGGGGATACAGACCTCTTACCGCGATGTCGAGGCGCTCGTGGCGCTGGTCCAGCAAGAGCTGAGCAAACAAAACATTCTCCCGGCCAACCCTCTCGCCGCGGTGGATGCCGCAACAGCGCAGGCGCTCGAAGCGCATTTCAAGATTCTGGTCAAGGCGCTGGTCGACGGCAAGGTGATTCCGTTTATCGGGAGCGGCGCGAACCTGTGTGGGCGACCGGAGGGCAAGGCCTGGACCCGCGGCGATTATTTGCCGGATGGGCCAGAGCTCGCGCGGCACCTGGCCCGGAACTTTGGCTATAGCGAGGACCAGCTCATGGACCTGGTGCGGGTGTCGGAATATGTCTCTGTCCTCTCGGGGGTAGGGCCGCTCTATCAAGAATTACACGACCTGCTCGACGCCGATTACCCGCCGACGCCGCTGCACATTTTTCTGGCGACGTTCCCCGGCCTGTTGAGGCAAAAGGGGTACCCGCCGCACTATCCAATCGTCGTGACGACGAACTATGATGACCTGTTGGAGCGCGCCTTCAAGGCGGCCGGCGAGCCGTATGACCTGGTTACCTATCTTACCGAGGAGGAGAACCGCGGCAAGTTCATGCACCTGCCGCACCAGGGAGAGCCGCGCCTGATCGATTCGCCGAACGATTATGCTGACTTGCCCATCGACAGGCGGGCAATCATCGTCAAGGTCCACGGCGCGGTCGACCGGAAGAATGCAGAACGGGATAGTTTTGTCATTACCGAGGACGATTATATCGAGTACCTGGTGCGCATGGACCCGGCAAATCCCGTTCCCAAGACGCTCGCCGCGCGGATGCGCTACAGCCACTTTTTATTCATGGGCTATGGACTGCGGGATTGGAATCTGCGGGTCGTGCTGCGCCGCATTCGTGACCGGCAGACGCGGAGCTGGAAATCCTGGGCAGTGCAGCGCAATCCCCAATCCATCGACAAGGAATTCTGGCGGGCGTATGATGTCGAGACGCTGGATGTGACGCTGGACGATTACATGGCGGCATTGCGCGGGCGGGTTGAGGCGCTGCCGCGGGCGAGAGAGACGAAATGAGCAATACCCCCACCCCCAACCCCTCCCCCGCCGAGCGGGAGAGGGGAGAAGGCCTTACTCCTAATCCGGACCTTGCGGAGCAGAAGAGGGGGGAGTCGCCCCGCGCTCTTCGCGCCTCGCCCTATAAAGGGCTAATGCCGTATGATAAAGAGGATGCCCAGTTCTTTTTCGGGCGCGAGCGCGATACCGAGATTATCACGGCGAATCTGCTCGCTTCCCGGCTGACCCTGTTGTATGGAGCAAGCGGTGTTGGCAAGAGCTCGGTGCTGCGCGCAGGCGTTGAGCATGCGCTCTTCGCGCAGGTTCAAGCGAGCCGCGCCGAGCAGCGGATGCCCGAGTTCATCCCAGTGCTGTTTGGGTCGTGGCGGGATGACCCGGTCAGCGCGTTGTTGATGCGGGTATCCGAGGCGATTCACGCGATTTTCAAGGATGAGCCTGTGGAACTGCCCGCAGCCTCGGGGTCGCTGGCCGAGTCGCTGCACGCCTGGAGCGAGAGTATTGGGGTGGATTTGCTGATCATCCTCGACCAGTTTGAAGAGTATTTCCTCTATCATCCCCAGGAGGAGAGGGAGGGAACCTTTGCGGTTGAGTTCCCCCGCGCAGTCAATCGCCGCGACCTACGGGTCAATTTCCTCGTCTGTTTCCGTGAGGATGCGCTTGCCCGGCTCGACCGGTTCAAGGGGCGCATCCCCGGTCTCTATGACAATTATCTCCGCATCAAGCACCTCGACCGTGCCGCGGCGCGTACAGCGATTCAAGGGCCGATCGATCGGTTTAACGAGCTGCATGCGCTGGAGGGTCAGGCGATTAGCCTGGAGCCTGAACTGACCGAGGCGGTGCTTGACAAAGTGCGGCTGGGACAGGTTGTGTTGGGCGAGAGTGGACGGGGCGCTGTGGACCCCGGCAAGAGCGAGGTCGAGATCGAGACGCCGTACCTGCAGCTTGTCATGACGCGCATCTGGGACGAGGAGATGAGGGCTGGATCGCGGCTGCTCAGGCTCGAAACGCTACAACGCATGGGCGGCGCCGAGCAGATCGTCCGCGCCCACCTGGATGATGCCATGGGCCGCTTGCCAGCCGCGCAGCAAGAGATTGCCGCGAGCGCGTTTGACCATCTCGTCACGCCGTCAGGGACCAAGATTGCGCACACGGTGCGCGACCTGGCTCGGTACGCGGGTGTCCCGGAGCCGGAGCTGAGTGCGGTGTTAGAGCAACTGGCGAGCGGCGACAGCCGCATCCTGCGACCCATCGCTCCGCCACCCGATCAGCCGGACTCGCCGCGCTACGAGATCTTTCATGATGTGCTCGGTTCGGCGATTTTGGATTGGGAGGCGCGGCACGAAAAAGAGCGGGAAAGGCAAGAGGCCGAAGAACGCCTGGCGCGCGAGCGCGCCGAGGCCGACAAGCAACTGGCCCAACAGCGCGCCGAGGCGGAACGGCAGTTGGCGCTAACCCAGGCGGCCGCAGAAAAGGAGCGGGCCGATGCGGCCCAGGCGCTTGTCGAGAACCAGAGCAAAGCGCTCAGCCGCGAGCAAACCTTGACGCGGCGGCTGGTGCTAGCGCTGGCCGGGGTCATGGTACTCTTGGTCGTGGCGCTAACCGCAACCTACCTGGCCTATGACGCGGGCCAAAAATCAGATTTGTCCCAAAAGGTTGCCACCTCTCGAGAGTATGCGGCGCAGGCCGTAGGGCAATTGACGGTGGACCCTGAAAAGAGCCTGCTCTTGTCGCTCGAGGCCCTCAAGGTCTATGATTCAGCCGAGGCAGAGAATGCGCTGCGTCAGGCCTTGCTCGCATCGCATGTGCGACAGGTGCTGCGTGGGCATACGGCGGGTGTCACGGTTGCCCGATATAGCCCCGATGGCAAATTGATCCTCTCGGCGAGCGGAGATGGCACGGCGCAGGTATGGGACACGACCGGAAAACCGATCGTCTCCCTCAAGGGCCATTCCTCGCTTATATGGGACGCCGCATTCAGCCCGAACGGCAAATGGATTGTCACGGCAAGTCTCGATAAAACGGCGCGGGTATGGGAGGCCGCGACCGGAAAACTGATCACAACATTGACAGGCCATACAGGGTTTGTTTGGGGCGCAACGTTCAGCCCGGACGGGGTGCAGGTGGTCACGGCGAGTGATGACCACACTGCACGCGTCTGGAATGCGCAGACAGGGCAGGTGCTATGGGTGCTGCGTGGACATACCGACCGAGTCACAAGCGCATCGTTTAGCCCTGACGGTCGTATGATTCTCACGTCTGGCAATGATGGTGCAATCATGCTCTGGGATGCCGCGACCGGGGTTTTATTAGGCGAACCACTCTCGATCAACAAGCTGCCTATCGTCCAGGCCGCTTTCAGCCCCGATGGGCGGACTATTGCCGCCATCAGTTCTGACTCGACGGCGACGCTGTGGAATGTTGCAACCCACCAACCGGTTGGCCCGCCTTTGAGCGGACATACCGCTTCATTGACCGACATGGCCTTTAGCGCCGACGGACGTTTCCTCGCTACGGCCGGGCAGGACAAGACCGCGCGGGTGTGGGACATGGCAACGCAGCAGACGGTGGCCGAATTGCTCGGCCACACGGCGACGATTCGTAGCGTCTCGTTTAGCCCGGATGGCAACTGGATCGTCACCGCGGCAGAGGATGACACCGTGCGTGTATGGGAGACATCGACCGGCCGGCAGGTGAGTATATTGCGTGGGCACACGGGCGTTGTGAATAGCGCGGAATTCAGCCCGGATGGCAAGCGGATCGTGACGGCGAGCACAGACGGGACGGCGCGAATCTGGGATCCCGGTACCGGCGCAGCGCGAGTGCAGCTCCGCGGGCATGAGGGACCGGTGAGCGGCGCCGTGTATAGTTGGAATGACAAAATCATTGCTTCGGGAGGAGCGGATGGTAATGTCATCCTATGGGATGCTGAGACGGACCAGGCGCTCAAAAAACTCCCGCTGAACCACGGCAAGGTGATGAGCATTGCCGCGACGTACGACCAGTCAACTGTGGCCGCAGGGATGGAGGATGGCTCGATCGTGCTCATCAATGCGGAGACGCGCCAGGTGATCGGTCAACCCCTCAAAGGACATGTGGGGGCGGTGCGCAGCCTGGCGATGAGCTCGGATGGCAAAAGGCTGGCGTCGGGCGGGGAGGACAAGACGGTGCGTTTCTGGGATCTCGAGCGCGGCGTCGAGCTCGAAACGCTTGCCGGTCATACCGGTACCGTCAACGCGGTACTGCTCGACATGGATGCCAAGAAAATCGTCTCGGCCAGCGCGGACGGAACGACCCGAGTCTGGGATTTCGCGACGGGCAAGCAGCTGACGGTGCTTGTGGAAACCCAGGGCATCGATAGCGTGACCTCGGATTCGGGCATTTATTCCGTCTTTACCGGAGGAGAGGATGCGGTGCTACGGGAGTGGCAGTTTACCGGCACCCCGTTCATCAGGGGTGTGGGGCGCGGGCATTCGGGCCCAATACTGGACCTTCTCTATGCATATCCGGTCCTATTGTCGGCGAGCGCGGATAAAACTGCGCGGGTCTGGGAGTTGACATCCGGTCAGCCGCTACTCGAACTGCGCGGTCACTCGGACCAGGTTGTGAGTGTAGCGCTCGACAAGAACGAGCGTTCGGTGCTTACGGCGAGTCTGGATGGGACCCTGCTCATTTTTGACTGCGACATCTGTGGCGGCCTCTCGGAACTGCAGGCGCTGGCGCGAGAGCGCGTCACGCGCGAATTGGACTGCCAGGAGCGTAGCCTGTACTTGCATGAGACGGCTGCGTGCACCACGCCAACACCGGCCACCCCGGTTCAGCCAACCAGCCAGAGCGCGGCGCCGACTGCTCCGCCGTCGTTGCCATCGCCAACGGCATGCGTGCGGAGCGTAGCCGGGACTGTTTTCAATGATGCGAATGGAAATGGGCAATTTGACAAGGGCGAGACCGCGCTCTCGGGCGTGCAAGTGAGCCTGTACGATTCGAGCGGCGGCAAGCCGCTGGCGGTCACCGCGACTGATGCGCAGGGAGTATATCGTTTTAGTACTCTCCCGACCGGGAGCTATTCGATTCAGGTGATGGTGCCGCAAAACTACCGGTCGACAACGGCGAGCGAGCTCAAGGTGGAATTGTCCCGGTGTGGCCAGCAGTCATTACAGGATGTAGGGGTTGGCCTTCTCCCCACGCCGACGCCGGTGCCTCCGTCCACAGCAACTCCGACCGCGCCCCCTAATGATGGTGCACTCTATTATGGACACTGGTCCGGCGGTATCGATTGGTCTGAGCGCTATTTTGACAATACTTCGCGGGGGCAGCTTGAAGTACCCCAGATCGGGGATGTGATTGTTGCCACAGGAAATGTTTATATCAATCAAGATTATACCCAGTACACGCAAGACAAGGGCTGGGTCTATGCGCCGCGCATTGGAATCGCGCTGTCGGGCGATAGATTTCGTGTAGTTCAGGTCAACTCCATTCTCGGATCTTATATCTATTGTCGGGTCATTCGGCTACAAGCACAACCGGCGGCAACGCCTCAGGTCACTTCTGCTCCATAGCGATGTGTGAAAAGGCGCATTTGTTGATGATGTGTAAGCAGCTATTTGCCTGAATGAACAAGATTCGCCTGGTGCTGATCGACGTGGACGGCTGCCTGACAGAGGGGGAGGCGCGACCCTGGGATTTCGAGGTGCTCGAGTTTGTGGCCGCGCTCAACCGGCGGGCGCGGGTGGATGCGACGCAATTCGCCGTAACGCTGTGCACCGGCCGGCAAGAGCCGTATGTCGAAGTGTTCATGCAAGCGATTGCGGGATTCCTCCCGGCGATCTATGAGAACGGCGGGGGCCTCTTTTTCCCGTCGCCATACCATTTCGCCGAGTCCCCGGCGATTGACGAAAAGTGGCGGGAGTTGCTGAGCGTGCTGCGGCGTATTCTGCGGCGAACGGTGGTCGAGGCCGGCATCGGCCAATTCCAGCCCGGCAAAGAAACCTGCATTACCCTTTTTCCTGCGCGTCCCGAAATCTCACTGGACGAGGTGCTGGCGCACACGCAGCGCGCGCTGGGGGGGCAGTTAGATGACGTCGTGCTACGCGGATCGGCCAGCTCGGTCGAGATATTAAAGCCGGGAATCGACAAGGGGACGGGTCTGGAATGGCTGAGCCGCGAGACCGGAATCCCGCTTCACGAGATGGCCGGCATCGGTGATTCAGAGGTGGACCTGCCTTTTCTGCGCAAGATCCAATATGCGGCCGCGCCGGCCAACGCAACGGCGGCGGTGCGGGCGGCCGTCCACTACGTCTCGCCGTACAAGGCCGGACGCGGCGTGATGGAAATATTGCAACGGATTGGAACAATATCGTAGGGGCGCAAGGCTGTGCGCCCAGCCCATGTAGGGGCGAGCCGGTGGTTCGCCCGAATAACTTATTCACAATGGAGTGACCCATGTCCAAGATTAACCTTGTTGTCATGAGCGATGACCTGGGAATGCACCCGGCCATCAACGAAGGCATCGTTCGAGCGTTTACCGATGGCATTCTGACCAGCTCGAATGTCATGGCCCCCTGTCCCGCTTTCAAGGCGGGCGCCGAACTGGTGCGCGCTCACCAGATCCCGGTCGGGATGCACGCGACCCTGACCTGCGATTGGGATCGGTATCACTGGGGACCGCTGACGAACGCGAAATCGCTCTGCAAGCGGAACGGCGACCTGAAGAACACGCACGCCGAGTTGTGGGCATCGGCGCAAGAGCCGGAGGTGGTGCGCGAGCTGCAGGCGCAGTGTGAGGCGATCGCGGCGGAGGGGATCAACCCCGACCATGTCGAGTGTCACATGGGGAATTACCTGCCGTTCGCGCGGGCCTTTGCCCAGGTGCCGCCCCAGTTTATTCGGCCCCTCCGCACGCCGTGCCAGCCCGCGCAACATGTGCTTCCGGCCTTCCGGTGGACCTCTATCTTTTCGACCTCAGCCTCGTACGGAAATTTCAAGCGGCGCAAGGCATTCCTCAAGTCCAAGCTGGAAGGGCTCACGCCCGGCTATCACTTGTGGGTCGTGCATGTGGCGATGGACGATCCCTCCCTGGACAAGATGTGCAGCGCGAAATGGCCGCCAGCGCGGTGGGCGCGCGAGTATCGCGTGCTTGATATGGCGCTGGTGCTGGACCCCGAGGTGCGGGATTGGATGGAGGGGAATAAGATCAACCTGACGACCATCGACCAGGTCCCCGTGACGGCGGCGGGGTAGGGCATGAGACCACAGCATCGACGAACCGTTGAACGATTGATCGAGCGGTTCGAGAATGACCCGAATTATCCTGCGTTGCTCGTCGGCGGCTCGATTGCCCGCGGCTGGGAGCGCGACGATTCGGATGTCGATATTATCCTCCTGGCGTCCGACGAAGAGTATGCGCGGCGCGAGCCGGCGCGGGCCTTTCACTATTACACGACCGAGTTGTCCGATTATCCGGGCGGGTACGTGGACGGCAAGGTCGTAAACAGCGCATTCCTGGACGAGGTGGCCGAGCGGGGGAGCGAGCCGGCGCGCGCCGCGTTCGTCGGGGTCCTCGTCGCCTATTCGCGCGACCCGGAGCTGGAGGCGCTGCTCGCCCGCATGACCTTTTATCCCGAGGCGGAGCGACCGGACAAGATGCGCTCGTTCTATGCGCAGGTGCAGGCGCTCCAGTGGTACATGGGTGAGGCGGACAAGCGCGGCGACCGCTACCTGGCGACGCATGTTGCAGCCGACCTTGCGCTGTATGGCGGGCGGCTGATCCTGGCGCATAACCGGGTGCTCTATCCCTATCACAAATGGTTTACGACCGTCCTCCGGGAAATCAAGGACCGGCCGGCCAATTTCATGGAGCGGATGGAGGCGCTGTTGACTGCGCCCTGCAAAAAGACGGCGGACGCTTTTTGTGAAAGTGTTTTGGGGTTTACGCAGTGGGAGACGCCGCCCGAGGGGTGGCCCACGCGGTTCATGCAGGATTCCGAGTGGGCCTGGCGTACCGGCAAGCCGCCGCTGGCGGACTGGTGATTCCCAAACCCGAAGGGTCTCCGAGACCCTTCGGGTTTATTCCTGCCATCCCCCATTGACACCCCTTCCCTTGTACACTATTATTTCATAGACGTATCTCACATTGGAGGTGTACCATGTTCCCCTCGGCCGGTAATCCTTTGCCCAGGTTTAATTTGCACGACCCTTGCGCACAGGACCCCCATAACCTGATTGCGAATGGCAGTATGGGCCCCGCGAATCACGATACGCCTTATGGCACGGTGGCGGATGGATGGAACCCCTTTGTGATGAACGGAGCTCCGCCGAATTTTCGCTGGGAGGATAACGAGGCGATCGATCCGGGCGGCGGGCAACAGATTTATTCCGACAACAAGTTCGACGCCGGAATCTATCAGACGGCGCACAATCTGCAACCGGGCATGGTGTACATGTTCCGCTGGGGGTACAGCCTCGCCGCAAAATCGTATACCGGCGCGAATGTGCGTGTGCAAACGATTGGACGGCAGCTCGGCGTCGACCCCTCCGGTGGGACCGATCCCCATTCGTCGAACGTGATCTGGGGACCGCAGTTGTTTGACGGCAAGGCGGCGGTGAATCGCCCCGAGATGCAGCTCGTGTTTGGCGCATGGTCCGACAAGGCGACCTTTTATCTGCGCGCAATTGCAACGGATGACTCGGCAGGTGAGAACCGCGTGTGGATCGACGCAATCTGCATGGAGACGCGCCCCGATATTCCGCTGAGCGCGCTCCCCCCGGCCGCGCGGCAGCCGGCTCCGCCCCCACCCACCCCGCAACCGGCGACCCCGCCACAGCCCGTGACTTCACCAGCGCCGCCTCCGCCCGTCGCGGCGCAGCCTCCGGCGCCCGTTGTTTCCCCACCTCCTACCTCTGTGCAAGCGCCTGCGCCGAGTGTTCCAACGGTTACCTATACCGTGCAGCGCGGTGACACGCTCTGGGGGATTGCCTGCAAGCTCGGCGTGACGGTCGGGGACCTGGTTGAGGCGAATGACATTGCCAATCCCAGCCTGATTCACGCGGGGATGGTCCTTACCGTTCCGGGCGCGGCGCCCGCGGTCCTGCCTTCGCCGGTTGCACCGCCTGTCCCGCCTGCGCCGGCTACCCCTGTTGCCCCGGTGACGCCGCCCACAGGCAGTTCGCCGGCGACCTATACCGTCGTGGCGGGCGATACGTTGTATGGCATCTCGCGCAAGCTGGGCGTGTCGGTTGCGGCATTGACGGCGGCGAATGCGATTGCCGATCCGAGCTTGATTCATCCCGGACAGGTGTTGATTGTTCCGGCGTAAGAGTGCAACAACACTCTAGAAAGTTGTGAGGAATTGCTATGCCTAGAATTGCACCCTTTATTTTCGGCTTGCATGATCCCGGCGGTGAGGGGCTGTTGCTGAGCACCAACCGGCCGGGTTGGGTTGTTGTCACAGCCCAGGCGAGCGACGGCGGCGGAGATTTTTCCGGGCTGGCGAACCAGGGGCTCGGCGTCATTGTCCGTCTCAACAACGGCTATGGGTCTGATGGAACTATCCCCGTTGCGGCGCAGTACGACGGCTTTGCCGCGGCGTGCGCGAATTACGTGGCGAATTCGCAGGGCGCCAATATCTGGATTATTGGCAACGAGACGAACACGGCTTGGGAGCGGCCAGGGAACCAGGATGGCAACGGCGGTGAAGCGATTACGCCCGACAAGTACGCCCAGTGCTTTGCCAAATGCCGTGCGGCGATTCGCGGAGCGCCCGGCCATATCGACGATTTGATTGCGCCCGCGCCCCCCGGTCCGTGGAACACTCAGACGGCCTATCCGGGCAATCCGAGCGGCGATTGGATTCAGTATTTCAAGGATATCCTGACCCAGTGCAGCAAGTTGGGCGCGCCGCCGAGCGCGATCGCGCTGCATACCTATACGCATGGGTTTGATGCGGCGCTGATTGCCGGCGAGCAGATGGAAGGCGCCTTCCCGAACAACCACCATAATTTCCGCGCCTATCGCGATTTCATGGCGGTCATTCCGCCGGCGCTGCAATCCGTGCCGGTCTTTATTACCGAGACGCAGCCGGCTGATCCCGATTGGTGGCAAAACCGGAATATCGGCTGGGTGCAGGCCGCGTATGCCGAGATCAACCAGTGGAACGCCGTGGCGGCGAACCAGCCAATCATGGCGCTCTGCCTGTTCCGCTGGCAAAAGGGCGACGACCGGTGGAGTATTTCGGACAAGCCGGCGGTGCAGAATGATTTCCGGGCGGCGCTGCAGAACGATTACCGAACACGGATGCCGTTCGTTCGCACTCAGCCCAAGACGCAGCCCCAACCCCAGCCCCAGCCTGTGGCTGCCGGTTGGTATCCGCAGGCGGTCCAGCGCCCCATTACCCTGGCGAACTATGACGTGGGGCGGAGTGGGCACCCCGTCACCGCAATAGTCCTGCACATCGCCGCCGGCCCGCTGACCGCCGTCTTTCCAACCTTTAATAACCCGGGCCATCAGGCGTCCGCGCATTTCTGCATCGGCAAGGATGGGACGGTCGAGCAGTACGTTTCCATCACCGATACGGCGTACGCGGTCGGGATGCGCTATCAAAACGGGCGGTGGTACAACCCGCGCGGCGTGCTCTCGAAACCGAGCTGGCAGGACCTACAGCCGCCGTACAACCCGAACCTCTATACGGTCAGCATCGAGCATGAAGGCCAGCCGGACGACCAGTGGACGCCGCAGATGTACCAGGCGAACAATGCGCTGCTCCAATGGCTCGCCGCGCAGTTGAGTATCACCTATGTGTCGCACCGGACGCTGATCGGGCATTGCGATATTGATCCGGTTGACCGGCCGCGCTGCCCGGGGCCGAATGTCAATTACGACCAGATCGCGGCGGACGCGAATGCCGCCCAGGCGAATATCGCCGCCATCCAGGCGACCGCGCTTGAGATCGAGTGGATGCCGATCAACACCGATGGCGCGCTTTATAAATATGCCGTGGGTAAGAGCCTCGGCTGCCCGCAGACGAACGAATTCCCGTTCACGGCGAACGGCGACAATTATGTAGCGCAGGTGTTTAATGCTGCCATTACCTATGTCAAGGTGGGCGACTGGGGCAATGTCCAGCAGGTGAGCAAACCGGGAACCGGTGCGGCAACCACGGATCCGGTCGCACAGGCGGCGATTCAGGCTGCGCTCCAGCAGATCTGGATGCCGATCAACACCGGCTCGGCGCTGTATAAATATGCCCAGGCGAATAATCTCGGCTGCCCGCAGACTGACGAGTTTCCGTTCAACGCGGGCGATGACTATGTCGGCCAGGTCTATGTGGGCGGTTTTGTCTATGTCAAGAAAGGGCAATGGAACGATTTGCACTGGATGCCTAAACCCGCTCGCCCGTAGGGCGAACCGGCGGCGCGCCCCTACCTCTCGACGAGGAGCAGAACGATGACCGATTTGCAACAATATCAACAAACCCTTTCGGATTACGCCGGTCAACTGCGCGGGCTGTTTACCCAGGCCAAGGGCGCAGTCAGCGTGCCAGCGACGATGCGTGGAATGGGCGGTCTCGCGCCGGATGTGCTCGCCGCCCGCGCCCGGCAGCTCGTCGCCAGCTCGCAAAAGGTCGGCGAGATGACGGCCTCATTACTGAATGCGCCGGAGGCTAACCCGCGCGAGGCGGCCGAGCTCAAACTGCTTGCCCAGGCGACCGCGCAGGTCGAGGTGGCGCAGGCCCTGCTAGAAACAGCCGACGAACAGACCCGAGGCGTTCCCAAGTCGCCGGTGCGCGGCGGCATCGGCACGGCGATGGTCCAGCAGTCGTTGAATGATCTCGCCACCGTCCTCGAAGCGCCGGTCCAGGCGGGCGTCAAAAGCGCCACGCGAACCATGCGCGGACTCCTGGACAAGCCCAAGGATCTCCCGGCGGCGCGGGCCGCGCTCCAGACGGAGGTAAACAGCGCGGTCGATTTCATTACGCGCCAGGCGGCCAAAGTTGGCGGCGAGGTGCTGCGCGACCTGCTCCTCCTGGATGCGAGCCTGGTCATGGAAGGTGTCGCGCTCGTCAGCAAGGATGCTGCGCAATCGCTCGATCAACTGATTGCGGGCGCCGGCAAAGTGGCGATGGACCTCGCCTCGTCGGCGGTCCAGCTTTTGCTCCAGGCGTATAACTGGGTGCTGGCGCTGATCGGGCAAGACACCGAGACGGCGGCGCGCAAGCAAGTGGGCGATTGGGTGGACAAGCTGCGTTCCCAATCCCAGACCGGCGACAGCGCCGGCCCCTTTGCTCAACTCGTCGATATGCTCTATGTGCCCAAGCTCGTCAAAGACGATGTCGCCAAATGGCTGCCCGGCTATACGGCCGAGGTGGACAAGGTGAACCAGGCGGCCGACACGGTTAAGGGGCTTGCCGACAAGTACAAGGTCAAGACTGAGCAGGTGGAGAAATTGTCCAAAGCGGTGGCGCTGGTGCGCAAGCTCCCGGCCCTGGCCTCGCCGCAAGGACAGGCGCTGGCAGCGGCGGTCAATCTCGGGCTGATCGGCTATGTGCTCTATACCGGCTATGACCATGTCGATTCGGGCAACGTGGTGTTTTTCAATCGCTTCAAGGTCAACATCCCGAGCCGGGTCAACGGCGTGCGCAAGACGGTCGCGGCGACGCTCGGGGTAACCGAGCCCGCTCCGCCGAGCAAGCCTGCGGCGGCCGCGTGACGAGTTGGCGAATGCGCCGGGCATCAGAGAATGGAATGATTTTGTGTGACGGGTGAAAAAATGACGCGATTGCAGAGCGAGGTGCGCTATGACGGCGCGGCCGGCAATGATGCGATTGTTTTGCGATACCGCTTGCAGGACGGGCGCTTTCGGATCGAGCCGGCGCATGCCCGTTTCCCCGCCATCGCCAATGCACGCTGCAACGTGAGCTGGAGCGGGGCAGACGGCGTCCAGCGCCAGGTCACGTCGGATGGCGGTATGCAGTTGGTCGAGCAGGCGGTGGTGGAGGACGCGCACGGCAAGGGCACGCAATCCCGGTTTGACTGCCGCGGGGAAGGGGAACTGGCGCTGTCGCTCCTGGTCAAGGTGTACGAGACGCAGCCGTTCGTCCTCTTGCGTCTCGTCGTCACACATCGCGGCGCACAGCCCATTCACCTGCACAACCTGGCGCTCGTCGAGGCCGGCGCAAGCAGCGGCGGCGCGGTCCGGTTTGCGGACCGGCCGCAGGCGCTCGATTTCTTCAAAGTGGGCTGGCACGATTGGGTCTATACCGGTCTACGCCATGCATCCCAGCGCGAGGTCCGCACCCGAATCGGTCATTATGTCGGCAAGATGCTCTTTGATCCCGGGGCGCCGATTCCGAACCGGGCGGGTGAATTCTGGAGCTCGGGGTGGGGCATCCTCACCGATCAGAAATGGGCGCTCGTGGCGGGATTTGTCTCGACCGCGGAGCAATTCAGCCTGCTGCACGTGAATTGCGCGCCGGGCGATAATGCGCTGGCGTTGATGGCGCAGGCGGACGGCATCCGGCTCGATCCGGGCGAGACCTTTCAATCGGAATGGGGCTATGTCCAGTTCGTCGCGCTTCCGAACCCCGACCCGCCGGCGGATTATGTGCAGGCAGTCGCACGCGAGATGCACGCGCGGGTCCCAACGCACACCCCCCCCATCAAGTGGACACACTGGTATCACCACTTTCAGAACATTACCGAAGAGCTGTTCCTGGCAAACCTCGAAACGATTGACCGGCTCCGCACGACGATACCGATCCGGACGGTGCAGTTGGACGATGGCTACCAATCGGCGTGGGGGGATTGGGAGACACAGAACGCCAAATTCCCACACGGCCTCGACTATATAACTGGCCGGATCAAGGAAAAGGGATACGCCGCGGGGCTCTGGTTTGCGCCGTTCATCGTCGAGCCGCGCTCGCAGATGGCGCAGGTGCATCCCGACTGGCTCGTGCGCGATGCCCGCGGCCGGCCGATCCGCGGCGGCTATTTCTACCAGTTTTTTGGCTATGTGCTCGACGCGACGCACCCGGCGGTGATCGAGCATTTTGCCCACCTGGCCGATACGATTGCGCACCGCTGGGGATTCGAGTTTGTCAAGAGCGATTTCATGTACGCCGGCGCGCTCCCCGGCGTGCGGCACGACCCCAAGATGACGCGGGCGCAGGCGCTGCGCCGCACGCTCGAAACGTTCCGCCGCGGGTTCTGCGAGGAGGTATTCTGGCTGGGGTGCGGCTGCCCGTTCGGCCCGGCGATCGGGCTGGTGGATGCGATGCGCATCGGTCCGGACACCGCGCCGAGCTGGGACCCGCAGATCTGGAACTTGCAGTGGGCGGGGCCGCTCATCAAGGGGGAGCAGTCGATGGCCTCGCTCCGCAACAATATCCGCCACACCCTCACCCTGGGGACGCTGCACCGGCGCTGGTGGTGGAACGACCCGGACTGTTTGATGGTCCGCAACGCCGAGACGCGGCTGAACGAGAACGAGATCAAGAGCGGCGCGACGCTCATCGGGATGCACGGCGGGTTGGTGGTGAGCAGCGACGACCTCACCCGAATCGACCCCGAGCGCATTCACCTCATGGCTCTCCTGACGCCCATCCTCAGCCCCGGCGCGCAGGCGGTGGACCTGCTCCAACGCGCCATGCCCGAGCTATACGAATCGACGATGAGCCGGTCCTGGGGCGACTGGCGTGTGGTAGCCGTATTCAACTGGAGCGACCGGCCCGCGAGCCGGACGGTCCAACTGGCGCAGTTGGGGCTGGCGGAGCGCACGCCGCTGCACGTATTCGATTTCTGGAACCGGACTTACTGGCGGCAGACCGGCCCTGAGATTTTGCTGCACGGCATCCCCGCACACGGCTGTATCGTCCTGCGCCTCTGCGCGGCCGACGCTCAACCACGCCTCGTAGGGGACACGCTGCACCTGACACAAGGGGGGGAGATTGACGCGTTCGAGGCGCAGGCGGGCGCGGTCGAGATTCGCGTGATGGACCTGGGCCGCCGGGCGGAGGGGGAGCTGTGGGTCTGGCTGCCCGAACCGCCGCAGGGGGCGACCTGCAACGGCGCGCCGGTCACAATCCGCCGCGCCGCCCCGAACGTCTATGCGCTGGCGCTGGCGCTGGCGGGGGCCGCGACGATTCGGATTGAGGGGAACCTTAAATTATGAATGCAAATGCCTTTCGCCATTTCTACGACTATCACTTTACTGAAAATCGCAAAATATGGGATACGTATATCACTCCGCTATCCTATGAACAGTTCACGCAACATGTGGCCTATTCTCATGGGTCGGTTCGAGATCAAATCGTTCATCTCATGAGCGTTGACGATACATGGTTTAGCGGATTGCGAGGCGTCGCAAACCCTGAACCGTTCAATCCCGCTGATTTTGACGATCGGAAAATCATTCGTGCACACTGGGACAGCGTCGAGCAAAACATGCGCGATTATCTTGCAAAATTGCGGGACGATAGGCTGTTCGAAAAGCCATTTGCCGAGGGGGAAGACAAAGATCTTGTACTGTGGCAAGTGCTTCTCCATGTGGCTAATCACGGCACCGATCATCGCGCACAACTGCTCAGATTACTAAACGATCTGGGGGTCAAGACCACGTCTCAAGATTACATCTTCTACGTCTATGACCATTTGTAGCCGTTTTTTCAGATGTACACCTAATTACTGATTATTGCGTATTGGGGGGTACGTCCATTTGGTTTGCAGGGGAGACCCTTGACTTGCACTATGTGACGGCCAGCTGCCACAAAACTTTGCTGGTTGTTTTAGAATGCGTGTGCTTTGAGCTTGCTGCACACTTTACTGTCATGGATTCTATGAATGTGGTCGGGCCGAATGTCCAAAAGGCCCGGCTCTCCAAAAAGCCCAAAATTTCGCAAGAACAATTAGCGGCTAAACTTCAGACACTCGGCTGGGATATCGACCGCTTTGGCGTATCCAAGATTGAGCGCTGTGCGCATCAGGTAACAGACAAGCAGCTTTTGCTGCTGGCGAAGGCGCTTTCTATTTCTCCGGCACAGCTTTTGGAAGTTTAGCCCGTCACTCACATAGCCGCTGCGGTGCTCGTTTTCCCTTGCATCGGGCACAATTCACCTCAGGAGCCATAGATGGCACAGTCTACGATACGGTACATGTGCTTTCCGAGAACCGAGCCCCCTCCAGATTTCATCGAAAAGATCGCTTCAATCTTTCGCAAATACGAATCCCGGCTAGGAACCAGACGATTGGATAAAGGATTGAAGAGCGACGAAGTCCTAGCGATGATCCGAGATGATCTCGTGGCGCTTGGCTTTCAAGTTGAGGGCGGAAAACAAAAGGAAGAGAAAATCGAGCGGCCGGTCTTTTTTGGTGAGAATGGAGAGCCAGAGTTGCAATATCAAATTGACGCTTATCACCCGGACTGGCGGTGCGGGCTGGAAGTCGAAGCAGCACGTGCTTGGATGGGGAATGCGGCTTACAGGGACTTGGTGCAGGGGCTGGTCATGGTGCAAGTAGATAGCTTGATATTAGCCGTTCCCAACACCTATAAATACAAGGCTGATGGCCGTGACATGATTAGCACCGATTATGAGAATACTGTAAAAGTAGCCGACGCGTTGTATGGGCATTCCAGAGTAAGGTTCCCATACCGGCTAACTGTAATTGGCTACTAACGATGACGCCCTATGCATATTGTATGCTTGATATGAACTAGAGCGCGGTTGTTTTCTGATTGCCAAAGCAACATCGACCTGACTGTTTATAATCTCTACAACATCGGATGGATTCTCCAACAGATGTTCCAAGTCCCCGCCATTGATCAGCGCGACATAGAGCGATGTCTTTTGCATCACTTCTTCGGCAAATGCGCGCGCTGCCGGGCCGATCTTGCCCGTCGAAACGATCAAAATAACATTCGATTTGATAACCTGCGCCACTCCAACTTCTTTCGCAATATCCTCAAGGGTGGCCTGGGCCGAATTCTTGCACTGGATCTGCCAGCGACTAAAGATCAACCGTGCGCCCTCCATGACCACGTCGACTTCGGCGCCGCCGGTCTTGCTGCTGCGCAGCCGCCACTTCACAAACTGCAAATCGAGCAGACGCGCGAGATAAAAAGCCAGGGCCTCCAGCGCCAACCCCTTGTCGTGCGTCGATTTGCTTTTCAGCCCTTTGAGAATATCCTCGTATTTCATCCGAATGAGCTTGCGATATTGTATTCCGCCTGATTGCTCGATGGCGTCCAGCAGCGGCTCGATGACCTCATTCTTGAGCTTGTCGGTAGGCCGGACGACATACGGCTTGGCCCCTTGCCCCTTGGTGGTCTTTTCCGCTTTGATAAGACCTGCTTGCTCAAGCGCAAATAGCACCGATTGGGGTAGGCCGCCTTCCGGGAATTCCGTCCCGTACAGGGTCGTGGCGTAATCGGCCACCTTGTTCGAGAGCGCTCGGTCTGTATTGAGTCGGGCAAAAGCCTTGGCAAAATCGCGCTGCTCTTTGGTCAATCCCGCAAACGCCTCAATATCGCCTGGGCCGGTTCCCAGAATCGCTTGTAGACGATCCCTGTCGATAGTCCATTGATCCTTCGGGACCAGGCCCGCCTGTTCAAACCATTGCCGCATCCCATTCGCATGCGTCCCGTTCGGTGGATGATAAATCCCGCGATGGCGCAGTTCTTTGACGATCAGATGCTTCGTCGGGGTTTTGCCGCTCGCCACCAGATCGTCAATTACGGACACCACATCGAGGCCATGAAGATTCAGGAGAATGTGTCGGACAAACTCGTCGTACAGTTCCGCGAACTTGTTTTCTGCTGCTTTAGCATAGAGCGAGTTCCCAAGATCAGTCAAGGCCACATGTTCGATTTTATCTTTCGGCTTGTCAACGAGTCCATACTGCGACATGGCAATGACCGTATTATTTGCAAGCTTCCATGCCCATTCGGTCATTTCTGCCCTTTCCGGGAAAAACGTTTGCTGAATGGCGGCCTCGACCGCTTTGCGGTCCGGTTCATACTGCTTGAGGATTTTTAGCAGATCGGGGAGAGGCGTTTGAGTAGGCGAGAATTGGCTTGCATTCGGAAGATCAGATTTCATGTTTGCCCTGGCACATCCACTGGATTTGATCGGGCGCCGGCCTGTTTGTTTGGCTGCCTGACTGTGCGTGCATTGTACAACGCCTTTGAGACGCTGACAACATCACTTGTGCACGATGTTCCTCTTTCCCCCATAATTGACGAGCCGGTAGGGCGCTTGTAGATGATGATTGACTACCGACGCTTTGCCGATCCAGTCCAAACTGGGCATGACTAACTCCGTAAAAGAGATTCCGGTTGATTATAGCCGCACCAGATGAAAAAGGGAAAAGGCAGGTGAGGGCGTGCTCTATCGTTATTGACAGTCACACGCGGATATGTAATGATTAGGATAGTGACGCAAACAGCGCAATAGCGCAATCGTATCGTTGGAATTGGAGTAATGAAAATGGAAAAGACAATCGGGGCTTTTGAGGCGAGGCGCAACTTTGGCAAGCTCATTGAAGAAGCGTTCTATAAAAAGGACTCGTTCATTGTCGAACGGTCCGGCCGTCCGATGGCTGTTATTGTCTCAATTGAAGATTATCAAAAGTGGCAGCGACTGGCTAAGGAGCAAGTGTTTTCGATGATTGAGACGACGCAGAAACGCAATGTAGAGGTGTCCCCGTCCGGACTCGATCGTGATGTGCGGGAATCGCTGAAAGACCTGAAACGCACCTCGCAAGCCTCACAGGAATAAATAGGAGAACGAAAACATGAAGTATATGCTGCTCATGTATTGGGACCAGTCCAAAACGTATCAATCGACCCCGGAAGAATACCAGGCCGCCGCGCAAGCCTGGGCTGCGTTTGGGAAAGAGGCGGCGGCGGCGGGGGTGTTGCTCTCTACGAATGGGCTTGCCTCGGCCACCGCCGCGACGACGGTGCGCGTGCAGAATGGCAAGACGTTGACTACCCAGGGCCCGGCTGTCGAAACGCGCGAGCAATTGAGCGGATGCTATTTGCTCGAGTGCAAGGACCTCGACGAGGCAATTGGCTGGGCCGCCAAGATTCCCGCCGCTCAGGACGGGGCGGTCGAAGTCCGCCCGCTGTGGTCACCAGGGTAGCAGGGGAAAACGATGCGGTCACGCAGAATACAGCAAAGCGAGTATTCTGCGTGACCGCGTTTTGACACTTATTGTACTGCCTTTGCCGTGGCTAGTTGAATTTGTCCGATCTTGTTGCCCTGCTGTTCGGTGAACCAGAGATTGCCATCCGGACCGGCCGTGATGTGGTAGGGCACGCTCGCCAGCGTCGCGACCTTGATCCGGGTCAGCGCCCCGTCCGTCGTCATGCGTCCGATTTCCGTCGAGGTATAACCCGTGAACCAGAGCGCGCCATCTGCGCCCGTGGTGATTCCTACCGGACCCATGCCTGCGGCGTCAAACGTGGTGAGCTTGCCCTCCGTGCTGATACGCCCGATCTTGTTTGCGCTGAACATGGTAAACCACATGGCTTGATCAGGGCCCACAGTTATCCGCAGGGCTTTGGCGTTCTCCGGCAAGGCGTACTCGCTCAATTTGCCATCGAGCGTCATCCGCCCGATCTGATTCGCGCCGCTCTCCACAAACCAGAGCGCGCCATCCGGCCCGACTACCATCCCTACCGGATTGCTTTCTGCTTTGGGCAGCGCGTGTTTTGCCGCGATCTTGCCCTCCATCGTCAACTTGACAATCGCGTTCGCGCCGGGGGATGTCACCCACAACGCGCCGTCCGGCCCGGCAACGATGGCGCGGATGGGCGCGTCATCTTGCGTCGGTTTGAGCTCTCCGGACAACGCAAATTCCGTAACCTGCCCTGTCGTGGTGATTCGCCCGATCTTATTCACCAGGTCTTCGTTGAACCAGAGCGCGCCATCCGGACCGACGGCGATGAATCCTTGATCCGTGTCAATCGCGCCGGACGTTGGCACGGCATATTCGGTAACGAGGCCGGCGGTGGAGATGCGTCCAATCTTGTTCGCCGCCGTCTCGACAAACCAGAGCGCGCCATCCGGTCCTGCCACAATCCCGCCCGCGTCGGCCGCGGTAGCCGGAATCTTGAATTCGCCGAGCTGCGGATACATTGCCTGCGCGGCCGGTTTGGAGAATACGACAGTATTCGCCACCTTTTGCGATGCGTCCACCCCCGTCTTGAAGTCATCGGCGGAAAAATTATCGCCGCCGGTATTCATGATCAGCACGCCGCGGCCGTACACATCTTTCAAGTAGATAAAATGGTAAAACTCGCCTTTTCTGCAATTCCATGCGCCGCTGGCATAGAATAACCAGTCGCTTTTGGCGCCACAGTCCGACGTCACAACGGAATTGATTTCAATCCCTTGAAATCCCGCGACGACAATGGGCTGTGTTTTCACGACGGGAAATAAACCGTGTTGCTGAATCCAGTTGACAAAGTCATCCGGAAAGGCGACCTGCGAAAACGAGTTCTTGGGATCGGCGAGCTTTATATCCTTGACCAGGATAAACCCCAGGTCCACAGAGTAATCGGGGCTCTCTAGGGAGACCACATCGGGATCGTCTTCGGTCACCTTCCACTGTGCGCCAAGCGTGAGGCTTATGGGCAGCTTGAAAGTCCTGGATGTAAATGTCGTTAGCGCCAGAGCCGGAGCAGCCGTTGCGGGGACGGCCGACGGCGTAGGCGCGAGCGCCGTCGGTGCAAAGATAGCTGCAACAGGCGACGCTGTGGTTGGCGACGCGGACGCGGCCTGACAGGCGGCAAGCCCCAATAGCAATATGACGAGTAAAAGGGTAACGGAGCGAAATTGTTTCATGATTGTCCTCCTCGGACTGTTTTGCAAAGACCCTGTTTATCCAGCCAGTGACTGGATTTTGATCTTGTCTCGATTAAACCACAGACGCATCAAACAGCGTCTAAAACGCGCAGCGAAGCGTTCTAGACGCTTAAAAGACGCGGTAATGTTAGTGTCGTCACGCGGTGAAAGCGTGCTACAATCAATACTACCTTGTTGAATACAGCGGATGATTTCCGCCGCGTATTCCTCGACTGTCCGACCGGACAGCTCAGCCGAGACGAAAGGTAAGTGGAGGAGCATTCTCTACGTCTCGGTAAGCGCAAAAAGACCAGACGGGTTTGACAAATCAAGCACGCCGACTCTGCGGTGTGCTTGATTTTTTTGATCGGGTTGGAATCGAGCGCGCGCCGCACCGGCGTGTCATAAGGAGGGGCTGTGTTACAAGTTCGACTGCTTGGGCAATTCGACATCCTGGCTGATGGTAAGCGTGTGGCGATCCCGGCGCGCGCAGGGCAATCACTCTTTGCATATCTCATTCTCACCGCGGGGACCGTGCACCGGCGTGAGAAACTCGCGGGCCTCATCTGGCCGGATACCTCCGACGAGACCGCGCGCCGCAATCTGCGGCAACAGTTGTGGCTCATTCGCAAAGCGCTGGCGCCGCCGAGCGCCGCGCTTGCAGCCCCACCGTCTCCCCCCTCCGATTATCTCCGCGTGGATGAGATCTCGATTGGCTTTGATTCGGAAACGGACTTTTGGCTCGACGTTGCGCAGCTCCAGCGCCCCATCGCCGGCGATGATGAGCTGAATGACCTCATCAATAAACTGTCACTCTATCGCGGCGAACTGCTCCCCGGCTTTTATGACGATTGGGTTTCGCTCGAACGGGAGCACGCACAATCGGTTTTTGAAGCCAGGATGCATCTGCTGATGGAGCGTCTCGTCGCGGCGGAACGCTGGACGGCGGTGCTGGAGTGGGCGGAAAAATGGCTGTCATTGGGCGACACCTCCGAACCCGCATTTCGCGCGTTATTGCTTGCGCACGCCTCGCGCGGCGACCTGGCAAAGGTCACGGCGATCTATCAGCGCTGCGTCGCCGCGCTGCGCGATGAGCTCGGCGTGGAGCCCTCCATCGAAACGCGTGCGCTCTACGACGGCCTGGTCAAGGGCGCGCAAATCCCGGCGCGCACACAGCCCGCACAGCCCTCGGGGACCGTGACCTTTCTGTTCACCGATATTGAGGGTTCGACGCGCCTCCTCGACCGCTTGCAACAGGACTATGCGACCGTGCTGCACGAGCATCACGAAATATTGCGCGCCGCCGTGAAAAGATGGAACGGACACGAGATAGGCACACAGGGCGACGCGTTCTTTGTCACCTTTGCGCGCGCCACCGATGCGATTGCCTGCGCGGTACAAGCGCAGCGCGCGCTGGACAACCACGCGTGGACGCAAGACGAGCACGTGCGCGTGCGGATGGGCTTGCACACGGGAGAGCCATTGATGGCGACGACAGGCTATATTGGAATGGATGTGCACCGCGCCGCGCGCATCGGCGACTCGGGGCACGGCGGACAGGTGCTCCTCTCACAAACGACGCGCGATCTGGTCGTAAACGAACTGCCACCGGGGGTCACGCTGCGCGACCTGGGCGAGCACCGGCTCAAGGATTTGAAATTTCCATCTGAGATTTATCAACTCGCGATTGAGGGTTTGCCGAAGGATTTCCCGCCATTGAAAACAACGTTCGGCGGCGCCGAGCCCCCCGCGCCGGGCGACGCGCCGTTCAAGGGCTTGCAGTACTTTGACGTGCAGGACGCGCCCCTCTTTTTCGGACGCGAAGCATTGACGGCGAAACTGGCCGAACGATTGCATGGGGAATCGGGGGGAGGGACCGGCGGCCAGATGCTGGTGGTGGTTGGCGCATCGGGCAGCGGCAAGTCGTCCGTCGTGCGCGCGGGCATTGTCCCGGCGCTGCAAAGCGAACGCGTCTATATCATCACCCCGACCGCGCATCCGCTTGAGGGGCTGGCGACGGCGCTGACGCGCGATTCTGAATCGATCACTGCCACGGCGACGCTGCTGGACGACCTCGGCAACGACCCCCGAGCGCTGCATTTGTGGCTGCGGCGGCAAAACGCGAATCGCGAACTGCCAGTCGCCAATCGCGGCGCCGCTGTGGCCGTAGGCGATCCGCCGCGCGCCATGCGCCATACGCTGCTCGTCGTCGACCAATTTGAAGAACTGTTTACGCTCTGTCGCGACGAATTCGAGCGGCAGGCATTCGTCGATAATCTGCTGTATGCGACCGGCGCTGCGCCGTCGGGCCTGTTTACACTCGTCCTGACGCTGCGCGCGGATTTTTACGCGCGCCTGGCGCAATATCCCGAGCTGCGGGATGTCGCGGCGCGCAATCAAGAATATATCGGGCCGATGACCGGCGAAGAGCTGCGGCGCGCGATGCAGGAACCCGCGCGGCGCGGACACTGGGAATTTGAGCCGGGGCTGGTCGATTTGATTTTGCGCGATGTGGGCGCGGATCGTCTCGGTCAGCCCGAGCCGGGCGCGCTGCCGCTCCTGTCGCACGCGCTGCTCGAAACGTGGAAGCGACGCGCCGGGCATACGATGACGCTCAAGGGCTATGCCGACGCGCATGGCGTGCGCGGCGCAATCACGCACACGGCGGAAAGCGTGTACGAAAATCTCGCGCCCGAGGCGCAGCGAATCGCACGCAGTATTTTCCTGGGATTGACCGAGTTGGGCGAAGGGACGGAGGACATGCGGCGGCGGGCCTCATTCGAGGAGCTGGCTTCGCACACCGCGGACGAACAGCAAACGCGCGCGGTGTTGAACGCGCTCGCGGACGCGCGCTTGATTACGCTGGACGGTGATAGCGCCGAGGTCGCGCACGAAGCGTTGATCCGCGAATGGGCGCGGTTGCGTGAGTGGTTGAATCAAGACCGCGAAGGTTTGCGCTTGCAACGGGACTTGACCGAAGCGGCGCGCGAATGGGAGCTCCTGGAGCGAGACCCCGGCGCGTTGCATCGCGGCGCGCGGCTGGCGCGTGCGCGTGAATGGCTGGCGGTGAACACCGGCGACCTGGCGACGCACGTCAATGAGTCCGAGCGTGCGTTTATTGCCGCCGCGGCGGCGCAAGAAGAGCAGGAAGAGAGAGAAAAAGAGGGACAGCAGCAGCGCGAGCTCGATGCGGCCAATCAGATCGCGCGGCAAGCGCAAAACTTGGCCGCGGTGGAAAAGCAGCGCGCGGAAGACTCGACGCGCGGCGCGACCCGATTGCGGCGGCGCGCTTATTGGCTGGCGTCTGCGTTTTTGCTGGCGCTGATTTTGGCGGGGCTATCCTTGTTCCTGGGCGACCAGGCGCGGAACAGCGCCGCGGCGGCGGACAAGAATGCGGCAGTTGCAGATGTGAACGCGCTCAGGGCCGAGTCGGAAAAACGCATCGCCACCGCCCGCGAACTGGCCGCCGCGTCGACCAACAATCTAAGCATTGACCCCGAACGGAGCATCCTGCTCGCGATGCAAGCAGTCAACGCCACCGCTCAAGACCGGATGGCGCTGACCGAAGCGATGTCGGCGCTGCACGCCGCGATTCAGACCTCGCGCCTCCAGTTGAATCTTTTGGGGCACAGCGGCTCGGTTGGAAGCGTTGCCGTGAATGCCGACGGCACGCAGGCGGCGACGACCAGCGAGGATGGCACGGCGAAGGTTTGGGACCTGCATACGGGCAAGGAATTACTCTCGCTCCGTACGAATCACACCTTTAATGGCCTGGGCGTGAGCGCGGTGTTTACACCCGACGGCGCGCATCTGCTGACGGTGAGCGACAATAACTCGGCCAAGCTGTGGGACCTCAAGACGGGCGAGGCGTCGCTCACACTCACCGGGCATACCGATATTGTTTGGGCGGTTGCGACAAGCCCCGATGGCAAGACCTTTGCCACGGCGAGCGCGGACAGGACGGCGAAACTCTGGGACGCGGCGACGGGCAAGGAGTTGGTCACTCTCGTGGGGCATGACGGGAGCGTTGACGACATTGCGTTCGGACCCGACGGGCGCCGTGTCTATACCGGCAGTGACGACGATGGGACCGGGAAAGCCTGGGACGCCAAAACCGGCAAGGAATTGTTCAGTTTCAGCGGACAAGGCGGGACCGTGGGAATCGAATCGATCACGGCCAGTCCCGATGGGACGCGCATCGCGACCGGAGAGTTTGATACCCACGTCAAGATTTGGGATGCCGCCACCGGTCAATTGCTGCAAACGCTGTTCGGTCATGCAAGCTATATTGACGGTCTGGCCTATAGCGCGGACGGCAAATATCTTGCGAGTGGGAGTGAAGACGGTGTGGCGATCGTGTGGGATGCGGCGACCGGGCAACAACTGCTCAAGTTGAATGGACATACGAGCGGCGTGCGAGGCGTCGCCTTTGCGCCCGATGGAACTCGCCTGGTCACGGTGAGCCGCGATGGGACGGGTAAAGTCTGGGATATTACACTTGCCGGAAGCCGCGATGTACTGACGCTGGCAGGACACGCCGACCGTGTGCAGTGGGTCGTCTATAGTCCGGATGGAACGCGCCTTGCTAGCGCCGGCGCGGATGGCGTGGTAAAAACATGGGACGCGGCGAGCGGCAAGAACTTGCTCACGATTCCATCGAATAGTAATTCCAACGGAGCCGTGGTGAGTTATAGCCCGGATGGTAAACGGCTGGTCGTCAACGGCAAGGACACGGGAGAAATTATTGACGCCGCGACGGGCGCTGTGATTCTCACCCTTGCCCCGTTCGACGACGCCATGACTGTCGTGTTCAGTCCTGACGGTACCCGCCTGGCGACAGGGAGCGCTGCCGGTAAGGTTAAAATCTACGACAGCACCAATGGAAAGCTACTCGTAGAGCTCACCGCGCACCGCGACAGAATCGAGCAGGTTGCGTTTAGCCCCGATGGGATGCGCCTCGCGTCGGCAAGCGATGATGGCGCCGCCAAGGTGTGGGATGTACAGTCGGGGACCCTCTTGCTGACCTTTGACGACAAAGTCCGGCTGAGTGGGATTGCTTTTAGCCCGGATGGCAAGCGGATCGCCACTTCCAGTAATGATGCCACGATCAAGGTTTGGGATTCCGTCACGGGCGCGGTTTATTTTACCCTGAGAGGTCATACAGGCGCGACATTTGGGGTCGCGTTCAGCCCCAATGGCAAACAGCTCGCAACCACCAGCGTAGATCGAACCATCAAAGTGTGGACCTTGCCGGATATAGGGGGCCAGGTCGAAGAACCCCTGACCTTGTTGGGGCACACTGCGGCAGTCTATCGCGCCGTGTTTAGCCCTGACGGAACGCGGCTCGCAACGGCAAGCCGCGATGGAACTGTACGTATCTATGCATTGCCCATTCAAGACTTGATGCAGATCGCCAGGACCCGAGTGACCCGTATGTTGACGGTTGACGAATGTCAGAAATACCTGCACGCGCCGCAATGTCCGCCAGCGCCACAATAGAGCGTATTCACAATGCGGATGGTACAAATGTCATGACGGCGCGAACCTCGGGCGTATTCAGAAACGATTCGCGGAGGTCGGGCGGGGTGTGGTCGACAATGAACACTACGATTTCACGCGCCTGGCCGCATAGGGTTCGCGCAGCGGCGGCATCCCCGCGTTCCGCTTCAAGTTGGCTCTGCATGAACAGGGTTTGCCAGAGGATGCGGCGCGAGCCAATGGCCTCCGCGACCTCGCGCCCGGCAACCAGCTCCTGAAGCGCCCGGTCTCGTTCGCCCTGTCCAAGGCGCGCCTGTGCGGCGAGGTAGCGCGCCTCCGGCAGAAAGGTGCGCAGCCGGGCGCCTTCCAAAAAGTGAATCAGGGGGTCTGCGATGGCCAGGGCGGCGGTGTGCTCTGCTTGCGCCAGCGCGAGCTCTATCTCGGCAAAGGCCAGGACGCAGCCATCTGTCGGATAGAGATTCCCGATATAGTCCGGAGGCGCGCTGGCATGAGCCTGCCGGAGGACCTTTTGAGCCGCGGCGATGTCCCCCATGTGCAAATGGATGCGGGCGAGGGTCGCAGGCGTCCACGACCGAAATACGGGGAAACTTTGGGCAATACGCTGGGCGGTCCGAACAAGTTCCAGTCCGGTTTCGATCGCCCCGAGGCCAGCGTAGACCCAGCCCAGATCGGCGCGGGTCCCGAACTGGGGGACGGCAAAGCCCGCCTCTTCCGCGAGCCGAATGCAGTCGCGCATGATTGGGATGGCACGATCCGGCTCGCCGCGTTCCCAATAGATGTGGCCGGTGTAGAATTGGCTAAAGGATTGGCCCCACAGACTGCCGATGCCCTGGCTCAGCCGCAGCGCTTGAGCGCCATGGCGGAGCGCAGGCTCGTACTCGCCCAGCGCGAACCCGTGCTCGGCCAGATTGCCCAGGGTATCCGCCAGCATCGGCTGGTTATCCAGCTCACGCCACAGCTCGCACGCCTCGGCGGCGGTGGCCAGCGCCTCGTCCGTTCGGCCTGCGGAAAAGTAGGGGTAACCGAGATTGTTCAGGGTAAAAGCCAATTGTTCGCGGAGGTTGAACTGCCGGGCCAGGGCGAGCGAGGCCTCACCATCCTGTGTCGCTTCAGGCGTGTGCGACGTGAACCAGTGCAGCAATCCGCGAATCCAGAGCGCTTTGGCTTCCGCCGCGCGATCCTGTAAATCGCGCGCCAGGGCGAGCGCCCGGTCCGTTAGCGCTCGCGCTTGAGCGGGGTCGAACATCCGGGTGGGCGTGGCGCGAATGATGGCGCACAGCATCAGGGATTCGAGCTCGAGCGCGGGGTCGCCGCGCCTGTGGGCGAGGGACGCCATTTCGGCATAGTTCTCGAGCGCTTGTGCGTACTGGCCGCTCAACTCGTAGGCCCGGCCGCGTCGCGTGTAGAGATAGGCGACGCGCGAGCCCGGGGCGCCTGTGCGTTCTGCGGCGACCAGGGCGCGGGTATACTGCGTGATACTTTCTGCATTCGCGTATACACGCGCGGCCAGGTCTCCGGCGCGCGCCGCGTGTTCCAGAGTTCTTCGCTCGTCGCCCGCTTCGGCATAGTGCTGCGCCAGGACGGCGGCAAATTCATCCAGACGTTGTGGGTAGATGCGCTCGATACATTCGGCCACGCGCTGATGGATCTCGCGCCGCCGCTTGACGAGGAGTGAGTTATACGCCGCGTCTTGCATCAGCGCGTGCTTGAACTGATACTCCAGGTCCTCCCCGGCGATACGGCGCACGATCTGCGCATTTTCGAGTTGTCCCAGTTGCCTGTCGAGATTTTCCATAATCGTCTGCCGGTTTGTGGAGTTTATTATCGCACTGCGGCTACCCTTTGTCTACAGGGCTATTGCGCGCAGATTCTCTCCCATTGACGGCTGTGTATCGAAAATTGATACCGTTGGCGAACGCGTAGGGGCAATCCCTCGTGGTTGCCCTCGGGGGGCGGGCACAAGGCCACGCCCCTACGGAATCAGGGTTCGCCAACGGTATCAAAATTGTGTAATTTGCCCATGTAGGGGCGAACGGCCGTTGGCCCCTACAAAATTACACACAAATCGGCATAAGGCTCCATTGACACACTGCGTCGTTTCTAATACAATCGCGCCAGATGCCCGCAAGGGCTTGTGCCCGGGAACTCGCAGGGCTGATTTTGCGTCACATGAGAGTGTATTCAGAACAAGGCGGTATAGGTATGAGAACTCAAACCTGGTTTCTGCTCCCCCTTTTCTTGCTTGCGCTGATGGGCGCGTCGGCCTGTACCACGCTGCCTGCGGCCGCGGGCAGGACGGAGGTCGCCCCGCCCGCTGTCGTCGAAACGGACGCCCCGACGGTGGTTGCTCTGGCCGCGACCGCTACGCCGGGACCGGCGGTTCAACTCACGGCGATGCCGGGCACCATGGTCATGGCGGGGACGGTGATGCCGTTTTCGGGCACGCCTGGCGCGGCGCGGACGGTGGCCCCTCCGCCGATCCCGACCTTTCCCAGCCCTGCGCCGGGGCAACTCTCGGTCACGGACCTTCGATATGCCATCCTCGCACGCTTTGGAAGCATCTTTTTCTGCGACCCCGATTCCTATCCGGTCGCGCGTGATCTCCCGCCCGACGAGATTGCGCGCCGCGTCGGCGAGATACAAAAGGTCCCTGATATGTACCAGGCGATTCTGAAACATTTGGGAATCGCGCCGACGGCTCCGTTGACGGCTGACCAGGCCCAGCCGGTCTATGCCGAATACAAAAAGTTGAATGCGATCCCCATGCAGCCGGCGGCGAACGGTTATCAATTCAGCGTGCGCACCGGCAGCGGCAGGACTGGCACGGCGACGACGGGCCTTGTCGATTTTCAGGGCAACATCACGATTACGAACCAGCAGGCGACGATTCTCACCTGTCCGATCTGTCTGACCGCCGGAACGTTGATTGCGACGCCGAATGGAGATATGCCGGTGCAGGATTTACGGCAGGGAATGGCAGTCTGGACCATCGACGCCCGGGGGACGCGCCAGGCTGGCATTATCCAGCAGACGGTGGCGCGGCCGCTGTCGCCCGGCGCGCTGCTCGTCCGGCTGGGGCTTGACGATGGGCGCACACTATTTGCATCGCCGGCCCACCCGACTGTGGATGGCCGGCCGCTCGGTTCGCTGTGGGTGGGAGATGTCGTCGATGGGGCGCACGTATCGCGCATCGAGACCGTCCCGAACGAGGGGGGCGCAACGTATGACATTCTGCCTTCCGGTGACACCGGGGCCTATTGGGCGAATGGCATTTTGCTTGGGAGTACCCTTGCGCATTAGCAAGGGATAGGGCATCTGCTCCGCACCCCCTTTGTCATAGAGGGGGGTCTGTATTAACCTGAAACGAGGTCCTCCCATGAGGACCTCGTTTCGCGTTCGGTCAGTCTGCTTGACTCAGGGGGTGACGTTGAACCCGTCGAAGGCGACTTTGTAGCCGGTCGAGGCGGCGCTCTTGGTATGCAAAACCTTCATCTGGATGGTGTGCGCACCTGCGGAGAGCCCGGAATAAGAGATGGCCTGCAAGTACTGGGTGGATGCGGAATAGAGATCGACTGGGCCCTGGTCTATGCTGTCGATATAGACCTCGGCCTTGCCGTACCCCGGCCCCTTGACGGCGATCCATTTGATCGCCGTGCCGGTGAACTGGAAAGTGATAGTGGCATTGAGGGTCGCATTCGAGCGGTAGGCGCCGCCGAGCGCGCTGGCCGAGGTGGTCAGGACCCAGGTATCCCACTTGATGGCGTTGGCGATTTCCTCGCTGGTGGTCGCGCCGACGACAAAGGCATCGACGGCGACCTTGTTACCGGTCGAAGAGACGTTGTGGGTTCCGAGTACCTTGATCGTCAAGGTGTGGTGGGCGTTGGTCAGACCGCTATAGGTCCTGGATTGTTGGGAGAGAGGGGCGGCGCTGTACTGGTCAACGGTCCCTTTGCTGACGCCGTCGACGAGCACCTGAGCATTGCCCTGGCCGGGGCCAGTGGGATAGACCCACTTGACGGAGGTTCCAGTAAAGCTCAGGGCGGCCTTGTTGCCGGTCGTGCTGCTGGCACGGTACCAGCCGCCGCTGGCACCGGCATCCTGGACGCCGGCCCATCCGTCATACTGGACGCTCGAATCGGAATCCGGGGTGGTGGTTCCATTCGCAAACGTGCACTGGGGATATTGGAACGAGCCGATGCGGGTCTGCCAGTTGCTGCCGGTGGTCTTGTAATACTCGTTCGTATACCAGAAGGTGCAGTCGTCATTCGGATCGACGGTCATCGCGCTGTAATCCCCCCAACGGTTAAAGCCGCCCGACTGCGAGCCGGTCCCGGCGATGAGAGTGGTCTCGCCCTGGGGCAACTGGTTGGTTGGGTCCGTGGAGAGGCGGCCGGTATAGCGGAGGCCGGGATACATCGTGCTACTCGCGATACTATAGCCCACCGCCATGTTGCCAAACTTGTCGACGGCGAGGCTCGGCATCCAGCGAAAGTTGCTGTCGGGTTTAAAGGTGGACTGCTGGACAGGGGTCGTCTGGATCGTCCCCCCGGTCACGTTGAGTTGGTACCACCGGATGCCGGTGACCGAGCCCGTGCTGGCCGTATTAGCGACGGTATGTGTGGTCCACAGCGATTCGGTCCCGCCGATATTGCGATATTGAACCTGAACCATGAGGCGGTCGCCGAGCCCGTCCACCTTTTCGCCGCCCTTGGTCGGGATGCAGGGGGTTGTGTTGGCCGCGTTACAGGGTTCGACAAAGCTGTTGACGCTGATATTGGTCGGCCCCGAAACGGTTGAGTTGGCCGGCGTGGTCGTATCAAAGTGGAATTTCCACACGTGCAGCATGTTGGTACTGGGCGAATCGATCGAGACGAAATATTCGGGGGTGTTAGCCGGCGGCTGCGCGCCGCGCAGATTAGCGGGCATTGCACCCCCCGCGCTCGAGATATCTACGTACGGGAAATTGATTGCCTGTCCGTTGATCATTTTGTTGCGGTCAAAAGCCCAGAGGCGTACCCCGTCAAAGGTGCTTACGCCAAACTGGTTGGTCATCATGTAATAGCCATCGGGCCAGAGACCGAATTTGGGATAGTCGGGAAAATCCGAACCGGGGGACTGGATGGGATAAAACCACCACCCGCCGCTCACCGGGTCGCTGCCCTTGCTTACGGCGATACATTCATAGAAAGGGCCATTCACAGAATCGGTCCAGGCAAAATCGGCAACGAGCCAACGGTCGGCGAGGGTATCATAGAGCGCGACCGGGTCGCCCTGGTTGTTGTTGTCGCACGGCGTACTGGTGCCACCCGCTGCGCTCCAAAAGCTATCAAAGGTGATGCCGAGGAGGCGGCTGCCGGTGGATTTACTAAAGACGCCGATGGAGGTGTTGACGGTCTGGACATAATGATTGGGGCCGACATCGCCGTTGGTATCCGGGGGCCAACCGTTGCCGCAGTTGCCGCCGGTGCAACTGGCATTCAGGCTCAGGCCATCAAAGCTCTTGAGCGGGGAGGGCATCTGGTTTGCGGTCGCTTGGCTCTGCACGGCGGGATCAGCGCCCTGGACGACCGGCAGGCCGGTCGTTGCAATCCGGCGCGGCAGGGTATGCGTGGTCGAGGTTGGCTGGGCGGTGACGGTGCGCAGGTCGCCATCAAAGGATTTGGGAGTCACCGTGGCGCCGACGTTGACGCCGGTTACGGTAAGCCCTTGCGCCTGTGCGCGCGGCGTCGCGCCGGGGGAGAGGAGGATGGACAGCACGGCCAGTCCTAGCAGAACAGCCACTGAAAATAAACGGTGTTTCACAATATTTCTCCTTGAAACTCGCCTGATGGTTCAGCCGGTCGGGACCGAGCAAAACATGCGAGAGGGAATCTTGCCGAGATGGACTAGACCTACGCAGGCGCCTGGCCGGGTGTCTGGAACGCCTCTCCCATTTTGAGCCGCTTGCCGATGGGGGGATGGTCGTAGAGGAGGAACTCGACCCATGGTTCGGGCTCGAGCTCGGCGAGGTTTTGATTCGCCAGCTTTTCCATTGCGCCGATGAAGGCGGTGGGGTTGTGCGTGGTCTCTAACGCGTATTGGTCTGCCTGTGTCTCGCGCCAGCGCGAATAGGCGTTGCCCAGCGGCATGGTGATGAATCCGTACACGCCCAGGGCGAGCGCGAACAGCGGCAGGGCGGCCAGGTCGGCAATGCCGTCCAGATGCAGGAGGCCGACGCCCGCGCGCAAAATCCAATCGGCGAGGATAAACCCGACGATGGTGAGGAGCGTTTCGACCGCGATCCCGGTCACAATGTCGTTATGCACCTGGTGCCCCAACTCGTGCGCGAGAATGCTCTCGATCTCGTCGTGGGTGTAGTTTTGGTAGAGCGTATCCCCCAGGACGATCCGCTTGGTGTTGCCCAGACCCATAAAGGCGGCATTGGCCGCCGTCGTCTTTTCCGAGAGCATCATCGTATAGACGCCGCGCACGCGGGTGTGCGCCCGTTCGGCAAGCTGCATGAGGCGGCGCACCAGCTCTTGATCCTCCAGTGGCTTGAACTTGAAAAAGAGAGGAAAGATCAGGACCGGCGCGAGGTTGGCGAGCAGGACCGAAAAGAGGAGCATGAACGCTGTGGCAAGGAGCCACCACCACTGCGGGGCAGTTCGCAGGACGAAATAGATGACCTCAATGACGACGGTCCCGAATACGATCCCGAGGAGGCCGCCCTTGGCGAGGTCGACGACCCAGGCGCGCAGATTCTGGGTCGATAGGCCGTAGCGATGCGGGAGGACAAAGCCGCTGTAATAAGAGAGGGGCAGGGTGAGGGCGCCATAGCCGAGCACGCCGGCGATAAAATAGAGCGCGGTCGAGACCCACGGATCGGGAGAGATGCCAGTGATGAGATTGCGCAGCCAGACCGATAACCCGCTCAGCAGAACGACGAGGAGCGCGCCCGTGCTCAGGACGAGCTCGCCTGCAAACAGGCGGTGACGGATGCGCGCATACTCTTTGGCTTGTTCTTGACGGGAAGAATCGATAGGCATGTTTAGAGCTTGATCGCCGGCGAAATCAGCAGGCCGATGACATAGGTGGTAATCGCTTCGCCGAGGCCGACGATGGTCATTTCCGCGCCGCTGACCATCCAGGAGCGGCCGGTGACGATGACTTTGGATGCGCCGACGGCAAAGTGGGCCAGCGTGCTGATGACAAACGAGACAATTACGGCCGGCGTCCCCTGCATGAAAAAGAAGGGGAGGACGGGAATGATCGCCCCGATTCCGGTCGCGATGGTGGCGCTGAGGGCGGCGTTCCACGGCCTGGGAAAGTTCTGTTCCGAGAGTCCCAACTCTTCATGGGCCAGTGTTTTCAACAACTGTTCCGGTTGCGCGGCCAGGCGCGCGGCGAGCAGCTTGGCTTCTTCGGGGTTGAACCCTTTGAGCTGGTAAAAGAGCTCGAGCTCTTCTTGCTCTTCTTCGGGGTGGCTTTCGATCTCGCGCCGCTCGCGGCCGATCTCGGCTTCATACACCTCGCGCTCTGACTTGGTGGCGAGATAGGCGCCGCTGCCCATTGAGAGCGCCGAAGCCACCGCGGCGGCAATCCCGCTCAGGAGGACGAACTGACCATTGGCCGCCGTCGCCCCGGCGACCCCGCTGACGACGCCGAAGGCCGCGCCGAGGCCGTCGTTGAGACCATAGATGGCCTGGCCGATCCAGCCGCCCCCGCGGACGTGCCACTTTTCGCCCTTCAAGATGCGGTCGAGCTCGCTCGGCGGCGCCTGCCCCGTCATGTCTTGAAGCACGCGCCCGTGCGCCCGTTCCTCCGCCTGAATCTCTTGCAAGGCGGTGCGGTCTTTTTCGTCGGTGGCCTGTTTCAGCATGGACGCGTACAGCCGGTCGGAATAGGCTTCGGCGTTCTCGATGTGCTGAGCGGCGGTGTCGGTGCCGGTTTGGACGAGAACCCACCGCCTGAGCCGGTCGGACGCCGTCTCGCCATCCTGGGGGAGCTGTTCGCCCAGTTCCTTGAGCCGGTCGGCCCAGCGTTCGGCGTGATGGTCTTCGGCCTCAGCCATGCGGGTCAGGATTGTGCGCCGTTCGGCGTTCGGCTCGTGCGCTGCAAGCTGGCGATATGTGCGCGCCCCTGAAACCTCCATCTGCCATGCCTGTTTCAGATCGGCAATCAGCTTTTTGTTATCTGGCGAGTGACCCTGATCCATTCTCTGATCCTCTCTGTTTGATTCGTGATGAATGTCACCTGGAATTAGTTTACCCCGCGCAAGGGAATTGTCAACATGCTGTTGAACGAAATAAGGTGAGCGCGGCTATCGCACCTTGAAGAGAAGGAGGAGAAAGACGGGGGTGCCGACCGCTTGCAAAAGGACAAAGCGCACGAGGACCTGCGTGTTGGACCAGCCGAGGCAGTGGCGCACATGGTCGTGCAGGGGATAGCGAATATTTTTAAAGAGATTGATCTTGAAAAAGCGCAAGAACGCTACTTTGAGCAGGCCGGTGGCGCCGTTGATCAGGACGACCCCCGCGACGACAAAAATCAGAAAGGGGTTGCCGCTGGCGAGGATGAGAACGCCAAGCAGCAAGCCAATCGCGCGTGACCCGGCGTCGCCCATGAGGACCGCACTGGGATTGGCATTGTACCATAGATAGCCGGCAAGACAGCCGGACATGATAAAGCCCATCATGGCCCAGTCCGCTCCATCCGGGTAATGGGGCACCAGCAAATAGTGAGCGATCTCCTGGTGGCCGACGACGGCGTAGAGAATAGCGCCAAGCGAGGCAAAGGCCAAGAGCGAGAGGCTGCCCGAGAGCCCGTCCACGCCATCGGTACAGTTGGTCGAGTTGATGGTGAGCCAGATGAGGCCGGCGCCGAGCGGGATAAAAACCCAGGGGGGGATGAACAGGGTGCTCTTGACCAGAGGGAGCCAGATTTCGAAATCTTTGAACTGGGAGACGGCGGCCGCGCCGAGCAACGAGATTGCCGCGTCAATGATCCCCAACCGCAATTCGCTCCAGCCGCCATGCGTCCGGTCGTCCATAAAGCCTTCCAGTGAAGCGAGCAGGACGGCGACCAGCGCAACCAGCAGGGAAAGCTTGATGGGGATGACGAGAATGGAGATGATGAGAAAGATCGGGACAAAGATCATTCCTGCCCCGACCGGCTTGCCCACGCTGTGCGTGGCGTCGACGGCAAAGGGGCGACCGCGATCCTGCGGCAGGTGGCGCCACCAGCGTGGTAAGAGGTACCAGGTCAGCAGGCAAGCGGCGACCGTTCCCAGGCCAATCAGAAAAAGGTGAGAGGTGAGGAGGCGGAAGGGACCGTAAATTGCGGTGAGTTGTTCACCCAGCCAGGGCAACATAGGTGTGATTTTCCTTTCCAAGACATTCGTTCAGGACCCCTTCGAGCAACTCGGCATGCTTTTGCCACGACAGGTGCTCGACGACACGCTGTCGTGCAGCCTGGCCGAGGCGCTGCACGAGCGCCGGATCATTCACGAGCCGCTCGACATGGGCCCGGAGCGCCGCCGCATCCCCTTCGCGATAAAGGAGCCCTTCCTGCTCGTGGCGCACCATCCGGTTGAGCGGATAAACATCGATGGTGACGACCGGCAGCGCGAGCGCCATATACTCGTGCACCTTGAGCGGGGACCAGTAAAAGCCGAGCTTTAAAGGGGGATGCACCGAGGTGTTGAACGGCGCAACGCCGACCTGCGCGAGGGCCAGGTAGTAGGGAACCGCTGCATAGGGGACCGCGCCGGTGAGCAGAATGCGCTCTCCCAGTCCCGCCGCCGCGACCCAGGCCCGCGACTCGGCAAGGAGCTCACCAGCCCCGATCATGATAAAGAGGACGTCCGCGCGGGCGGCGGCGATGGACTGCGCCATATCGAGAAACTCGCGGATGCCATGCCAGCGCCGGAATGACCCGAGAAAGGTGACCACCGGGCGGTTCTGTGGATTGAGGCGGGCGCCCAGTGCGGAGAGACGCGCCGGGTCGAGCGCCGCGCGATCAAACAGCTCGACATTGGCGCCCCACGGGATTTCGCGAATCTTGTCTCGTGGAATCTCGTTCGGAATGGTTGCCGCGAGCGGGGTGACGATGCGCGTCGCAGCCTGCGCCTGAGCCAGGGCGCGACGCCGCATCCATCCGAGTAGAAAGCGGTCGGCGCGCGCTTTGGCTGTGCCGGGGGGATCGACGATTGGGGCGTTGACCTCCAGCAGGGAAGGGAGATGCAGCGCCTGCGCCGCGGCAAGCCCCGCTCCGGAAAAGGTGTAATAGCGCTCCATGACGACGTCGGGCGCGAGCGTGCGCGCCAGGCGCGTCACCGCGCCCCCGGCGGTAAAGAGGAGGTACTGATTGGGCAAGTGCAGGCGGATCACGTCAAATCCGTCGAGCGTCTCCCGTTCAGGTTGGCCGGGCTGTTGTCGCACGACGGCGGTCACGTGGCGCCCGCGGCGCGTCAACTGGCGCGCTACTTCGAGCACATGCACGGCCCCGCCATGTGAGCCGGGAATCGATTCCTTGAGCGCGACATACAGGAGGTTCATTGAATGGTAGGCGGGTAAACTGGTAAATGGGTAGACACGTAGCGCGTTGGCCCTTGTCTACTTGTTTACCTGTTTACTTGTTACATGGCCTTCTCCGCCAGCAGGAAATAGGGACCTGCCCGCAGGTGTCCAAAGAGTTTCAGGTCGAGGCTCATGAGCGCGGTGAGGGCGGCGAGGGGGGCATAGAACCGGGCGCGCCGGTCGGAGCGCAGCGCAGCGCGAACCTGCTGGCGCGCGACGACTTGCTGTTCTAGCACATCCTGGCCACGCGCCCGCTTGCTCAACATCCCTTCGCCGAGCTTGACGATTACATTCTCCACCCACCCCTGAAATATGCCATTCCAGAAAGCGACGCGCTTGACGGTAAAGCCGTGCGCGGCGAGCGTTGCCTGCAATTCCTCGTACGTTGCAATGGCCTTGACGTGGTCGGACTTGCGCCACTCATCTCTACGGAAATCGACGGCGCCGCGTCGCTTGAGCCAGTTGGTCACGGCGCGCTGCGGGGCCATCGCCCAGGAGAGGGTCTGGCGCTCTTTGGTGTTGGAAAAAATAAAGAGCTTGCCCCCCGGCAAGAGCACGCGCTGCGCCTCGTCGAGCACGCGCGCAATATCGCTCGCCGTCAGGTGCTCAAACACATCAATGGAATAGACCTTGTCAAAGGTCGCGTCCCCAAAGGGGAGGACGCGAATATCCCCCCGCAGGAGTGGAACCGCGGCGAGCGCGGCGTCGGCAAACCAGGGGGCCAGATCGAGCGCGAGCAGGGTTTTGCACCGCTCGCGATTCCAGTACGCGAACTTGGCATTGCCGCATCCCAGGTCGAGCACGATGTCCTCACGGGTCGGGCGCAGGAAATCGACCAGCAGGTCGTTCTTGATCTTGGCCGAGAGGAGGGGCGGCCCCATCTCACGGTAGTCGAGAATATGTCCTCCTTCGTCGTCATTATACTGCGTTGTGTGCTCGAAATTCTCGTGCGGCAAAAGCTCTGCATAGCCGTCGCGGATGGGATAGCTTTCGCCGCAACGGGTGCAGACCAGCGCCCGGTCGCTTAATGTGAGCGGCGCGCGGTCGCTGGGACAGCGAAGAAGCGGAACAAGGTCGGGAGAGAACATTTCAAAATTCACAATTCAGAACTCGAAATTCTGAATCAAATAAAGGTCCGGAACTCTTCGGGTATATGGTCGATGAGGTTGAGGTTATACAAGACGGCGTCGCGCTCGGGCGCGAACTCGGGCTCGATGATGACGCGCGTCACCCCGCAATTATTAAACTCCAGGTTTGCCCACATGTCGAGCGGGATGTGGAGGGCGCGGCAGATCAGATAGCGCGAGATGCCGCCGTGACAGACCAGCACGTCGGTGGTCGGTTTGCGCGTCGGATGGAAAAAGCGGTCGAATGCCCGGTCGAACCGCGCCCGATCGCGCTGGATAATCTCATCGGTTACATCAGAGAAATACTGCGCGACGGTGGCCGGGAGATAGGGCACCCCTTCCCAGAGCAGGCGGGAGGGGTGGACCGGAACCCTGGCGTGACGTTTGGCGATGGCCGCGGCGGTCTCTGCGGCGCGGAGCATGGTGCTGTGATAAATCGTGTCGATCGAAATATTGGCAAGATAATCGGCCGTATATTCGGCCTGCTTGCGGCCCACCTCGGAAAGATGGTTGCCGAGGCCGGCATAGCTGTGCGGTTCGGCCTGCTGGCCGTGGCGGACAAGATAAATGGTTCGGGTAGGCATGGTTGGGCTGGTCTATTTTTTCATAAAGGTCCCGCGCGCCGTAATAAAGCGCCAGATGATGCCGGCGAGGCGCTGTGGGACGACGAATAACTGGTTATAGGCGAGTACGGCGAAATCGACCGGCTTGTCACGACTGATCATACCGGTGGCGAACTGGACGATAAAGAACAGGTTCCACCAAACGACGAGCCCGGCGAGCGCGATCTGGACCTTGAATGGGACACGGGTTTTGAGCGCGTCGGCGAGGAGCGCAAGCCCGACGACGAAAAGGATTGTGCAGTTGACAAAGCGCCGCATGCCGTACGCTGCGCCGCCGAACCAGGTTGAGAACGAGCCGAGTAGATAGACTTCGGCGGCAAAGGTCAGGATGAATGCCAGGGCTATCGCGCGATCGCGCCGCCAGAGCAGGAACAGCCCTGCAACGGCCAGGAGTGTGAGCGGCGTCCAGGAAAAGAGCCCGTGCAGGTTGGAAAAGAGCACATCGACAATGTGTGCGCCGTCCCAGGTGAACTTTTGGGTCACGTCCCGGGCGGGCAGGAAATCACCATTCAAGATTTTATACACAATCAGTTGCGGCACAAATACGATCAACCACGTCAAACCCATCGTGGCGAGACCAAGAAACTGCACCCGCACCCTGGACGGAGACAGGTGAATCGCGCTCTCTATCAACGGAATCAGCACAAAGATCGCTTCCTGCTCGCGGACCATGGTCATGAGCGCGCCGCAGGCGCCGAGCAGGGCCCAGGCTTGCCAGCGCCCGGCGGAGCGAGCCGCGCGGGAGCGATACCAGACATAGACAAAGAGCGCCGAAGCAAAGAGCGAACCGGCGTGACTCATCGCCGGCGCGACATAGAGGTAATAGACGGCGTTCGTGGCAAAAAGGACTGCCAGCGTAGCGCCGAACGCAATTTTTTCCTCGACGAATTCCCGCGCCAGGCGAAAAGCGAGCAGGAGGCCCAGCCAGCCATAAAGGAGCGAGGCGAACGAGATGGCGTCGATGTAGGGCGCCGAGTAACCATCGGCGGCGATGGCCGGATTGATTGCATGGAGGGCCAGGGCGACCGGGTGCGCCAGCAGGTAAAACGGGAGCCAGAGGAGCGCGCTCCCCATCGGCCCGAAATTGATCTGGAGGCCGGTCGCCGTGTGCTTGTCGATAAAAGTTTCTTGAAAGCGCGAAGCGATGCACTCTTGCGGATCGATCTGGCAAAAGTGTTGGTACTCGTCCAGGAAATTCAGGTCGTGATCAAAGACCAGCGAGTGCAGGTAGGAGAAATACTCGATTTCATCCGACGCGGCGACGCGTGGGGTGAGAAGCGGGATGGTGATGAGAAAGACCAGCGCCAGGAGCCAGGCGTAGGAAATACGTATTTCGAAATGCGAGATGCGAAATCTGACCGCAGGATGCTGAATATTCGATGCCGGGTGTTGGCTGTTTGCTGTTGGAGATGGAGTAGCCACAAGTTTATTCCTGGAAAGCCTTTTTGCTCAGTGTGCTGCGCCAGTGGGCGGTTGGCGGTTGCCGACCGTGGGTCTCCGCGAGACGGTCGTCCGGCAAGCTGTAATAATTCTATCCGCGCGCTGCCCATAGGTATAGTTGGCTGCCCGGGCGCGGGCGGCGGCGGCGAGGGCCTGCCGGCGGTCCGGCGCGGCTGCCAGGGCGCAGAGGACGCGCGCGAAATCAGCCGCGTCGCCGGGACGAAAGAATTCGGCATCGTCCCCGAGAATCTCGCGTAAAGCAGGGCGGTCCACGGCGACAATGGCGCGTTCGAGTGCCATGTATTCGAACATTTTGAGCGGCGAGGCGGTTGCATCGGTCACCGTATCTGGAATCACAAGCACATCCGCCGCGCTCAGGTCCTCGGCCGCCGCTGCCGCCGGCTCGCGCTCACGCCATTCGACCACATGCTCCAGTCCCAGTTCATGGGCGCGAGCCTTGAGCTCCTTGACCTCGAATGGTCGTCCGCCAATAATCAGCGCGCGGGCGCGCGGCTCGTTCCACGTTTTCAGCGCGTCGAGCAGGAGGTCGAGGCGGCGATAGGCAAAGGTCATGCCCGCATACCCGGCGACGAGCGCTTGCGCGGGGAGCCCCAACCGCTCCCGGGCCAGTTGCTGAGGGCGTGGATAATAGATCGCTTCGTCAAAGGCATCGGGCACGACAAACACGCACGTCTCGGGTTGCCATCCCCAACGGACCAGTTCATTCTTGAAGGTCTGTGTCAGCGAAACGACTGCCGCGGCCCCGCGCAAGGTTCGCTCGTCGATTCGTTCCAGCCAGCGGGAGAGGCGGGCTCCCTTGAACTTGCTGGGATGGAGGGCTTCAAGGTCGTGCGTTTCGTAAATGACGGGCAGGCCGAGCAGGACGAGCCAAAAGGCGCAGATGACGTCGCGCGAGTAAATGACGTCGGCGGGATGGGCCCAGAGATAAGCGACGACGAGCCAGGCATAGAGCGTTCGCTCGATATAGCTCCAGATGGCCGATTTGAGCAGGCGCGAGATTTTGTTAACCGGGATGCGCGGAAACTGGACGACGCGAAAGGGTGGCGCCTTTTCCGAGAGCCCAAAGCGCGGGACAATGACAGTGAGATCGGCGCCCAGCCGCTCGGACAGCGCACGGCAGGTGTTGTAGGTCTGGATCGAATTCGCCGACTGTAAATCCAGCGGCGAATACGCGACGTAGGTTAACTTTACTTGCGCGCCCATGCTCCGTACCCAACGGCGACCCTGGTCCCGGTGCGGTCGTCGAACGCGCGAAATAAGAGCCCGAGCGGCAGCTCGACGAGTTTGCTGAGTGCGCGTCCGATGCGCCCGGAGCGAGTCAGCGGGTAACTGACGATGTCGTTGAGCACGGCAATATAGTTCCCGCCCGAGACGAGTTTGACCTCGCGGAAATCGCGGAGCAGATAGCGATAGCCGTCGGTTGTCATGCGAAAATAGTCGTGCGGCGAGGCATGGTAAGGATGGTAAAAGGGCGCATAGCTAAAAAAGATGCCGCCCGGTTTCAGCACCCGGTACACCTGGTCTGCCGCTCGAATCGGGTCATAGAGATGTTCCAGCACGGAAACCATCAGGACGCCATCCATGGAGCCGTCCGCAAAGGGGAGCCGGTGCGCGTCGCCGACGACTGCGGGTTTCGATTCCGCGCCAATCTCCAGCCCGATGTAATGCCCGGTTGCCATCAGCCGCGCGTATCGTTCGGCCAGATCGTGAAAGCCGGCGCGGTGATTCTTTTCGACGACCTGGCCCGCGCCAATATCGAGGACGCGCGCCTGGGGCAGGGCGATGAATTCGTTCAGCGTCTGCGCAAGCAGGTTTTCAACCCGGGTTGATCGAAGTTTTCCCATAAAATTCTAGAGGCGAGAGCGATACCACTGCAGCGTTCGTTCCAGCCCTTCCCGTAGTGTAATGTGCGGCTGATAGCCGAGGAGGGTCCGGGCGCAATCGATGGCGGCCAACGAATGGCGCACATCCCCGGCGCGCGGGGGGCTATAGTGAGTCGGGAGACGCTGGCTCGTTAGCTCATTCAAGAGTGCGATGATCTGGTTGAGGGTTGTTTGCTCGCCGCACGCGATATTCATGACCGCATGCCCGTCGATTGGCGCGGCCGCGGCGAGCAGGTTGGCCCGGACCACATTTTCAATAAAGGTAAAGTCGCGCGACTGTTCGCCATCGCCGTAAACGGGGAACGGCTCACCTCGCAGGGCGCAGGTCATAAATTTGGCAATGGCGCCGGCATATTGGGTTGTCGGGTCCTGGCGCGGGCCAAAGACATTGAAATAGCGGAGACAGACGGTCGTCAGCCCGTACAGCTCTGAGAAGACCCGCGCGTACATCTCGCCGGCCACTTTGGTCACGGCATACGGCGAGAGCGGCGCGGTCGGCATCGTCTCTTGCTTGGGCAGGGCCGGGTTCTTGCCGTAAACCGACGAGCTGGAGGCCATGATAAACCGGCGCACGCCATTGTCACGCGCGACGGTGAGGACATTGAGCGTGCCGGTAATGTTGGCGCTGTTCGAGTCGAGCGGGTTTTTGACCGAACGCGGAACGGAGGGGAGCGCCGCTTCGTGATAGACCACCTCGACGTCGCGCAGGGCCGCACGGACGGTATCCTCGTCGCGCACATCGCCCTCGATCCACTCGATGCGGTCTGCGATCACAGCAAGATTTTCCCGAAATCCGGTGGCGAGGTTGTCGAGCACGCGCACCGAATCGCCGCGCGCCACGAGCGCCTCGACGAGGTGCGAACCGATGAAACCGGCGCCGCCGGTAACCAGATACTTGCCCATTTTCTACTCCGTATACCCCAGCCGGCGCAGGGTTGTCTTGAAGCGCGTTTCCAATTCGGCGGGCAGCTCGGGCAGGCCCTGCTCTTTCCACTTGCCCACTCGATCCGCCGTGACCGGGGCGATTTCGTACGAGCCGACCCGCGGCCAAGTTTGGGGGTCAAGCATCTCGGGCCGAAATGGCTCGCCGAGAAATTCGCAGATCGTGCGCACCTCCGCCTCGGGATTCGCCGTCAGCGTCTCATAGTGAAAGGAGAGCATGCGCCCTCCAAGTTTCTGGCAGAGCGCGTCGTACACTTCGACGCTTTCAAGCCAGCGCGTGGCGCACTGCTCCGGCGTGCGAAAGATTTTCGAGCGCTTGAGCATCGACAGAAGCACGTCGCGGCCATCGCGCAGCACAAATACAAACTGGGCGCGGGGAAAGGCGCGCAGGAACCGGTCGTAATCTGCGCGCTGCCAGTGATAGGTGCAGATTTTGACGCCCCAGCGTCGATTTTGTTGTTTCAGGTCGTGGGGCAAATAGCGAATGAACGCCTGGCGCAGGTCGGCCGTGCCGACGGTCGAGCCAAAGGTATCCTGATACGAATCCTTGCCGATGGTGAATCGCTCATGAAAGATGGTGATGCGCGGGTGGGCGCCGACCAGGTTGGCGAGCAGGGTCGTCCCGCCGCGGGCCGCGCCGGCGAGAACGATCGGCGCGTCGAAATTGCGATAGGACGGGTTGATCGGGTCCAGGCCGCGCGCCCAGCGCGTGAGTCCCTGGCGCAGGGTCGAGCGTTTTGCGGGCGAGATCAGTGAATCGAAAAGTGCAAGACGAGACATATTTATAGCCACGCGAGTAAATAGCGTTTGAATGGAATCTTGAGCGTCGCCAGGCGTTCGCGGTCGGTCGCTTCGATGCTGCCCATCCGTTTAAAGACAATGACAAAGACAACCGCGCCGGCGACAAAGGCGAGCGCCGTGCGAATAATAGTCTCGGGCGTATCGTGCGGGCGGTCAAAGCCGATCGGGAGCGCCATTGCCGCCGACATGAGCAGGGATGCGAGCGAAACCTTGATAAAAAAGCGCGAAGGGAAGGAGAGCTTGAATTTTCGTTGGACGACGGTCGAGGCATAGAGCCGCGACAAGAGCCGCGGCAGGCCGATGGCGAGCGCGGCGCCGGCCGCCCCAAAAGATGGCACGTAGAGAAAGAGCAATGGCGCGGCGACAATCGTAATCAGGCGCGCCGCGAGAAAGATGCGGTTTTCTTCGAATGCCAGCACGACGAGCTGCGCCGGGTGAAAGAGCGACTCGCCAAAAAGGGTAATCACCAGGATGATGGTCGCGGCCGCGGCGGGCTCGTAGCGCGCCTGAAAAACGAGGCGAATCAGGTTAGGCGCGAGCATGCAGAGCCCGGCCGCCGACGGGACCAACATCAGCGTCATAAAGCGCGAAAGGGAGGCATACGCCTCTTGGAGTTTGACGAGATCCTTTTTGACGTAAAGCCGGGCGAACAGGGGAAAAGGGACGCCCGAAAGAGACGAAACAAGGAATTGGCGAATCGGCGTCAGCACGCGCTGGAACGCAACATCAAACAGCGCGACCGAGGCGACGTCGCCGTAAAATGTCAGCACGATGAGGACATAGGGACGGTCGGAAAAATACGAGACCCCATTGCTCAGGAACTGGACCAGCGACTGCCGGGAAAAGCGCGGCCAGAGATTGCTCCAGTGCCCCTTGATTTCCGCGGCCGGCGCCAGTTGGCCCCAGAGCCGCGCAATAAAGACAATCGCGAACAGGACGTATACCAAGGTCGCGATGACACGCGCATAAAGGACCCCGGGCACGCCCCATCCGAACCAGACGAACAGGATCACGAGCAGGGGCTGGACAATGGCAAAGATAATGTCGAGGCTGTTGGTGGCCTTTTGATGAAAATAGGTGATTAGGAATTCGAGGCCAAAATCGGAGAGGATGCCCAGCACCAGCAAGAGCACCAGCGCTTGAAAATAGGGCGAAGGTCCGCTCTCCAGGTGAATTGACGCGGCGACCGTGTCCCAGTAGAAATAGATGCCGCCCAGCACGACCGCCAGCAGGGTAAACTTGAACCCCAGCAGGATCGTGATGAACTGGACCAGACCGCGCCGGCCAAAACGCTGTTCCACCTCTGGAATGAATTTTTGCAGCGTGTTTTCAATGCCGAGGTCCGACCAGGTGCCGATGGTCGCCAGGAGCGCGAGGATATCGGCAAACAGGGCATAGTCGGTTTGTGATAGCGAGCGCACGACGATGACCGACGAGAGCATGGTGAGCGCGGTCTTGACGGGCAGGAGCGCCGAGTTCCAGAACATGGCGCTGGTGACCCGTTCGGCCAGCGTGGGACGATGAGATGCGACAGTCATCAGAAATATCCGAGGTTGCGGAGCCGTTCTTCGACCAGTTCGCTCTCCTGGGCCGTCCAGGCTTGAGCGGCGCCGGCTGGCGCATGCGCGGCGGTCTCCTGGTCCATGAGGCCGCGCAGTTCGGCGACGATGTCGGGATGTTGCGCCAGCACATTGCGCTTTTCTTTTTGATCAGCCGCGAGCGCATAGAGCTGGGGATGGACGCGCGGGTCGATGGGGGAGTCGACGTATTTCCATTCAGGCGTGCGCAGCCCCCGCAGGAAAAAGTTGGGATCGCGTCCAAACCAGCGGGCTTCCATGTAGGCCGGCCGCATCGCCGTCTCGTTTCCCTCGACGACGCGCAGGAGGCTCCGGCCTGATAATTGCAGCGGCGGCATCACTCCAGCCAACTCGAGCAGTGTCGGCATAATATCGACCTGCCGGACCTGCGCCGGAATCTCCTCTCCCGCGCGGGTATCCTCGGCGCCGACAATGACGAGCGGGACGCGAACCTGGCCTTCCGTTAGTCCAAAGCCGTGCCCCATCCGGGTGAGCCGTTTGAGTCCGGTCCATGCGCGTACGGTCGGGTCGCGCTTGATGCCGACGCGCATCAACGGCGGCTTGTGCCCGAGGAGGACATCCTGCCACATCTTTTCGCGAAACTCAAGCCATGCCGTTTCCGGATAGGCCTCGCCATGGTCGGCATGCAGAACGACAATCGTGTTCTTCCAGTCCAGCGCCCCAAAAATTTCGGCGAACCGGCGGTCCAGGCTGGCGACCGCGCGCTCGTAGAGGGTGGGGCCAAACTCGCTCCGGTCAAACTCGGGGGCGACGACGCGCGGCGCATGCAGGTCGAAAAAGTGGGCGTAAAGGAACCACGGGCGCGTGTCCTCGCCTGGCGTGCTCCACTCGCGAATCCGGTCGCGCCAGGCGGCCGAGAGCTGTGGGCTCGGCTTGCGATATTCGAAGTGCTCAAAACCGCGTTCGATTCCCAGCCCTTCCCAGAGCGGCCCGGTGACGAGGGCGCCGGTCCGGTAGCCGTTGGCCTGGAGCAGTTCAGCCAGTGTGGGCAACGCCGGGTTGAGAGTGTCGCCGCGCAGTTGATGGATGCCGGTCACGTGCGGATAGCAACCGGTCATGAGCGCCGAGACGCAGGGCGAGGTCATGGTCGCGCTCGAAATGACCTGGGTGAACGACAGTCCCCATTTCTTTAATCGGTTGATCGCCGGGGTCGGCGC
>JBAVQS010000347.1:0-26320 GCA_049694275.1 Anaerolineae bacterium | reverse complement strand
GGTTGGCTGAAAAGCCATCATGAGCAAAACCTGTTTCATTCAACCCTGCCATATCTACCACGGTCTTGCGCGGGTTCGCGGCCGATAATACTCCAATCTCTGTAGTGGCAATTACCATGTCGTCGGGTAGCTTCGAGAGGGTTTCTAGGCCGGCCCATTCGTACGGCCACTCTCCCCCATAATCCTCGAAAAAAGCAAAGTGACCGAGCAGATGCTGCTGGGCTGTATCCCGTAACACCCGGAGAACAGGGCGCGTGGCAAGCCCCAAAAGGACAAGCAAGATCACGACCCCTATCGCCCCGATTCCCCGCATGGTAGTGCGCGATGACCGCTGGACCACGGCAGATAGTTTACGGCCCAGACGCACAAGGCTTTGCGAACTGAGGAGGAGCAGTGCGGGTAGCACGGGATAGTAAAATCGAGCGGAAAAGGGCATAATCTGGAGAACAAAGAAAGCATAAAAAGTGATGAAAAGCGCCGATGCCAGCAAAATCCCCTTGTCGCCGGCGGATGTCCTTTTATACCAATCTTTGAAGTACAGCGTGATTTCGGCGCCAATGAGTATCAGGAGAAACCAGTAGCTCCCAATCAGGTTACCCAACTCTTGAAACGCAACCCCGGCGTACCGGTCGTAGATTACTCCTTGATAGGTTCGCATCGCCTTGGCATAAAAGGGCAATGGGACTGGCGACCCAAAGTAAGTTGACGTCCAGAGCATTTCCAGCCCGACCAGAACCGCGGTGATACCCAGTATGCCGAGTGCTTGCCGCCGGTCGCGGGCAGTGGGAGCAAATACAAAGATGGAGAGGGGGACCAGTGTCGTATAGAGTAACAGGTCGGGCCGGGCGAGTAAGGCCAGCCCACCCCACACTCCCATCGCGATGGCCGCTGTTGTGGAGTGGCAAGACTCATACCATTTGTCAATCAGGAAATAAGCCGTGATAAACGCCAATGCAAATGTGGTATCCATCCCGCTTGCAAGGTGTGTCGCGAATTGGGGAATAGCAAGGGCGAGCGCAAGGAGCACAAAGAGGACCAGCCACGCGCCGACTTGGCGGTCGCGCGTCACTGTGCGATAGACGAGGAGCAGAAGCAAAGAGATAAAAACGAGTCCGGCAAGGACACTGGCAAGCCATGCGGTCAAGGCCGCGAGGTATGGCGTAGCGAGCCGAACAGGGACCACAATGACGAGATAGAGGATGGACGTCAGCCCATAGGTTGGAGCGCCGTTGGGGTTCCAGGACAACCGGCCGTGTGCGAGGAGGTTATCGGCATAGCGCACGAACATATAGGAGTCATCCCACACATGCGGCCCCGTGCTAGTTGCCACGATCGCGAGCGTGAGGATAATCAAGCAGAGCGAGACGAGCACGAAATAGCAGAACTTGACTGGCCGCATGTCAATCAAAAGCTGGACCGGCGCGTATTCCAATCCATCCCACCTTACGAGCGTCTCTAGAGGGCAAATGGGTCAGGGTGGCCTTGGAAAATGCGGCTGAGGATTTCGTTTTCGCGCCGGGCGACGATGGCGGCAAACGTTTTGTAATTGCGCATCGGTTTAAAGGCAATATATCCACGCTCAGTATAATCGAACAATTCTCCATACCCCCCGCGGTGGACTGGGCCCCGGGCAACCTTGAGCACGGTCCCAGTGCCCCACATCTGGGCGACCTCGCCAACGGCGATGAGCAGCTTTTGGATGAGCTGGATCTGGGATTCGCGTTCCGTCCGGTTGTCACAGCAGCGGTAGGCCTCAGCATACATTTCACCGGTCAGCGTTTCTGTCATTCCCAGTTGCTGGACCAGTACCTGGCACAGCGCCGCGTCGAGCTCCTGAGTCAACCGGTTCAACTCGATCAGGTCGGTAAACGCTTTCAGGGTCGGCGCGGGCATGATCCGCGAAAGGAGCGAGTGCATGTGCTCGGCGTCACGGTCGCGCTGGCTAAAATCGCGCGGCGCATAAATGTCGCTCAAAAAGAACTGGCAGGCAGGCGCAAACGACGGATTTTCCAGCAGGTCGGCGTAGGTCCGGGCCAGGCGATCTGCCTGCCACGTTCGCAACAAGGCAAGGGATGGGTCCAGGGGAACGGTGGCAAGCTGGTCACGTTCGAGTTCGCCGTGCTGTAATTGGTGGAATAATTGACCCAGATCGGGCGGTTTCTCAGGCATAGGTCTTGCTCGTAAGCGTACTATAGCATGTACGAGCGAGCAGGTCAATTCTAACCGGCGGATCGACCTACCACGCTTTAATTCCACGCCCTTTTATCTTCATTCGTACGGGGTTATGATGGTGATGCGCCGCGGAGCGGGCTTTTGACAGGGGATGGGGTCGGCATTAGAATCTGCGTGGTTCATCTGCATCGTTGATAGGAGGTGAAGGATTGTCCGAGTTGACCCAGGCGCAAATTGTCCAGATACGCTCGACCATCGCGATCCTTGAATCACAGCGCCCGGTCCTTGGCGATGCGGTTGTCGAAACTGCAATTGTTCCCCTGCGTGCACAGCTGGCCGCGCTAGAGTCTCCGGCCCCTTTACCCTCGATTGATGAGCGGCGGCTCATCACCATTCTTTTTGCCGGCATCCCCACCGCCGCCGCACAGGCAGAGCAACTGGACCCGGAAGAGTGGCGCCAAATCATCGGCGCCCTTTATGACAGGATCACACCGGTCATTGCAAAATACCAGGGAACGATTGCGCAATACCTGGCGGATGGTTTCCTTGCTCTTTTTGGCGCACATGCGTACAGCGAATGGGACCCCGAAAATGCCGTCCGCGCGGCATTGGATATCAGTTCGGGCCTGGAAATTGGGAACGCCCAATCCCCAATGCCTCGTCCTGCTCTTGGCATCGGTATTCACACTGGTCTGGTCGTGACGGGTGAGATTGGCGCCGGAGGCTACAAGGAATTTACTGCGACCGGCGATGCGATGAACCTTGCGGCGCGATTAGAGACGGCCGCTCCCCCCGGCGGCGTGCTCATTTCGCATGACACCTATTCCCACGTGCGCGGTGTGTTCGATGTGACCCCGTGCCCGCCGCTCAGCGTCAAGGGCAAACGCGAACCGGTGCAGACCTACCTGGTTCGGCGCGCAAAACGCCGCGCGTTTCGCATGGCCCGGCGCGGTGTGGCCGGCGCTCAGGCCCGCACCATCGGACGTGAGCGGGAGCTCTTGACCCTGGAGCAGGCTTATCTCGACGCATTCGAGAATCGGCGGGCCGTCTGGGCGCAACTGGTCGGCGAGCCGGGCATCGGCAAGACCCGCCTCTTGGAGGATTGTGGCGACTGGATCGAATTGCGCCAGGAGACCGTGCGCGTGCTGCGCGCCCGCGCCTTTCCGGGGGATCTGGCCCAGCCGTTCGCACTGATTCGCAGAATGTGGTTTGATCGCTTTCAGATTGCCGAGGATGCGCCACGGGCCGAAGCAGAGGCGTGCTGGGTGCAGGAATTTCAGCGATTGGGGCGAACGAGCGAGGTCGAACCGGCGCACGCGCTGGGGCTCTTGCTTGGACTGCCTTTTGAGGATAGTCCACACATTGGCGCGATGCGGGGCGATCCCACGCAGGTCAATGGCCGGGCCTGGGTGGTCAGCCGTGAGTTATTGACTGCCATGCGCCAGGAGAACATGGTCGAGATTCTCCTTGAAGATTTGCAATGGGCAGATGCGGCGTCGTGGGAGTGGCTAAAACAGGTTGTGCTTGCAAATGAGGTCGAGCCCCGCGGCCAAGGGGACCGTTCAGGACCGACGCTCCCAACCGGGTTAAATGGTCTATTTATCCTCGGGACGGCGCGACCTGATTGGACGCCGCCGGCCGCGCTGTCGCCCACCGGGGCGCCGGATGATTACCGGCTGGCCGGCGTTGATAATAAACTCCCATCGGCTATCCCCGGTCAGTCCTTATCATCCATCTCTATCTCTATGATTCAACTCGCGCCTCTCCCCGATAGCTCAACCCGGGAACTGGTTCGCGAATTATTGGATGCGGTTGAAAATCTTCCGGATGATATCGTCGAGCTGATCGTCGAGCGGACCGAGGGTGTACCTTATTACGCTGAAGAGTTGGTGAACTGGCTCGTCGATCGTGGCATTATCAACAAGAGCCATTTGCCGTGGCGCTTTGTCCCGGCGCGCTTGAATGAATCGCCTTTACCCGCGACGCTGCAACATCTCTTGCTCACGCGGCTCAATTCGCTCTCGACGCTCGAACGCGCGACGCTCCAGCGCGGCGCCATCTTTGGCAGAGATTTCTGGACCGGCGGGGTGCAGGCGTTGGGGATACCGGAGAGCGCGCAGACGCTCGAATCCCTGCAATTGCGCGGACTGGTGCGGCGCCAACCCGAGTCCTCGCTGGTGGGAGAGACCGAGTGGAGCTTTCAGCATGCCCTGTTGCGCGAAGCAACCTATGAGAGTGTGCTCAAACGTGAGCGTACTGCATGGCATCATGCAGCGGCGCGGTGGTGGGAGGCGCAGGCAGAGCGGGCCGGGCGTCTGGACGAATTTGCGGGCGTGATTGGGGAACATGCGGAGCGAGCTGGTGATGCCACTGCGGCTGCCAATTGGTACCTGCGCGCCGGGCAGCGCGCAGCCAAACAGGGGGCGATGCAAGAGGCCAGGCGCTTTTACAGCCGCGTACTGAGCTTGACGCCGGCAACCGATGTAGACCGGCGCTGGCAGGCGCTCCTCGGCCGCGAAGAGGCGTTGGGAATTCTCGGCGAGCTCGATGCCGCGCGTGCCGATATTGTATTTCTCTTACAGATTGCGAATGCCATGCAGGACGACCGGCGGCGGGCAGAGGTCTATCACCGGCAGGCTGAGGATCGGCGCCGGAAAGGGAACTATCGCGAAGGACTCGAGGCGGCGCAGTTGGCCGTCTCCGCCGCGCACCGGGTGGGTGATGCGCTAGTCGAGGCGAAGGCATTATCGATCGAGGCCATGTTGCAGACGCGGTTGGGAGAAGTGGCGATCGGGGTGGCGACCGTGGAACAGGCGCTGTCACTGGCGCGCAAGGTGGGCGACCCTGCGACGCTTGCCCTTGTCCTCTATCGCGCCGAGTTTTGCTATTCCGAGTCGGGTGATCTGGGCAAGTCCCCTCAACTCCTCGGCGAGCAGATTGCGATCGAACGCCGGCTGGGCAATCGCTATCAAGAGGCAGTCGGACTTTCTAACCTTGGGGTTGCGTATCTCAACCTCGGTATGTATAAATCGGCGCGTCCCCTCCTCGAACAGGCCGTGCAGATTACGCAGGCGCTCGGAGCGCGCCGTCAGCGCGCGTATACGCTGTGGAACCTGGGCGAGAGTTGTTGGCTGTGCGACGATGCGCGCTCGGCCAAGCAGTTCTACCAGGAAGCGCTGTCCCAGATCATTGTCGCCGGGGATGTCTATGGCGAGGCCGGCGTGCTGTACGAACTGGGCCTGGTGTTAGAGAGTTCGGGAGACCACGCGGCCGCCCAGCAGCGATTTGCAGAAGCGCACGATCTGTTTATGGATGCCGGCGCGCTCCCGCTCGCACACGAGGTCGCCGCCGGGCTGGCGCGGTGCGCAAGGGCCCAGGGGCATCTGTCAGAAGCGCGCCGGCAGGCTGATCTCGTCTGGACGTTTCTGCAGGACCATGGCACGGCGGGAATGGATTATGCCATGAGCGTTTATCAGACGTGTATCGAGGTATTTGACGCGCTCGGCGAACACGCCGACGCGGCGGCAGCGATTGAGGCGGGCTATCGCGAATTGATGTACAAGGCGGCTCAGATTAGTGATCCCGAATGGCGTAAATCTTTCCTTGAGAATGACCGCTTTAATCGGGCCCTCCTCGAACTGTGGCAACGGCGGGGCTGATTCCAAATATTCTTTTACGGAGCAGAGGCGATGAACGTCTATATCAGCGCGGATATTGAAGGCATTAACGGAGTGGTCAGCAGCGCCGAAACCGAGCCGCTGACGCCCGAGTGGGCGCGGATGCGTAAATTGATGATGGGCGAGGTAAACGCCGCGGTCGAGGGCGCGCTCGCGGCGGGTGCCCAGGAGATCCTCGTCAATGATTCACATTCGAGCATGAAAAATCTCATGCTCGAAGACCTGCACCCTGCGGCGACGCTGTTGAGCGGCGGGGGTAAAATGTGGTCGATGATGGCGGGAATCGACCGTCGATTCGACGCTGTCTTTTTCATTGGCTATCACGCGCGCGCCGGCTCGACGCCGGCCACGATCGATCACACCTACTGGGGGCCGGATTCCGTGCAGGGGGTGTGGCTGAATGGGATCGAGGTAGGTGAATCGGGGCTGAACGGCGCGTTGGCCGGGTATTTTGGCGTGCCCGTTGCGCTGTTGACCGGCGACCAGACTGCCTGCGCCCAGGCCCGCGAATTCTTTGGCGAGCACCTTGAAACCGTTGTCGTCAAACAGGCGATCTCGCGATCTGCCGCCATTAACTATGCCCCGTCGCGGGTGCAAGAGATGATCCGCTCGGCGGCCGCGCGAACGCTCGCACGCGCACACCTCCCGTACGTCCTCGCTGCGCCGATCACCCTGCGGGTCCAGTATGCGCGGAGCAGCCAGGCCGACCGCGCAGAGTTTCTGCCGGACGCGAAACGAATCGGGCCGCGCCTCGTCGAATACACGCACGAGGATTACGGGCACGTATTCAAGGCTTTTTACGCCTTTATGATTCTCGGCGACGTCAAAACCTAGCCTTGCGGGGAAACCCCACAACGCGGGAGATTGTTTCCCCGCCGAGGGGACAAACGACCCTTGCGGCAACGTGCAATCGGCAATAGATTAATTACGACCCAATTCGGACCTGGCCTGGACCTTACTAGGACCGGATGACGGGAAAATATTATTGCGAACGAGTTGCAAGAACACAGATCTGAAGGGACAGCGCGCATGGAGAGTAGCAAACTGCGAGAGGCGAGGGGCGTGTTACATACCCAGGGCCGGCGCATGACCGGGCAGCGGGTCGTGATTCTCCAGATCATCCAGGAGAGCAATCGCCATCTGGATGCCGAAGAATTGTACCACCTCGCGCGCAAGCGCAACCCGCGCATCAACCTTGCCACAGTCTATCGCACCTTGGCTCTGTTAAAAGAGTCGAGGCTGATTACCCCCACCTATCTCTCGCAGGATGACCGTCACGGGCATTTCGAATCCCGGCCCGAGGCCGAGCACTATCATTTCACGTGTACACGATGTGGTGCGGTCCTTGAATTTGAATCGCCACTCGTGGCCCAGCTCGAACGCCAGGTCGAGCGCGATCTCGGCGTCGAGTTGATGCGCATCACACTGTGCGTCGAGGGATATTGTGGCGAGTGCAAGGGCGGCGCCAGATAGACGCCGGCCCTCTTTTTTTGTCCCCTCTTATTGCGAATATTTTGCAAATAGAGCAGGCGCGAGGACAGGTGCATGGAAATCTCATTGTGGAACCGGAAAGTTGCCGCCAGTGAACAGGCGGCAAGTTGTCATTCGAATAGGCAGCAGGATACAAAGAGCCTGCCGCTGGTTGCCATCGTCGGCACCCCCAATGTCGGCAAGAGCGTGCTCTTTAACAAATTGACCGGAGCGTATGTCACCGTCTCGAATTATCCAGGGACGACGGTCGAGGTGTCACGCGGCAAGGGGAAAGCGAACGGTACAGAAGTCGGCGTGGTGGATACGCCAGGAATGTACCGGCTGCTGCCGATCACCGAAGAAGAGCGCGTTGCCCGGCGCATCCTGCTCCACGAGCGCCCCGCAGTGGTCATTCATGTCGTCGACGCCAAGAATTTGCCTCGGATGCTGCCCATGACCCTGCAATTACGCGAGGCCGGGCTGCCCGTCATCCTCGACGTGAACTTGATGGACGAGGCCGAATGGCTGGGGGTGCAGGTCGATACGGCCGCGCTCGAACGGAAACTCGGCATCCCGGTTGTCCCGACGGCGTTGGCGGTGGGGCGGGGGACCGTGGCGCTGCGCGATCGAATTGCGGGAGAGCTAAGAGCTGCCCGAGGGGTGACCGATGTGGCGCTCCCATCCAGTTGCCATTCGGAGATTCCCGCGTCTAACGCCAGCGAAAAATCGGCGCGAGCGGCGACGAATATTTCTTATACCGCCCCAATTGAACAGGCGATCACGGCGCTTCAGGCGCAGCTGGAAACTCACTATCAGTTGAGCACGCGGGCGATTGCGCTCCTACTCCTGCAGAATGACACCGAGGTGATGGACCTGGCCCGCAAACAGGAGGAGGCGCGGGCGCAAGGAATTGAACGGATCGTCGCGGAGACTCGGTCCCGGTTCGGTCAGCCGCTCGCCTATGTGATCGCGCGCCAGCAGCAGGCCGTAGCCCAGAACTTGCTCGATTCGACGGTGACTTTTCCAGAGCGCCGGCGGTCGGGGTTTGCCCAGCGATTGAGCGCGGCCATGATCCATCCCTTGACCGGCATTCCGATCCTGATCGCCGCGCTGTGGCTCCTTTATGAATTTGTCGGCGTGTTGGGCGCGCAGACGCTCGTGGCCTGGCTTGAAGGGACGGTGTTCGGTGGGTGGATCAATCCGGTCGTGAATCAGGCGCTGAATGCAGTCATTCCTTGGCCAGCACTGCGCTCCCTGTTCGGCGGCGACTATGGAATGATCACGCTGGGCGTGCGCTATGCGATGGCGATCATTTTGCCCATCGTCGGAACCTTCTTCATCGCCTTTTCTATCATCGAGGACAGCGGCTATCTCCCGCGGCTGGCGATGCTCGTCGATCGTGTCATGAAACCGTTGGGTCTCAACGGCCGCGCAGTGATCCCGCTTGTGCTCGGCCTGGGCTGCGATACGATGGCGACGATTGTCACGCGCACGCTCGAGACCAAACGCGAGCGTATCCTGAGCACAATCCTCCTGTCGCTGGCGATTCCCTGCTCGGCGCAGTTGGGGGTCATGCTGGCGCTCCTCGGCGGGCGGCCCGGCCTGCTCGCCATCTGGGCGGCTATCGTCGTGGGCATCCTGCTGCTCGTCGGGTTTCTTGCTGCGCAGCTGATGCCGGGCGAACGGCCCACCTTTTACATGGAACTGCCGCCGCTGCGCATGCCGACCCTCGGCAATATTTTCGTCAAGACCTATACGCGCATCGAGTGGTACCTGCGCGAGGTCTTTCCGATGTTTATTTTGGCGAGTGTCGTCATCTGGTTGGGGCATCTTACCGGCCTGTTTGATGTGGCGGTCAACGCGCTCGTCCCGCTGGTGCGCTGGCTGGGATTGCCAGATGGCACGGCGGTCGCGTTCCTCTTTGGGTTTTTCCGTCGGGATTATGGCGCGGCTGGCTTGTATGACATGCAGGCCAGCCTGAGCGCCGCACAACTCCTCGTGGCGACAGTCACGATGACGATCTTTGTGCCCTGTATTGCCCAGTTCTCAGTCACGGCGAAAGAGCGTGGCTGGAAGACGGCGATGGCCATCGCGGCCTTTATCTTTCCCTTTGCGTTTGCGGTCGGCGGCGCGCTGAACTGGATTCTGACCGCGCTGAGGATGTAGATATGATACGTTGTGGTTTTTGTGGATGCGAATTTGATCCGGCCGCAGCCCCGGTGGCATGTGCCGCATGCCCGGTTGCGCGGGGCTGTCACCTGATTCGCTGTCCGCACTGCGGCTACGAGATGCCGCCCGAGCCGGCGCTCTTCAAATGGTTTCGCCGCCTCGCCGAGAAAAGGCGCGAGGCGTAAGGGCGATGCCTGGTGCTCGCTCTGCTGTAGGGGCGATGCCGGTGGCTCGCCCTGCTAAAGGAGAAGCGTTGAAATGAATATTGGCGAGAATGAACAGGAACTGTTGGAAGCGTTGTGGATTGCCACCGAAGAGGAAGGCCAGGCCGGATTGCCGCTCAATGGGGAGATGCCTGCGGGGGGCAATGACCTGGTGCAGCATAATCTGGCCGTCAATCGCTTGATCGCCCCTCTGCGCGATCTTGAACCTGGCCAAACGGGGAGCATCGCCTATATACAGCTCAATCACTCCGCACATGTCAACAAACTGATGGCGATGGGGGTCCTGCCCGGCGCCCCGATTACACTCAGACAGCGTTTCCCCTCATTCGTGTTTGACGCCGGATATAGCCAATTCGCGGTTGACGACGAGATTGCCGCCGATATTTACGTCCGGCTTGTCCCCAGATAAAAAGGAAAAAGGCCAGCTGGATATTCCAGAAGGGCCTTATTTTATCTTTTGACTCGCGCTGTACAATCACCCTTTGTTTTATATATCCTGCAAAGTGATGTATTATTGGTTGTCGGCAAGCATCTTGCTGCCTGGAGATGGCAGGGTCTACTATGAAGAACCGGAATTTTGCAAAAAGAAAATTGGTCGAATGGTTTGACCGGCTGCACTTGCAGCCATGGGTGGTGAAATTGCGCCTGTACCGGCGCTTGCCATTGGATCAGCAATACAATGTCATGTCCTATTCCGAGCGGGTCGCGCGGATCGGGCTGAATGTGGAAGAGCAGCTGCAGGATGAACTGGAACATTCGCTGGCGCATGAGCTCGCGCACCTGGTCGAATCGCCGCAGAACCGTGTGTTTGACAACCTGGTCGAGTCGTTCGTGCCCAAATCGCAGCGCGCGGCGTGGTATGAACAGTACAACCTGGTGCAGAACGAATCGATCGAACACTGGCTGCGGGTGGTCTATGCCCTCATGGACAAGCCATATCCCCCGCATCAAGGCGAGTAAGCGCAGAATCGCTGGAAACCATACGCCCCCTGGAACGATGTGAACTGTTCCAGGGGGCGTTTCCGATTTTCCGGGCTGAATGTTTAGCCGGGAGCGCCGGCGCTGGTCTGGCCGGGGCGTGCGGCGAGTGTGAGCTTGACTGACAGGGTCTGGCCGTTGCGCATGACCGTCAGTGTAACCGTATCGCCGACCTGGTGCTGGTAAAGGATCGAGCGCAGCGAATGCGACTCGTCGATCAGGGTGCCGTCAATCGCGGTGATGACGTCGTTTGCCTGAATCCCGGCCGAGGCGGCGGGTGTGCCGGGCGAGACATCCTGCACGATGACGCCCTGCTGGATAGAGAGATTCAGCTCGGCGGCGCTCTGCGGGTTGATCTGGTTATAGGTGACGCCGATAAAGGGATAGGACACCTTGCCTTGGGCGATGAGCTGGTTGACCACTGACGAGACGACATTGGACGGGATTGCAAAGCCAAGACCTTCGGCCACGTCCCCGCTCTGGGTATCGCGGACGACGAGCGTATTGATGCCGACGACCTGGCCGGCCAGATTGACGAGCGGGCCACCCGAGTTGCCGTGATTGATGGCGGCGTCGGTCTGGATGAGTCCATCCTGGCCGCTTCCATCCACGCTGCGATTCAGGCCGCTGACGATGCCGACGGTGACCGAGCCGCGATAGCTGCCCAGCGGGCTGCCAATAGCTACGACCGTTTCGCCGATCTGCAGAGCGTTCGAATCGCCCAGACTGAGGGTAGCGGGCACATTGCCGCTGACCTGGAGCACGGCGAGATCGCTTATCGCGTCGGCGCCGATCAGCTTGGCGCTCACTTTGGTGCCATCGGCATAGACGACATCCAGCTTTTGTGCGCCGTCGACGACATGGTTATTGGTAATAATATGGCCCTGCGTGTCGATAATCACCCCCGAGCCCTCGGCGATATTTGTACTGGGCGTGGTGGGGCCATTCGGATTGCCGAACGGATTGGTTGGCACGGGGCGCGTGCGCCGTCCCGTCGTGGGCTGGGCCTGAAGTGTGTTGATGACGGTGACGACGGCGGGCGAAGCCTTTTTGGAAACGTCGATCACAGCAGAGTCTTCAGTCACGCTGAGATTGGTGGTCGCCGGCGCCTGGCCGGTCGAGCGATTTGCGACCAACTGCGGCGCGGGCGAGTTCACGGCGCCCACAGCATGGTTCTGACTCAGTACGTAATAACTAACGGCGCCACCCATGACACCGCCGCCGGCAATGCCAACCAGTAACGCCAGTGCAACGATGACTAGTATCCAACCTGAAATAGATCGGTTTGACATGGTTTTGCTCCTTGTAGAAACAGTAACGCTTGAATTAGCCTTTTGGGGTTTACTCGTTTTCCTTACTCACTCTTATTATCGTCCGCAGGGTTAGAGGCAGATTAATGACGACTAAGAAGATAATAACAAAAAAGTCGGTTTCCGGGGCAAAGCTTACGAGAGCACAGCCTGGATAAACAGGATAATGATGATAAAAGCGGCGCCAAATTCGATGAGCGTGGAAAAGAGCCAGCCGATGAGCCACGCGGAGCTGCTCAGGGCAGCGCGCTTGGCGTCACTGCGCCGGCGCCACTCCAGGCCAAAGACGCCGAGCACGGCGAGCAAGAGCGCGTACGGGAGCGTGAAAAAGACGAGGCCGAGGACGAGCAGGCAAGAGCCGACCATCGAGGAGCAGCCGGATGCGCCGCTTTTGCGGGTCCAGAGCTGCGTGCCCCAGATGCCGGCGCTGGTGCCAATGATGGCGATCAGGTTCAAGAGGAGAAAGGTAGGAAGGGGCAAGTGTTGCAACCGGTCGAGAATGCCAAAGAGGATGAGCCCGACCCAGACGAGCGGAACTCCGGGGATGCCGGGCACGAGCGTGCCAAGCAGTCCAATGACCATGAGGACGAGTGAAAGCAGGAACGCCGACGCAGTATCCATAGGCGTATTATAGCACGCGGGAAATGAAACACACGGGGTATCCCCGTGTAGGAATTGTATCTTTTATGATAGCGGTTACCCTTTTTTTTCAGAAAGAGCGTTCAATCTACAGTAGCCGCGAGTCGTCAGGCGGATGTCAGGCAGCGCGGGCCGTTGTGTGGTATAAAGAGAATAGGCGGATTCTCACTCTGCGCTACTCCTCCCCGTCCCATTCAGAGAGGGGGTTGGGGGTAGGTCCCGAACACAGGAAAAAGGGAGGGTGCGGAAATGCTGATCGATCTATGGCCCGCGATCATCGTCCTGGCCCTGGCAATCGGGATTGCGTGGGGTGCATGGATGTTCCTCTTGGACTCCCATTTCGACGCGTGTGCAGTCTATGTCCTCCTGTTTTTCCTTGTTCCATTCATCGGCCTTTACTACGGCTTGCGCACGAGCTGGCTCAGCCGCCTGTGCTATTTTATTGCGCTATGCGGCGCGATTTCACTGTTGCTTGGCGCCACAAGCGGCAGCGCTCCCTGATGGTTTCATGAAAAACGCGGGAGCGCGCAGCAAGAGTTTGCGATATAATCAGGCGAGCTCCAAAGGAGGAATGGATGAGACGCTTGTTGATATTCGCACTTGCCCTGATGGCATTGTCCGCGTGTAATGCGCCCCCCGACGCATCGCCCTCCCCGCCGACGCGTGAGGCGGTCATCACGCCAACTCCGACGCCCCAACCCGCGCCGACCCTTTTCCCCACGCTGTCTCTGACCCCGACCCTCGCCGTCGGCTGGAAGACCTTGACCTCCACTGCGGGCGGGTTTTCGATCAGCATGCCGAACATGCCGTCCGAGCAGGTCCAGGCTGCCGACTCTTCGCTGGGCCACGTTCAATTACACATGTTCATGGACAACAAAGGGAGCGCCGCGTACCTGGTTGGCTATGCGGATTATCCGGCCGGCGCGGTGAGTCAAGCCAGGGTGACAGACCTGTTGAGCAATGCCGTGAACGGCGCCGTCACAAACGTCAGCGGCAAGCTCATCTCGCGGACGTTTGGTTCGCTGGACGGGGTGCCGGGAGTGGAGTTTAGCGGGGAGATTCCGCCCAACTCGCAGCGGTCTATCACCGGGGTGATGCAGGGGCGCATGTTCTTTCGGGGTAACCGGCTCTACCAGATCATTGTCGTCATGACACAAGGGCAGGAGGAGCAGGCGCAGGGGTACCTGTTCCTGGATTCGTTCCGGTTTCTCGGCCAGTAGGGTTTTAGAGACGGCATGCCATGCCGTCTCTCCCCTGGCAGGTCAAGCCTTTTTGCAGATTATTGTGCGTTCCAATTGGCGGGATAAGTCACATAGACAAAACGGCAGCGGGTCGGCGTGGCAAACCGGATGCTCGCGCCGCGTGGAATATAGATTACGTCGCCCGCGTGGCCGGAATAGCTCTCGTCGCCCACCTGGATGACGAGCTCGCCTTCGAGGACGATATCAATCTCGTCATAGTTGAGCGTCCAGGGGAAAGACCCCTGTTCCATGCTCATGAACCCCGCGCCCATGGGCGAGCCGTCGCTGTCGGTGACGACGTCCGTCGTGCAAATGTTCATATCCGGCCGCTTGACGTCGAACGCAAAGGGCTCCATGGGGACTTGCCCGCCGCGTACGACTTTGACTGTGCGCTTATCGCCGCGGGGCGCGTGGGCCTGTACGCGTGCCTGCTCTACCGCTGCCATGCCTGTCGCGCGCACTAGCGAGATCCCCGCATTCGTGGCCACATCCTCGGCCTCGGCCGTGACCAGATCGTCGGGGCCAAGATCGATGTGTGTCTCGCCACATCGGATATAGTCGCGAATATCGGCGGCGGTGACCAGCCGTTTCACGGGACTAGCGTCCGCCAAAATTGCCCTTGCTCTTGTCGGGCAGAATCATCTCGACCTCTTCATGGGGGCGCGGGATGACGTGGACACTCACCAGCTCGCCGACGCGCTTGGCCGCCGCGGCGCCCGCATCGGTCGCGGCCTTGACCGCGCCGACATCGCCGCGCACCATGACGGTGACAAAGCCGCCGCCGATGTATTCGCTGCCCATCAACGTGACGTTCGCCGCCTTGACCATCGCGTCGGCGGCTTCGATGGCGCCGACGAGGCCCCGGGTCTCGACCATGCCGAGGGCGATCATGTTCGGGTTACGATCTGCCATTCTTGTCTGCTCCTCTTATCCTTACCCCCACCCCCTAACCCCTCCCCCGTTAAACAGGAGAGGGGGGGAATGGCGTTCTCAGAATTGGATCGGGTGTCCTGCAACCTCCAGGACCGCTTCCTGAAAGGCTTTGGTGGCCGCGCGACAGGCGGACTGGTCGCCGGTCAGCAGCGCGCCGGAAAAGTTAGTCTCGGAGGGCGGGGCGAACCAGACGCGCAAGGTGACGTTGGCCGCTTTGAGCGCGCAATCGATGGCGTACGTCGCTTCCAGCGGCGGCGCGATCAGATACGCCATCGCCGTCCCTTGCGGCACGCCGGCGGTCTGGCTCAGATAGCTGCCGGTGCGCGAGATGAGATGCGGGAAAAAGGCGAGCGAACCATCCTCATTCGCCGAATAGAACCATGCCTCGTCGCGAATGTACTGGAGCGCCGCGTTGAGCCCGGCGCGTACCTCGGCCGGGTCCGGACCGGCGAGCACTGCCATAATCTCGCCTGATAGCGGCCCCGAGGCGTGACGCGAGCCCGCATAGAATGATTTGGCATAGGCGACGCGCACATCGGCGTGCTTGGTTGCCTCGTCGATCGCGGTATAGGTCGCATCGTCAATATCCGTCGTGAGAAAGCCGATGCTCCGCTCGCGCGGTTCAAGCTTGAGCTGCGCTGCGAACGCCGGGTCGATGTTGGGAATGAGCCGCACGGCGAGCACGGTCGCCTTGATCGGATCGAGAATCGCCATAATCTATTTTTCCGTCGATTTCAATTTCAGCTTGACGCCGCTGGCCTGGTTCTGAATCATCTTTTTAATGAATTCGACGACATACGCGCCGGCCTCCAACGGATTGGCGCCGCCGTTAAAGATATTGCAGACTACGTCCCGGTCGGCGTCGGTCGAATCGGGCTGCGGGCGATAGCCCATATAGGCGCTCATCGATTCGGCGCGGCCCAGCCCCGGCCGTTCGCCGATGAGCGTGACGACCACCTTGGCATCCACAATGGCATTCACATCGTTCATCAGCCCCACGCGCCCGTATTTCACATAGAATGGCGTGCCCATCTTTAATCCCGCCTGCTGCAGCCCTTGCTGAATGACGGGATACATATCGCGCAGGTTGTGCTCGATTGCCGTTGCTGCCAGCCCGTCCGCGACATATAACTGGACATCCGGCTGCTTGACGCATTTCTGCGCGAGCGTCGCTTTGGCCTGGTCGGAAAGCTGCCGGCCGAGGTCGGGGCGGAGCAGGTATTCCTGCCGGTCTTTTGCTTTTGTCTGAACTTCAAAGAGGTTGAACTGTTTCAAGAGGGCCGGATCAATCTCTTTGAACAGCGCATCTTGGGTTACGGCGTGGTCCGACCAAAAGAGCAACTGCGGCGTGGTGCGATAACGAGGGCCGGTGCGGCCAATCCCGATGCGCGCCGAGGTCGTCGCCATCAGCACGCGCAAGGCGTCCGGCTTGACCGGCTTGTGGATGTATGCGCGCTGCCTGAGCTCCGGGATGGTGAGGTCGGGAAGATCAAGGGTGAGGCTGTCGCCGGAACCTGCCCCTCTCCCTGCAGGGGATGGGGGAGGGGCCGATCGAGTCGAGGCAAGACCCTGGCGCTGGATCTCGGCGACGATCATGTCGACGAGGGTATCAATCTGTTTCTGGTCCATGTCACTTGGCGTACATCCAGACCCGAAGGGTTTCCAAAAACCCTTCGGGTCTCGCTACTTGATAAAGATTGTCGGGTCGCCGGCCTTTTCCGTCAACATGCCGTTTTTCCAGAGGCCCATCTGCTCCAACCACTGCTCGAATTCGGGCAGGGGGCGGAGGCGAAAGATCTGGCGCAGGGTGGGCGCATCGTGGAACGAATTGGACTGGTAGCTGAGCATCGGGTCGTCGCCCATCGGCACGCCCATGAAATAGTTACAGCCGGCCGCGGTCAGGAGGACGGAGAGGTTCTCCAGGTCATTCTGGTCGGCGCGGGCGTGGTTGGTATAACAGGCGTCGCAGCCCATCGAAATCCCGCTGAGCTTGCCGCAAAAGTGGTCTTCGAGTCCGGCGCGGGCAATCTGCTTGGCGTCGTAGAGATACTCGGGACCGATAAAGCCGACGACCGAGTTGACCTGGAAGGGCTTGTACCGCTTGGCCAGGCCGTAACAGCGGACTTCGAGGGTGAGCTGGTCCCAGCCGTTGTGCGCGTTCGCCGAGAGCTCGGCCCCCTCGCCGGTCTCGAAATACATGAAATTCGGCCCCTGGGAGACGCAGTGTTTTTGGGCCAGGGCATACGCCTCGTCGAGCATCCCCACCGAGATGCCAAACGACTCGTTCCCCTTTTGCGAGCCGGCGATCGACTGAAAGATCAGGCCTTCGGGAGAGCCCCGCTTGATCGCCTCCATCTGGGTGGTGACGTGGGCGAGCACACAGTTCTGCGTCGGAATCTTCCAATCGGTGATGACCTTGTAGCTCATGTCGAGCAGACGCTGGACGCTGGCGAGCGAGTCGTCCACCGGGTTGATGCCGATAACGGAATCGCCCGAACCGTACGCGAGTCCCTCATAGATTTCGGCGCGAATGCCATCGGGGTCGTCGGTCGGATGATTGGGTTGGTTGCGCGAGGCGAGCGTCCCCTCGACCCCCATCGTGTTGTTGGCGTGGGTCATCACGCGAATCTTGCGGGCGCCCCACACGAGGTCGAGGTTAGACATGAGCCGGGCGACGGCGGCGATCATCTCGCTGGTGAGCCCGTTCGAGATGCGCTGGATCTCTTCGCCGGTCGTCTTGTTGTCGAGAATCCATTCGCGGAGCTCGCCAACGGTCCACCCCTTGATCTGTTGATAGACCTTGTCGTCGACGGCATCGTCGATGACGCGTGTCACCTCATCCTGGTCGTACGGGACCGCGGGATTGGCGCGCAGGACCGCGAGCGGCACCTCGCTCAAGACGTACTTGGCCGCGGCGCGCTCGATCGCGGAAGCGGCGGCAACACCCGCGAGTCGGTCGCCCGATTTCTCTTCGTTCGCCTTGCCCATCAGCTCGCGGATGTCGCGGAATTCGTAGGTCTTGCCGAATAGTTTGCAGCGTAGCAGCATACTCTGATTATACAGCAAATTCCTTTTCAATCCGAGCCAGCTCGGCTTCGGTCATGGTGCGCGGACCCTTGAACCGGACGCGTTCGCTGGCAAACCAGTAGACGCCGAGCACAGAGCTAGGCTGACAAGAGTTGGAAGGCGGCGGCGATATCCTCGGCGATCATTTTGCGCTTGCTCTTTTCGATGAAAAAGCTTGGCCCGGCCTGAAGGTAGGACGGAAAGGCGCGCCGGCCCTGAAAGAAATATTCGGGGCCGCGGAGCTTGTAGGTCGATCCGGCGGGGATGACGCGCGGCTGCCCACTGCGACGGGCAATTTCGTTCACCGCCTTGATCGCGACGTCACCCATGAGGAGATAAGCCTTGACATTGGGAAAGAGCGCGAGCTCCTTTTCAAGCAGGCGCGAGCAGTTTTTGATCGTCGGCGCGGCGATGCCGTAACCGGTCTTGCCGCACTTGACTGCGGTGGTGAGATAGGCGCCGTGCTTGAGAAGGTCTTTGATGGAGGTGACGGGGATGCCTGCATCGTTGAATGCCTGAACAGTGGTCTGTTCAAAGAGCGCGTGACCGCCGGCATAGTAATAGTCGGCGGCGTCGGCGGGCGCGGCTTCGGAGATGAGGATAATCGAGACATCGGCCGGCCGGATGTTGATGTTCGGAATTATCAAGCCATCATGCCGGACATCGGTGCATGGGAGCGCATCGCAAGTGATTTTCAAATTGGGACGCATGGTTCCTCCTGTGACAAGACGAAACAGCCCATCGGCACGTTTACAGGATAGAGCCGGGAGGTACGATTTTCGTGGCAATTCCGGTCAAAATTGCTTACTGATTATGCAACCGCGGGTCCGGTTCCTCCATCGAGAACTCTAACAAAACTTTAATGGGGATTCGTTGACCCTCGCGGTAAACAATGCTATTGTGTTCTTTAAACTGGTCGTACCATACAGGAGGGACTGTGTTTCGACGGCTCGTCATGTTGCTTGTCGTTTTCGCTGGTCTCTGGGGAACCCTCGCCTCGTTCGTTATCCCCCTGTATGCCCGCGCTGCGCCCGGTATACCTACCACCGCCTGTCCTCCTCCAACTCGCCCTTCACCTGCTGCATGGCCCATGTTTAAGCATGATGCTGCTCATACGGGCCTGGCCGATGGCGTTGGCAATTTCAGCCCATCCGGCCCCAACCTCCGCTGGAAGTACAAGATGTTTGACGTAGATGCCACCAACATCATCACGAATTTTCGTTGGACCACTACCTTTCCCCTGGCGGATGTCGACGGAGATGGTCAGTTGGAAGTGATTGCCACGACTCCCGACCCGATAGCGCCGAACACGCTCAAGGTCGACGGCGTACCGATCCCCGATCGCGTGGTCGTGCTAAAAGACCAGATCGGGCAGAACCCGCCCGTCCGTGCGATGTGGTTCTACACGGTCACCGGTTCCCTCTTTCCAGGGCTGGATACTTACAGCCCGGCGGTCGCGGATGCTAATGGGGATGGCCTGCCCGATGTGATCTTTGCAACCAAGGATGGGCACATCCGCGCGCTGCGCGGGTGCGACGGCTTGCCGCTGTGGGATTATGACTCGCACCATTATATCGAGTCGGGTCCGACGATTGCAGACCTGGACGGCACGGGATTAAAAGTTGTGATTACGACGAGCTGTCCGCTCGATTCAAATGGCAACTGCCTGGGCGATGGCGGGTCGCTGCACGTCCTGCCGATCACCGGCACCGGTACGATTACACGCGATTGGGGGTTCGAGTATCCCTACAAAATGGATTCCGCCGTCCCGGCAATTGCGGCGCTCGACCCGAACAACCCCACCCAGAAACAGATTATTGCGGGGAGCTGGGGCGGAGAAATGATTGTCGCCTGGCGCAGCATTACGGATTCGACGACGGTCCTCACGCGTACGCTCGTGCTGCGCACCCTCGATGCGACAATTCCCATCACCGAAACGCCGGTGATTCGGAGTTCGCCCCTCGTCTATGATTGGGGTGAGGGGCCGACGGCGGTCTTTGGCTGGCTCGCCACCGACGAGCGGGTGAGTGAAGCTCGTATCTCGGCGATTGGCCTGCGCGCCGATCTCTCTACCGGAAATGTAAGCTTTACGCCGCGCTGGATACGGAACGACTATGATGTGTGGAAGTCCTCCCCTTCGCTCCTCCCGCGCGCAGGGCTGGACCCTTTGATCGTCGCGGGTTATGGGACAGGAAACGATCAGCCGGGACCTTCGGGAGCGCCGAGTCAGTGTTTTGATGGAAGCGTGGTCGGCGGCATTGTGGCGCTCACCAGGACCGGCGCGGTCGAGTGGCATCACGACTTTAACAATGAAGGGAACGTGCGCGGGTCGCCGGCGGTCGGCCTTTTGGGCCCGGACGATCACCGCGATGTAGTGCTGCCGGCGGGGTGCTGGGGTAAGCTCCACTTTTATGATGGTGTCACGGGGAATGAAAAATGGACTTGGCAGCTCGGCGGGCGGACACAGAACTCGCCGTCGATCGGCGACATCGCGGGCGATGGCCGCCTGGAGGTGGTCGTCGGGAGTTATGATGGATATGTATGGGCGCTGGGCGGCGGACCCCAGATTTTTTTGCCGTGGATGACACGCTAAAGACTGAGCGCTGCATCTTTTGCGCGCGTAAAGACAGCGTGACATATAGGTGGTCGATCACGTCGACGCGGCGAGAGGCCGGTGATTACATCTTGTACGGATTTTCCGCTTGCAGATACGCCAGCAGCATCGCCCGTTTTGGGTGGTTCGTGAGCCAATCGCGGATTTCGCGGATACGGCCATAGTCCTCTTCGCCGAACTTGCCCAGATAGAACCGGTCAAGCGCCGTGTAGGCTTCCTGTTCCTGAAGGTGCGATTGATAGGGCTGGGTAAAGAACTGGTTCAGCTTGTCGTGGAGGTTCCGCGCGACCAGCACATCCCATTCCCCTTTATCGAACCAGACGCCGTTACAGTAGGTGCACCGGTCGAGGTAGAATTCCTCGTTGGCGATGACGTGGTAACGCCGGAGGAAATGGCCGTCGGCCGGGCAGAGTTTAACCTGGGGGACGTCGATCTTGGGGATGTTGGAAATGTCGGCGACTCGTTCGGGGAGGGTGGGCCCCTGCGCCTGGCGCCAACGCAAATACTCGTTGGCCGAAATCCAAACGCCTTCGCACTGGGGGCAGCGATAAGCCGGGAGCGCGGATTGGAGAAGATCAATGCGCTGAAGCTGGATATGACAGATGGAGCAATTCATCCTGGCAAAACTCCATTGCGCGGGTAGGTTTTCGATTTTGCGTGGGTGGCGTTCGCGCGAATGCGCCACTCTTGGCCGGTAAAGTGAGATTCGACGAGGGACTGGAGAACCCGGTCATCCCGCGATGGCTTGAGCTCGAAGGAATCCAAGGGTGAAAATGGATAGGTCTCGATATAGCCGCTGAGCCGGGCAAAAAAGAAATTCCCGGGGCCGCGCATTTTGGTCATGTACCGCGGCAGATAAAGCGGCCCTTCCCACACGTCCTCTCTGCGCGAGAGACAGGATCCCTGGCCGGACATTTTCATGCTCAGCGTGAGGTTGTCCCGCTCGCCCAGCGCGGCCGAAGCGGGTAGTTTAGCCTGCATTTGAATACGTGCCGGGTAGTAGGGCGTCTGGAAAAAGGCGCGTTCCATGAAAGCGAGCAGGCTCGAAGAGTTATAGGCGTGGACGAGATAGAGGCCGTGTCGCTCGCCGTCGTCCGGATTCCGGCAGACCGAGAGGGAAAAGGTGAACTCGTTGAATCTTTTCCCCATCCATTTCAGATCGGTGGCGCTGATGAGGACCTCGGCGTGGCCGTTGTCATTATAGGGCCAGAGCCCTTCCGGTTTCAGATACTCCAGCCAGAAGGCGAGGTCGGCTGTCCCGAACAGGGCGACTTCCTGAACGTTGTCGATTACGGTCGGGTACTTGCCGGGTGGGGTGAGGGGATGCGGCTCCATTCTGGACTCCTCCTGCTGAATGACAGGCTATTATTACGTGCAGAGTTATTGGAGAGGGGACAATGGGGTATAGGGCTGTAAAATCTCTATGCTCAAATGGTAGAAACGGATTCCTGTTGTGTCGGATTGTTCGCGCAGTAATTTCCCGATATGCCGGTTCAGGTCGGCCGTTTCGCCAAGAGTGTGGCGTTGAGAAGCATCCGCTGCCAGTTCGGCCAGCGCATCGCACACGATCCTTTCAATTCGCTTTTCGGCATACTGCGCGACTGGTTCCAACGTCATTTTGGCTGGTACCGGCTTGTTGATCCCGAGCAATTTGGGATGCTCGATACTCGTCGAGATTTCGGTCCAGACTCTGGCCGCATCTACGATTGCATAGTTCGTTTTCAGGCTTGCCTTGAAAGAGAGGCCTCCCTGAGCCAAGTCCTGCAATAGTCGTATCGATTCCCTGGGGTTGAGTGTAATGAAAGCTTCAAGGTGTTCGGCGTTGGGATGGAGTAAATGCAGCCCGGGTTTGGTTTCAGCCCAGACGCGTCCACGGTATACGACCACAGCGGCGGCCTTGTTCGAATTGAAAAACAAGAGACGCCCAGCTTGTTCAATCAACAGAAAATCGATACCTGTTACAAGCAAACAGCCTGCAATTCCGAGGGCAAAGCCGAAATCCCAAGAAGGGTATTCGCGGAATAAAAACAGCAGGATTACCAAGATAACGAGAAAGGCTGCTTCAATAATAAAGATTCGCTTGAAGGAGAGTGCGTCCCATAGGCGATGGAAATTTCGAGTGAGGGTGGAGAGGCGACGCGCGTGTTTGATATAGCTAAGGACGCGCGGCATTCTCCGGACCATTCTCGACATGCCGCGGAAAGGAGCTTTAATGAACCAGAAACGAGATTTCGCTTTGTGGTCCTTCTGCTGGGATGCCGGCTGAGGGGCAGGGGATGGCGAAGCCGGTTGCGGGTCAGGGACCTGTTGTTGATGGTGTGTCGACGCCTGGGCCTCCGCAACATGGTGCATGGCGCGATCTGCAGACGCATAAAGCGCCATATTCTTTCCCAAAAATGCGGAACGTGCATGCTCAAAAGCCTCGATTGCCTTTTCCCATCGATTCATCCCAAGCTCAATACATTGCTTTTCATAGACGCGGCCGAGAGCCAGCCAGGCAACCCCTTCGTTATGTTCGCATGGTTTGTCTGCCTGGGTATGAAATTTCTGCTGGCTTTGCTGGAGGGCTTCGATGGCATGTTCCCAGCCGCCATGCCTGGCGTCCAGCGCAAACCGGACGGACCCGCTACAGATCTGAGCAAGACCCTGAATATAGGAATTGCCCAATTCCAAACCCAATTGGTCAAGCTGGGAGCAGTATTGGAGGCTTTCCTTGAGTTTTTGCTCGCGGCACGATCGAATGGCTTCCTGGTACGTATCCCCGCCGGTTGGGAGGGCATCGTTCAGAAAATTCAGCGGTTCGAGCGCATATTCGATGTGGGTAGGTGTCGTATCCATGACACGTCCTCAAGCCAAGCGATTTTGGATCTATCTGGAACTGAGATCCAGCGTAGACATCCCTTTGGTGTCGCCGACGATAAAGGTTTTGGGTCCGGTCGCCGCGGTGATGGTTTGGAGCGCTTCGACGTAGCGGATCATATCCAGATCATCGCGGACCATGGTGGTCTCCAGGCGTTCCAATAGCCGCTCGACAACCTCGATATACTCTTTCACCACTTCTTTGTCCGTTAGAGGCTGTCCCGTCATCTGGCGCAGGGGCTCCATTAACTGCTGGATCAATTCTTTACGAATGGTGGATTTTTCTGCCTCAAGACGACGGATTGCCAGCGCCTGTCCTTCGCCTTTACGCGCCATTGCCTCTTTTTCTCCTTCTGCCCTTAACACCAGGGTTTGGCGCTCTACTTCACTCAGGCCTTTTTGCTCCATGGCGCGTTTGGCCTCGTCCGAGCACTCGATTGCGCCGATAGTGGCGCCGACGACTTCGATCCCCAGGAAATCCTTGGTGGTCGCATTGATGCGGGACGCAAACTCTTGACGCAGGTTGAGACGCGCTGTGCCGGCAATCGATACGATATCGGCAAAGTTGTATTCGGCGATGACGTCGCGTGCCGCATTCTTTGCAATGGATTGAACCGTCCTTTCCCAATCGTGGCCCTTGGGGCTCCATATTTTGCCGAGAATAATCTTGGGGTCGTATCGATATTGGCCGCTTGCCTGGCTTTGATCTCCTCGATCAACCCGGTGGAAAATCAATAACTCGAAATCCTTGAGGACCATGCGGTCGCAGGTAATGGCATCGACGATATGGACTTCCAGAGCGCGTGTGGGTAAATATACGGACATGCTCACACGCTCGAAGGGATCGAGGTAGGTGACGCCGCTGCCGACAACCCGCGTGACCTTGCCGGTCCTTTCGAGGATAACGGCGTGACCCTCCTGCACCATCAGGACGCCTGGACCGCCAAAACGGGATAGATCACCTGCGGGCGCGACGGCGGTTGTGATCTGTCCTCCAGACACAATGACGCGCATCTTGTTGATCCCAATCATCGTATCAATGATATGCCGCTTGAGCTTGTTGCGCGCTTCCGTATCCATTTGCTCGTAGACTGTTTCGCCGACGAGCGTCTTTGCTGCCGGTTCTGCCTGCCAGAAGAGGGCATCCCAATGCAACATTTTGGCCATTGTGAAGCCATTCACGTTGGCCAAGACAAAGATCAAAGCCGTTGCTACGAGAAGGGTTAGTGGTGTGACCCAGTCGGGAGGCGTCCATTCCGGCAGGAGAGTCTCGCCGGGGTCACGGACAAGGTTTACGTTGGCATCATTCCACGCGAGCACACAGATCTGCGGTGGTAGTCCAGGCCCGGTTGCCATGGGCCGGAGCGCGACGGGTTGTGGCATGATCCGGGTCGTATTGAGCTCAGGCTGAGGACGGAACGCGCCAAAGGCAATCTGGGCGGCGCCGCCGATTCCGATGGTGGTTGTCACAACGGTCGGCGTTGATGCTTGAAAGCCAGGAGGAAGAGTCTCGGCGACAACATAGGTACCCGGTGCGAGGTTTTTGAAGCAGTATGGTTCGTCGCTTCTGCCGGTTGTGTACTCAGCGGCGTCCACATTGGCTGAATCCGTTATGTGAATAGTAGCGCCATAAGGGCTGGGAATGGCAAAGCCAAACACCTCTGAGGGGATGATCTTGAAAGACATCATCACCCAGCCTACCAGGACGATAGCGATCGCGCTAAAAAGAAGGAACAGGGGCAATTGATACCAGGTTTTGATAAAATCGCCCACCCAATTGTAAAAGGTACGCTGTTGTGTATTAAAGTAGGCGGCAAAAGGCAGACGCTTCTCAGGGATTTTGCGAAGGTACCAACCCACGAGCCAGAGCAAGATGGGCAAGACGGGGAAAAACGCAATAAGGAGGAAGAGTGCCACACCCCAAAAGATGAGTTTTTCGCGACGCGTCATTGGGTCACCTGTCTTTCGAAAGGGCTATCAACCTACGCGATTTATAACACGTTCAGGTTCCGAATCGGTTATTTTGCGGTTGAGATTGAGTAGGGAGCTGGGGCGGGGAGAAAGTGAATCGAAAAGGTGGCGATACGAATTGCGGGGCGATGGGTGTTTTTCTTGGCGGCGGGCATGATGATTTCCAGTAATTACGGTTGGGTGGCTGCTGGTTCGTATTTCACGACGCCATGACATCGTGGATAATTGGAACAGCCCCAGAACTGGTTGCCCTGGTTGTCGCCGCGTTTTGCCGTGCGGAGTATCATCGCACTGCCGCATTTGGGACAGGGCGGGGATGTAGGTGAGCTTATCGGTGCAGGGACTTGTGAGATGGGCGCGGCGAGTTGAGGCGCGGGGGCGGGTTGGCTGATGGGCGCAGGCGGCGGGACTGGGGCTGCTGCGGATTTGGAGACAGTGGTTGCGCGGAGCAGGGCATTGAGCTCGGCGACGGAATAGGACTGGCGAACGGGAATGTGCACCAGGCGGAGTTGGGCAGCCGCAAACACCTGGCCGACGAACTCGTCGCGTTCCTTGCGGTCCGCGCGGTTGTGACTCTTGTCGTCGAGCTCGATCCCAAGGAGGGGGCGAACGGTTTTGGGGTCACATAGGAGAAAATCGATGTGCTTGCGGTCGATCTTGTTGGTATAGGTGCGGTATTTGCTGGCATCGCCCGATTTGGCGAAAAAGAGGTCGCCGAGTGCGACCTTGGGGCAGACGATGGCCCAATCGGCGACGGCCGCTTTGAGGACCATGTAAAAGCTCTGCTCGGCCAGGGAGAGAAAATCGTCGCGGACGCGGTAGGGGAACTCGAGCTGCGCGGCCGGCTTGTCCGAGAGCCAATCGTCGATGCGCTCGACAATATCGTCGATCGCTTCGGCAGAGAGGCCGAGGGCCTTGAGGATGGTGCGGAGGAGGGAAAATTGGTTAGCGTGGTCCACGGCTCACCCGCGTTTGTTCTAGCTTTCCTTTGTATGGA
>JBAVQS010000346.1:0-3448 GCA_049694275.1 Anaerolineae bacterium | reverse complement strand
ACCCAGTGCTCGTTGCCCGTATTGTACGGCGGATCGATAGAGATGCACTTGACCTGCCCGGCATAATACAGCAAGAGCGCCTTCAAGGCTTCGAGGTTATCCCCCTCCACCAGCAGGTTGCCGCTGTCGGGATTGCCAACGGAGAGGCTCGCCTCGCGCTTGAGCAGGCGAAACGGGACCTTTTTATGGTGTTCGACAACAGCGGACTTGCCAATCCAATCGAGCGTGGGCATGAGATGGACTCCGGGTGAGGAAATGGAACGGGCCTGTTTGTAGGCCCAGTGTTCTCGATTATACACCGCGAAGGAGATTTTGCAATGACACCACCTGGTGAGTATTCACATGTAGGGGCATTCCCTTGTGGATGCCCTCACCGAGCGAGCGTCCAACGCGCACGCCCTGCCCCCATCGGGCGAGCACAAGGCATCGGGGTAGGGGCATTCCCTTGTGGATGCCCTCACCGGGCGAGCATCCGACGCGCACGCCCTGCCCCCACCGGGCGAGCACAAGGCATCGCCCCTACGAAATGCGAATAATCACGAGCTAAAATACATTGACTGGAAGCGGGTCTTGTGCGATACTCGACCGAAACAAATCGATTGCCTGATAGGGCCCTGACCGCTACGCGGAGAGACATGATGACACACGATTTGAACATTCACCACCGGCGTTCGATCCGTCTCAAAGGGTACGATTACTCACAGGCTGGCGTTTATTACGTCACAATCATCGCACAGGACCGTTCCTGCCTGTTTGGCGAAATCGTCGACGCCGAAATGCGGCGCAACGATGCAGGCAAGATGCTCCAAACAGAATGGGATGCATTGTGTGGACGATTTCCAAATATTGAATTGGATGAATTTGTAATCATGCCCAATCATATCCACGGAATTATCGTCATCACCGACCAGTCACGTAGAGGTGTGCCCGTGCGCCCCGAGGGAATCTCCCATAAGGACGTTCCGCCCGGTGAATGGCCGCCGGCAACCGACGCCACGCACGCCCCGACCTTGGCGAATATCGTCGGCGCATGGAAATCAATTACGACCGACGAATACATTCATCGGGTACGGGATGCGAATTGGACGCCCTTTCCAAAGAAATTATGGCAACGGAATTATTGGGAACACATCGTTCGCAATGATCAAGACCTGAATCGCATCCGCGAATATATCGCCAATAATCCCGCAAATTGGGCATCCGACGAAAACAATCCGACCAACATCCAAACGCGAATGGATTCTCGCGTGTAGGGGCATGCCTTGTGCTTGCCCCCAACCGCGCGGCCATCCCACCAGGGCGGCCACCAGGGCACGCCCCTACCACGGCCCCGGCCGCGTGCCGGCAATACCATCGCGTAGGGGCAATGCCTCGTGCTTGCCCGTCAGGCGCGCAATGCTTGCCCCCAACCGCGCGGCCATCCCACCAAGGCGGCCACAAGGGCACGCCCCTACCACGGCCCGGTCGCGCGTCGGCAATACCATCGCGTAGGGGCAATGCCTTGTGCTTGCCCCGCCAGGCGCGCAATGTTAAAATGTCTCTCATGTCACGTTCGCTTGACAAGGAGGTGTAGGTGTCCAACGCATTAACCCGGCGGCCCATGTGGCTCATCCTGGCGATCATTCTCCTCCTCATGCTCGGCCTATCCGCCTGGAGCAAATTCACGACAGGGATCAATACCAACCTCTTTGTCCCCCTCGCCTTTTTGCACTGCTTTGGCCTCCCTCTGCTTGCCCTGCTGGTGATCTTTATCGCCGCCCGCTCCCGCGATGCAGTCGCCCCGCTCGCACTCGGACTGTATATCGTATTGACGAGCCTCGCCCTGATCTGGGCGGCGTTCGCCTGGGGCTCGACCGATAACTCGTTCATCTTTATCCCGTTTGAAGCCGGGCTCTTGCTGCTGGCGGGGATGGTCCTCATCGTCCTTGGGGCGATTCGGGTGTCCCGCGGGCGACTCCCGCCGGCGGCGCCTGGCCGCGCGCTCGGCCTGGCCCTCCTCGGCGCGCTCTTGATCGTCGCGTGGCTCATCTGGCGCGGTCCCGGCGACTGGGCGTCCGGCTCACACGAGGTGCGTCTCTTTAGCTTTCCCATCGTCATCGGCGCAATCGCCGTGGGATGGGGTCTGTATCACCTTGGGGCACACCCGCCAAACACTCCCCATTGACGCGCTTGTTCCTCCGTGCTATCATGAAGTTGCTATCTAATCCTGTGATAAGGAGGCCGAACAATGCCGCTCGCCATCAGCAAGCTCAAGGGGGTCACCGCGGACCTGCAAGCCAAGTTCAAGGCGACTGGGGTCAAGACAGCGGAGGATCTCTTTAACAAGGCGGTCACACCCGCCGGACGCCAGCTCCTCGCCGAGCACCTCGGCGTCGCCCACGAGGTGATTCTGGAACTCGCCAATCGCGCGGACCTCTCACGCATCAAGGGGATCGCCGGCGTCTATTCCGACATGCTCGAAGAGGCCGGCGTCGATACGGTCAAGGAGCTGGCCCAGCGCAATGCCGAGAACCTGCACGCCAAGCTGCTTGAGGTCAACGCCGCCAAGAATCTCGTCAAGCGCCCACCCACTCTCTCCGCCGTCAAGGAGTGGATCACCGCCGCCAAGCGCCGCCGCAAATTCCTCCAGTATTAGAACGATTGATCGAAAACAAGGCCCGCGCTGTCGTCGGCAGCGCGGGTCTTGTTGCATAACGGGTTGGGTCGCATCGCGTTTTTCTCTGCTGTCATTCTGAGGAAGCGCCTCTTGCGACCGAAGAATCTCTAGTTACGGTTAGGCAGAGATTCTTCACTCCGTTCAGAATGACAAAAACGCAGAATATGCCCGTGTGCGGTGATGTCGTTATTTCATATTCTCGGCCACAAACCGCCAGTTGACCAGCTTCCAAAAGGTCTCGACATAGGTGGGCCGCGCGTTCCGGTAATCAATATAATAGGCGTGTTCCCACACGTCGCAGGTGAGGAGCGGCTTTTTCCCGGCCGTCATCGGGTTGCCGGCATTACTCGTGCTCTCGATGGCAATCGTCCCATCCGGATTCTGGACCAGCCAGGACCACCCTGACCCGAATGTTCCGACTGCCGTTGCGCTGAATTTCTCCTTGAATTGGGCGAACGAGCCGAATGTCTTGTTGATTGCCTCGGCCAACGGGCCGGTCGGTTCCCCGCCGCCCTTGGGCGCCATGCAGTTCCAGTAAAAAGTGTGATTCCACACCTGCGCGGCATTGTTAAAGATACCGCCCGTAGCCTTTTTGACAATCTCTTCCAGCGGCATATTCTCGTACTCGGTCCCCGGAATGAGCTTGTTCAGATTATTCACATACGCCTGGTGATGCTTGCCATAGTGATATTCCAGCGTCTCGGCCGAAATCATCGGGGCGAGCGCATCCTTGGCGTATGGCAGCGGGGGCAACTTGTGTTCCATAACTAACTCCTCCTATGAATCATCGTC
>JBAVQS010000345.1:0-26083 GCA_049694275.1 Anaerolineae bacterium | reverse complement strand
ACGGCGCTTTGCTCGATCCTTACGGCGGTGAGCAGGACCTGCAGCGTGGTTTGATTCGCGTCCTGCACAATCTGTCGTTCATCGAGGATCCGACCCGCATCCTGCGCGCCGCGCGATTTGAGCAGCGATTCGGGTTCCGTCTGGAGGCGCGCACAGCCCAATTGATCGGCGATGCGCTCGACATGTTGGAACGGGTCAGCGGGGAACGGCTGCATCACGAGCTCAACCTGATCTTTGCAGAGGCGATGCCGGAAAACGCCCTCATTCGATTGCAGGAACTGGGCGCGCTCGCTAAAATCCAACCTAGCTTGCAGGCGGATGAACGGCTGGCGGCCCGGTACCGCGCCCTGCGGGAATCTCTCCCGCCGACGCCGCTTCTTTATCTGGGGCTTTTGGGATATCCCCTGCGGGGGTCCGAGGCGCGCCAGCTTGCGCGGCGACTCAAACTCAGCAAACGTGAAGGGGAGATCTTGCAGCAGGTGATTGCCTTGCGGGTGCTGGAGCGCGCGTTGAGTTCGGCGACGGTGAAACCGAGCCGCGTAGTCGAGTTGGTCGAGCGGTTTGAGGATACGAGCCTGGTCGTCTTTGCCATTTCCACCCATTCGGAGCGGGCACGGGCGAATATCGACCGGTTCCGGGCTAACTGGCGCGCGGTGCAATCGCATCTGACCGGCGCCGATTTGCGTTTGATGGGAATCCCGCCGGGACCCCTGTATCGTGAAATTCTGGGACAGCTACGTGTGAAACAATTGGATGGTGAGATGACCACCCGGGCCGAAGAGGAAAGTTGGGTCAGGTCCCGGTTGACCAAAGGAGACGAGGCGCATGAACCCTAAATTTTTGATTGCTCATCCCGACACCTTGACCGTCAGCGCCATCGAGGTCGCGCTGCGCGACGCGCACTATAGTGCGCACATCACCCACGAAGGGCTCGACGTGATCGACCGCGCACTTGACGAAAAGCCGGATGCGATTGTTCTGGGATTGGACCTGCCCGGGCTCAGCGGACTGGATGTCGCGCGCGCACTGCGTGCGCTCGAACCCACCAAGGATATTCCTATCCTCTTCGTCGCCCGCGATTCCGAAGAGGCCGCCGCCGTTGTGCGGGCCAACCTGCCGCAGGTTCAAGTACTGATGGGGCCGATCGATTTCCTGAGCTTTCGCGAAGAAATGGCGCGGCTCTTGCGCTCACGGCGCCCGCTCCCCGATCTGCTGACCGCCGATAGCGACGACCATATCACGGCCATCACCGACCAGCTCACGGGCCTCTACTCGCGTCACTATATGCTCCACCGGCTCGCGTATGAAGCCGCACGCGCGGCCCGCTATCGCACCCCGGTAGCCTGTCTCCTTTTTGGCGTGGAAAAACTTGACGATATTATCCGCGATCTGGGGCCTGGGAGCGCCGACAAGTTGCTCGTCGAGATGGCGGGCCTGTTCAAACGCTCGTCGCGCTCGTCGGACGTGGTCGGGCGCGGCGACAAGTGCGAGTTCCTGATGGTCGCCCCGCAGACCGACGAATGGGGCGCGCAGCGGACGGCAGTGCGGTTGCGCGTCATCCTGCGCGAGCATTACTATGACTTTCCCGCCCCGTACGATCGGCTCGACATGGCGGTGGGGTATGCCGCGGCGCTCGGAGGGAGCGTCTCTGAGAACCTGGCGCTTTTAGCGCGCGCCGAAGGCGCCCTGACGCAGGCTGAAGCTGATCCCCAGCACAAGATTGCGAGCGGATAGATAGTGATTGGGAAAATAAAAAAAGGCGCAGCATTTGCTGCGCCTTTAAATTAGATAACTCGACAACCCGCCAACTAGTAAGTTTTACATCCAACGTCACTGGTTGTGGACACCACAACTGTGCCGATTATATCCCGGAATCCGGCAGGTGGCATCGGTCAGTTGACGGATTTGCGTTTTTTTAATGTGGGAGCAGTTGGATTTGGTCCGGGGTTAAATCGAACTCGATATGGCTCCCGATTGGCAAGGATTCTTCCCACTCAAAGGTCAAATGGGATGCGCCGGCCGCGATCAGGACGCGTGTATGGCCGGCGTAGAGCATCGATTCAGCCACTACGCCGCGCACCACATTTTCGGCCTGCGCGATTGCAGGCGCGGCACGGCGAACCGCCGTGGGACGGAGCAGGACAACCGCGCTGTCGGCTGATCGCTGTGCGGCAGGCAAAACAAAGATGCCGGCATCGGTCACGGCTCGCACCAGGTCTCCGGCGCGCACAATCTCCCGCGTCGGGACGAGATTTGTGAGGCCAAGAAAGCGCGCCACAAAAGCCGAAGCGGGATGCCCGTAGACCTCGGCCGGCGCGCCGGACTGCGCGACCTGTCCCTCTTTGATAATCACCAGCCGGTCGGCGATCACAAAGGCCTCTTCCTGATCGTGAGTGACATACAGCGCGGTCATGCCGATCCGTTTGAGCAGGTTGCGCAAATCCTCAGCCAACTGCTCCCGGAGGATTCGATCGAGCGCGCCGAGCGGCTCGTCGAACATCAAAAAGCGCGGGCGCGGCGCCAGGCTGCGCGCAAGCGCAACGCGCTGCTGCTCGCCGCCTGACAGGTGATTGACGTCGCGCCGCGCAAAGCGGGCAGGGTCCAGACCGACCATGTCCAGCGCCTCGTTCACCCGTGCGCCAAGCCCATCCCCCCGCAGATTATGCATGCGCAATCCAAACGCGACATTCTCGGCGACGGTTCGGTGCGGAAAGAGCGCGAGGTCCTGGAACATGAGCCCGAACCCGCGCTGGTGGACCGGCACATTCCGCAGGTCGCGTCCCTCGTAGAGGACCTGCCCCGCCTCCTGAATTTCCAGCCCCGCAATGATTCGGAGCAGCGTCGTCTTGCCGGTCCCACTGGGGCCAAGCAGACACACCACTTCGCCCGCGTGGATTGTCAAGCTCACGTTCTGGAGCAAGGACGCACCGTCATACGATTTAAAAATATTGCGAACCTGAATGAGCTCAGTCATAATTCCTCGCGCCGCTCAAAATTCGGCTTCGCCCAGCCGGAACCGTTCCATCAGCACAATCGCCAGAGCACTGACTCCCATGAGGATCGAACTGAGGGCGAGCGCCTGACCATAATTAACCAGACCCGGCTGGCCGAGAAAGCGATAAATGGCGAGAGGGATGGTCGTATACTCAGGCCGGGCGATGAGGGTCGTCGCGCCGAACTCGCCCATCGACACGGTAAAAGCAAAAACCGCCCCGACGATGATCGCTCGTCCGACAATCGGCAAGTCCACCTCACGCCAGACCTGCGCCGGTGATGCGCCCAGCACGGCGGCGGCCTCGCGCAGATTGGGCTTGATATCACGCAATAAGGGGAGCACACTGCGCGTGACGAGCGGCAGGGCGATCAGGGTATGCGCAATCGGCACAATCCAGGGCGAGGCGCGCAGGTCAAGCGGCGGATCGCTGAGGGCCAGGATGTATCCAAACCCGAGCGTGACGGCCGACGTGGCAAGGGGCAAAAGAAAGAGCGGGTCGAGGATGGCCGACAGCCGCCGCGAGTTCAGGATGGAATAGGCGGCGAGCAGGCCGAGGCTCACCGACAGGACAACCGTCAGCGCGGCAAAGCCGAGCGAATTGCGAATAATATCCACCGGCGGGATATAGGTGATCGACCCGCGCCGGTTGATCGTCAGCTCGATATAATTGCTTAGGCCCAAACCGCTCGTCGTGTCGAAGGATTCGATGAGCAGGATCACCAGCGGCGTCAGCAGAAAAACGAGCATCGCGGTGAGGATGAGGCTTGCGGTGATGCGCTCGCGCCAGGTCTTGAGCGCCCGCCGGGTAATATTTTGCGGGCGGAGCTTGAGTGGAACCGCCAGGCGCGCTTGAAGGCGCGTATAGACGATCATCAGGATAAAAGTAAAGACAATCTGGACAAGCGAGAGGACGGCGGCAAGCGGCAGGTCAAAGAGGTTGGCCGTCTGCCGGTAAATTTCGACCTCTAGCGTTGCCATGCGCACGCCGCCGAGAATGAGAATGACTCCGAAAGAAGTAAAGTCAAAGATGAACACCAGGAGCGCGGCCGCGAGGATGGCGGGGGCGAGTAGTGGCAGTGTAATTTCCCACCAGACGCGCCAACGATTCGCGCCCAGCACCCGCGCCGCGTCCCCAAACTGAGGGTCCAGGTTGGCCCAGAACCCACCGACCAGGCGCAGGACGATGGTGAAATTGTAAAAGATGTGGGCAATAAAGATAATTCCGACCGTGCCGAGCAGTTTGATCGGCGGCGAGTCGAGGTGGAAGGTGCTCATCAGCGCCAGGTTGAGGAGGCCGCGTGGGCCGAGCAGGGCGATCAGGGCCGGGGCGACGACAATGGTCGGCATGAGAAAGGGGATGGTGGTGAGTGCGCGGATCAACCCCTGTCCGGGGAACCGGTAACGCGCCAGGATGTAAGCAGCCGGCAGCGCGGCGAACAACGTCAACAACGTCGAAATGGCCGCCTGCCAGATGGTAAACCACAACACGCCCGGATAATAGGGATCGGCGAAAAACTCGTTCAGCCCCGACAAGTCGAGGGCCCCGCTGGGAAAGAAAGAATAGCGAAGGATCGCGGCGAGAGGATAAAAGTAAAAGACCGCGAGAAACGCGAGGGGAAGGAAAAAAATCAGCCGGGTTGCAATGCGCATCATCAGAGAGATTGGAGACTGCGTGCTCACTGCACGCAGTCTCCAATCCATTTTACCTCAATACCGCTTGTGTCCAGGCCGTAATCCATTTCTCACGGCTGGCGTCGATCTGGTCCGGCGTGATGCGGGCCGGATTGGGAGACTGGACGGCGAACTTGAACCAATCAGGCAGTTTGGCGGCCGGATTGACCGGATAAACAAACATCTGTCCGGGAATGTCTTCCTGAAAATGCACGCTCACCATATAGTCGATAAATTTGCGCGCAAGGTCGGGGTGTTTCGCTCCTTTGAGCACGCCGATGAATTCGATCTGGCGGAAGCAGGTCTGGTCGCCGAGGACGACGCCGTTCGGCGGCTCAGTGTACTTGCCATTGCTGAAAAAGACTTCGGCAGCCGGATCGGTCCCATAGCTCACGACGATTGGGCGGTCACCCTTGCCGCTCAATGTAAACTGGGCATTAAAGGCATCATCCCAACTATCGCTCACCGCGACATCGTTGGCGCGTAATCCCTTCCAATAGTCGATGTACTTGTCAGGACCAAAGTGCGCGATGGTGGCCAGGAGAAAGGCCAGCCCTGGCGAAGAGGTCGCCGGGTTCTCGACGACGAGCAGGCTCTTGTAAGCAGGTTGGGTCAGGTCTTCAAGCGTTTTGGGCAGGGCGATCTTGTTCTGAGTGAACCACCCCTTGTCGTAATTGAGACACACATCGCCATAGTCCGTCGGCGTTAGGCGGAACTGGGAATCAAGCTTGAATGGGGCGGGAATTGCGTCAATCCCGGCCGGCTTGTATGAATCAAAGATGTTGGCCTTGAGGGCGCGACTGAGAAAGGTATTATCCACGCCGAAAAAGGCATCGCCGAGCGGATTGGTGGGTCCGGCCAGGATCTCTTTGTTGAGCGCGGCGCCGGCATCGCCGGATTTGAGAATGCGCACCCGCACATTGTTGGCTTGCTCAAATGCGTTGATAACATCATCGCTCGCGGCAAATGCATCGTGGGTGACAAGGATCAGTTCGGATTGGCCCGGCGCCAGGGTCTCAGTCGGCGGAATGGGGGTATCCGTTGCCGCGGTGGTGGCCGCGGCGGGCGCACTCGTCGCCAGCGCGGCGGTGGATGTGGCGGCTGCAACCGTGGCCGGCGCGGTGGTGGGCCTGGTGGTCGCCGGCACGGTCGTCGGCGGCGCAATCGCAACCGGCGTGCTGGTCGGCACGGCGCTCTGGCATGCAACAGACAGCAACGCAAGCAAAATCAAGGATGTAAAACGCAACAGGTAACGAAACACTTTTCCTCCTCTTGTGACCGTATTCAACCTGGTCAGGGTGGGTGAAGCAAATAAAAAACCTCTCGGGGGCGAGAGGTTAGAAAAGACGATCAACTGTCCCTGCGCTGGTATTATCCAGAGGTCGCTTCCCTACCAGTTTCTCAGGATGCGACCGTAATCAGGTTCAATGGGTCGGCGGACCTATTTCCGCCCTCTCAGCCCGATACTCCGAGCTCCCCGTTCGTTCCAGAGTATGAAATTGTAGTGGCTTTATTCTATCCGCTGTGGGTCCCGGCGTCAAATGGGAATCTTTTCAACCCTTTCCAAATTTCGCGCTTGCATTCGTCCAAAAAGTATGATATATTACGTTTGTTCGATAGAAAAGGTCCACACACACATGAGCATCACCTTTTATTACATCCTTCGCTTTTCACTTCCCATCAGCGGGGGAGTTGTCGCGCCTGCTCGGAGTGCGCCTGTTGGCTAAGTATCTTTAATCGGGGATCACCCACTTACCGGTCACAGTCGCCTCTCGCGCTGTGACCGTTTTATTTTGTCGGTCGGGGCGCGTATGCGCCCCTTTTTTTGTCGATTGGGTTCATGTATTTACAGGGAGTCTTTTATGGCCAAGACCAGTACCAGCGATTTCCAACATCTTATTTCCGTCTCCCGATTCAAGGGAGTATGGGGCCTGCTCGCCGGTTTCCGAAGGACCTATGTGGGAGCAATCGGCAGCCTGGCGGTTGCCACCATCGCCCGGACCGGCACCTTTCTGCTCATCGGCTATCTCGTCGATCAGGTGCTGACCCGGTCCGACCTGCTCGCGGTTCTGCCGCTGGTGGCGTTCGGCTTTGTCCTCCTGGCGCTGACCCAGGGGGGTGGTACCTATCTGAGCGGGCGGTGGTCCTCGCAGACAGCGGAAGGCATTGCCCGGCGCCTGCGCAACTATCTGTACGACCATATCCAGCGCATGTCGTTCGCCTATCACGATCGCACGCCGACCGGCGACCTGATCCAGCGGGCCACCTCGGATGTGGATGCTGTGCGGCGCTTTTTCTCGGAGCAAGCCCCCGGCATCAGCCGCATCCTGCTGCTCTTCATCGTCAACTGGGCGGCCCTGTGGCAGCTCAACACGCAACTGGCGCTCTATTCGGTCGTGGTGGTCCCGATCATCCTGACCATGTCGATCTTTTTCTTTCGCCGGGTGTCCCGGGTCTATGAGCACTATCAGGAACAGGACGCCAAGCTGTCCACCACGCTGCAAGAAAACCTGACGGGGGTTCGCGTCGTCAAGGCGTTTGCCCGCCAAGAGTATGAAAAAGAAAAGTTCGAACAGGACAATATCGAAAAGTACCGCCGGGGCGTCAAGCTGCTGCGCCTGCACGCGTCCTTCTGGCCCATCGCCGACATCCTGTGCAACAGCCAGTTGCTGGCCGGGTTTGCCCTCGGCGCGGTCATGACGATTAATCAACAGATCACACTCGGCGAATATGTCTCGTATGTCGGGCTGGTCGTCCTTTTGATCTGGCCCATGCGTGAAATGGGGCGCATGATCGTCCAGGCCTCGACCGGCCTGGTTTCGTTCGGCCGCGTCATGGAGATCATCCGGCAAGCGCGCGAGCCAATCGAAGAGGCGGAATATTTGCCTCTGCCAGGGAGCCGCATCCACGGCGCGGTCGAGTTTTGTGGGGTGGGATTCGAGTACGAAAAGGATGTGGATGTCCTGCACGACATTTCGTTCTGCGCCGAGCCGGGCCAGGTGATTGCGCTGATGGGTCCCACCGGTTCCGGCAAGACGACGCTCGTCAATCTCCTGCCGCGGTTTTATGAATACACGGCCGGCCGGATTCTGCTGGACGGCGTCGAGCTCAAGCAGTACTCGCGCCAGTACCTCCGGCGGCAGATCGGGATCGTCGAACAGGAGCCGTTCCTGTTCTCGCGAAGCATTCGGGAGAACATTACGTACGGCGTCGGGCGCGAAGTATCGGACGCCGAGGTGTACGATGCGGCGCGCGCGGCGGCAATTCACGATGTGATTCTCAGCTTCCCCGACGGGTACAAGACGCTCGTCGGCGAAAAAGGGATTACGCTCTCGGGCGGGCAAAAGCAGCGCGTCGCGATCGCGCGCACGCTGCTCAAAAACCCGCGGGTTCTCATCCTGGATGACTCGACCTCTTCGGTGGATACCGAAACGGAGGCCGCGATTCGCGAAGCGCTGGAAAAGCTGATGCGCAAGCGCACGACCTTTGTCATCGCGCATCGCATCCAGAGCGTCATGAGCGCCGACCAGATTCTGGTCCTTGACCGGGGACGCATCGTCCAGCGCGGCACGCACGAGGAGCTGGCGGCGCAGGATGGACTGTACCGGCGAATCTACGAGCTGCAGGCGCGAATCGAAAGCGAAGTGGAAAAAGAGGTGGGCGCCGCGCCGGTCGAGCTGGAAGAGCTTGAACGCCAGGCGCTGGCCGCCTGATTGAGGGGATTTTATCATGTCGCATTATGAATTTGAAGAAGAGGATTATTCGGCATCGCTGAGCCGGCGCACGCTTCAGCGCATGCTCGGGCTGATGCTGCCTCACTGGCCCTGGCTGGTCGGGTTCGTCCTGCTGGTCATTATGGTCGCCGTTGAGGATTCCATCTTTAGCTACCTGAAAAAAGAGATCATCGACCAGGGAATTACGCCGCACGACGTTTCCGCGTTGACGGGCGTGATGACGATCTATGGCGGCATGGCGCTGGCGCAGGCGCTGTGCGTCTTTGGGTTTATCCTTTTGACGGCGATGCTGGGCGAGCGCGTGCAGTATGACCTGCGCAAAAAGATGTTCGAGCACTTGCAGGAGCTTTCGTTCTCCTACTTTGACCGCACGCCGGTCGGCTGGATCATGTCGCGCGTCACTTCGGATTCCAGCCGGATCGCCGATCTGATCACCTGGGGATTGCTCGACGTCACCTGGGGCGCTTTTAGCATCATCTCGGCGACCCTCTTTATGCTCTATATCAACTGGAAGCTGGGCCTGCTGGTCCTGACGATGATCCCCATCCTGGTCGTGATCGCGGCCCAGTTTCAAAAGCGGATCATCCGCGAGTTTCGCACCGTGCGAAAAGTGAACTCGCGCATCACCGGCGCCTATAACGAGAACATTACCGGCGTCCGCGTCGTCAAGGCGCTCAACCGCGAGGAAGCCAACCTCGACGAGTTTAGCGAACTGACGGGTGAGATGTATCACGCCTCATTCCGTGCGGCGCAGCTCTCGGCGCTGTTCATGCCCATCGTCCAGTTCATCACCGCGATCGGGTTGAGCGCGGCGGCCTGGTTCGGGGGCGCCCAGGTCGCGCTCGGCGGGATGACCGTCGGCGATCTCCAGGCCTTTATCGGCTATATCACGTTCATGATGTGGCCGGTCCAGGACCTGGCGCGGGTGTATGCCGAGCTACAGCACGCGGTCGCTTCCGCCGAACGGACCTTTGCGCTCATCGATACCCAGCCCGACATCGTGGACCGCCCCGGGGCGGTGGATCCGGGCACCCTGCGAACGGACATCGAGTTTGACCGCGTCGGCTTTTGGTATACGGACGGCAAACCCGTCCTTCAGGATTTCAGCCTGCATGTGAAACCGGGCGAGACGATTGCGCTGGTGGGAGCAACCGGCGGCGGTAAATCCACCATCGTCAACCTGCTCTCCCGCTTTTACGAGCCCCGGAGCGGGACCATTCGCATCGGAGGGCGCGACTATACCGACCTGACACTGCACGGCATCCAGTCGCGCATCGGCGTGGTGCTGCAAACGCCGCACCTCTTTTCAGGCACCATCCGCGAAAACATCCGCTACGGGCGCCTGGAAGCGGACGACGCCGAGGTCGAGCAGGCGGCGCGCATCGCCGGGGCGCACGACTTTGTCGTTACGCTGGAAAAAGGGTACGCGGCCGAGGTTGGTGAAGGGGGCAACCTGCTCTCGGTGGGGCAAAAGCAACTGATCAGCCTCGCCCGGGCAGTGCTCGCCAACCCGGATATCCTGATTATGGACGAGGCGACGAGCTCGGTGGACACGCTGACCGAAGCGCTGATCCAGCGCGGCATGGACCGGTTAATGCATGGGCGAACGAGCTTTGTCATCGCACACCGTCTCTCGACCATCAAGCGCGCCAGCCGGATTGTGGTCATCGAGCACGGCCGAATCGCAGAGATGGGCGCCCACGCTGAGTTGCTGCGCAAGCGGGGGCACTATTACGCGCTCTACACCCAGCAATTCCGTCACGACCTGGAGGGGGAGTACGGCCTCGGCCAGCTCACAGGCTGGACCGAACCGGCAAACGCGTAAACCACAAAAATGAATAAACAATTGCAATTGACACCCCTAACGACTTGTGTTAAGCTTGACGTCAGATTGGGGTTTTACCTCTTGCATAGGAGTACTTTGCATGGCAGACAAGTCCCGCGCCCAGCGCATCATCGAGCGATTGCGTGACATGCGCTCGGGCACTCCCGACATTGAGGCCTCCGCCGTGGTCAGCGTGGATGGATTGATTCTGGCGTCGGATCTCCCCGCCACCGTGGAGGAAGATCGTGTTTCGGCCATGTCGGCCGCCATGCTCTCGTTAGGCGAGCGGATTGCGTCCGAGCTCGGTCGCGGCGAGCTGGACCAGGTCTATATCCGCGGCGACGAAGGGTATGTGTTTTTGATGGCCGCCGGCGAGGAAGCGGTGCTCACCATCCTCGCCCGCCGCGAGGCCAAGCTCGGGCTTGTGATGCTGGACGCCAAGCGCGCCGCGATCGATATTGCAGCGATGGTCTAGTCTCGTGCGTTTATATCTGTATTCGGACAAGCACAAGCGCAACCCGCGCGTCATAAATCGGTTCAACCGGCTGCGAGATGCAGTCGGGCGATACGAGTCCCTCTCAACACGGAGTGTTTCCCCCTCCGTGTTTTTATTTTGCGGAGTTTGATATGACTCAATATATTTTTGTTACCGGCGGCGTGGTCTCTTCGGTCGGCAAGGGCGTGACCGTAGCTTCCCTGGGGCGCATCCTCAAGGCCCGCGGCCTGCGCGTCTCGATTCAAAAGCTCGATCCCTATCTGAACGTCGATCCCGGGACGATGAGCCCCTATCAACACGGCGAAGTCTTTGTCACGGAGGATGGGGCCGAGACCGACCTCGACCTGGGGCACTATGAGCGCTTTGTCGACGAGAATCTTTCACGCTGGTCGAATGTGACGACCGGACAGGTCTATTCCGAGGTGATTGCCAAGGAACGGCGTGGGGATTATCTCGGCGGGACCGTTCAGGTCATTCCGCACATTACGAACGAGATCAAACGCCGGGTTGCGCTCGCGGCAAAGCAATCCAACGCCGATGTGCTGCTCGTCGAGGTCGGCGGGACGGTTGGCGACATTGAGGGCCAGCCCTTTTTGGAAGCGATCCGGCAGATCCGCAAGGACGTCGGCCGCGACAACGTCTTTTACATTCACGTTACGCTCGTGCCGCATATTAGCTCGAGCGGGGAGCTCAAGACCAAGCCGACCCAGCACAGCGTGCGCGAGCTGCGCGCCATCGGCATCCAGCCGGATGCAATCATCCTCCGCAGCGACCACCCTATCCCACAGGAGCTGCGCGACAAGATCGCACTCTTTACGGATGTGGACAAGCGCGCCGTGGTCCCGCTGACGACCGCGCAGACCATCTACCAGGTGCCACTGATGCTGGAACAGGCCGGATTGGGCAATTTCGTGATCGAGCGCATGGGCTTGTGCTTGCCGCAGCCCGACCTGACCGCCTGGAGTGATATGGTCGAGCGCATCACCCGGCCCAAGGACAAGCTCCGCATTGCGGTGGTGGGCAAATATGTGGAGCTGCCGGATGCGTATATGAGCGTCCGGGAGTCCCTCATCCATGCCGCTCTCCATTTTGATCGCGACGTAGAGGTGGACTGGATTTTGTCCGAAGATCTGCAAAAGGACCGCGGGTATGAGCGCCTGGCCCTGGCAGACGGAATTGTCGTGCCGGGCGGGTTTGGCGACCGGGGGATCGAGGGCAAGATTCTTGCCGCCAAGTATGCGCGCGTCCACAAGATTCCCTATCTCGGGCTCTGCCTCGGGATGCAGGTGATGTGCATTGAACTAGCGCGCGAGGTGCTCGAGAGCGACGAGCCGAATTCGACCGAATTCAACCCCTCCACCCGCTATCCGGTCATCGACCTGATGCCGGAACAGCGGAGCATTGCCGACCTGGGCGGGACGATGCGCCTTGGCGCATATCCTTGTCACCTGGAACCGGGGACGCGCGCCGCCGCCGCCTATGAACAAACGCTTGTGAGCGAGCGGCACCGCCATCGGTTTGAATTCAACAACGCTTACCGCGAGATGCTGGCGCGGGGCGGCATGGTTTACAGCGGCCTGTCGCCGGACGGGAACCTGGTCGAAGTGGCCGAACTGCGCGATCATCCCTATATGGTCGGCAGCCAGTTTCATCCGGAATTCAAGTCGCGCCCCGAACGTCCGCACCCGCTCTTTCGCGAGTTCATTCACGCCGCGCTCGATTACCCGCGCGACGGCAAACAGGAAAAACTGCTCTAGCGCCAGGGACGTGCGCCGGGGCGGACCGGCGCCACCCGTTTTGACGGGATTCGACGAAAATGATATGCTTCCTATGGTGAAATTGCTTGATGGTCCACTTTTTGCCGGGTGATGCGCCTCGTCTCAATCGTTCATCCGCATCACGCGATGGGTTCCAGGTCGATCTGCTTATATGACCCCCTGCTTGATTTTGCTTTCAGCTTGTGTACAATATGGACAGGTGAGTGAACCGCCGGCCAGCGCAGCCGGTTGACGATCAAGGAAAGTGAAATGACTCGAAATTCACACATGACCAAAAAAGAAAAGATGAACTGGCTGATCGACATTGCCGAGGGTTTTCGCTCCCTCGACGCGCGGGCGAGCAAGTTTGTTCGCTATCTCCTCGACGATGCCGATCCTCAGGTGCGGGCCGAAGCCGTCTCCTGCCTGTGGAACAGTTCGGACCCGGTCTGGATCCAGGTGCTGATTGACAAGGCCGCTCAAGACCCCAATCTCGACGTGCGCACACGCGGCCTCTCGGCCCTCGGTCACTATATCTATGAAAAGGAAATGTCCGATTACCAGGACCTGGACGAGGACCACGAGCCGATCGGCGACAGTGACCTGCAACGAATCGTCAGCTTTTTGTTCGCAACCGCGCAGAATTCCGACCTCAGCGTCGACGAGCGGCGCTATGCGGTTGAATCCCTCGCCTTTTTGGACGACCCCGCCGTAGATGCCCTGATTGAATGGGCCTATGAACAGCAAGAACCCCGTTATCGTGTGAGCGCGATCTTTGCCATGGGGCGGACCGGCGACCTGCGCTGGTCCGAGCACATCCTTTCCGAACTGCACAGCGCCAACCGCGAGGTGCAGTACGAAGCCGTTCGCGCGGCCGGTCAGATTGGCCTGCAAGAAGCGACGGAGGACCTCATCCGCCTTGCACATGGACGCGGCGTGGAGAAATCGCTCCGGCTCATCGCGATCTATGCCCTGGGCGAGACCGGCGACGACCGGGCTTATCCGATCCTCGAGAAGTTATGCCACGCCCGCGACCGCGATGTGCGAGACGCGGCCCGCGAGGCGACCGAAGAGTGGCTCATCGCCTCGATGGCCGATCGTTACGAGATGAATGAAGAGGATGACGTCTGGCCCGACAGCGCCGACGCCATGGATTACGACGAGGATTTTGGCGTCGACATCTGGGACAATGTCCTCGGCACCTTTTCACTAAATTGAACCAAAACGGGCGGGCTAACAAGCCCGCCCGTTGTTTCTTTCGCGGTTTTCGCGAACTTTCGTGTGTTTCGCGTTCCTACGTCTTGTGATTCATCTCGTAAATCAGCCTTAGCCCCTGCAGTGTCAGGTGCTCGTCCACGACGTCAAACGCCCCGGTCTCGTTCATAATCAGGTGCACCTGCTCTCCGGTCGCAATGACCTGCGCCCCAGCCCCCAGTTCCTTTTTGAGCCGCACGATCATCCCCTCGACCAGACTGGCATAGCCATAAACCAGCCCCGCCTGCACCGAGTTGATCGTGTTCTTGCCGATAACCTGAGGCGGATTGGGCGGCGCCAGTTCGACCCGCAGCAGTTGGGCGGTGGAGCGAAAGAGGGCATCGGCGCTGACGGCAATGCCGGGAGCAATGGCCGAGCCGACATAATCTCCTTCGGCGTTGATGGCATCAAAGACGGTGGGCCCGGAGAAATCGATGACGATCGCCGGAACACCGTAAAGCCGTTTAGCCGCAAGCGCATTGGCAACGCGGTCGGCCCCGACCTCGCGCGGGTTATCCGTTCGGATGCGCACGCCCGTTTTGACCCCCGGCCCCACAACCAGCGGAGACCAGTTGAATTGCTGCTGGCAGAGCTGCTGAAAGGTAGAAACTATGGGCGGCACCGACGAGGCAATTGCTCCGCCCTCGAACTGGACGGGAGCGCCGAGCTGGCGTAACAGGTTTCGGAGGAGGAGGGCATACTCGTCAGGCGTCCCTTCCAGCCGGGTTGACACACGCCACGACGCGCGCCGTTCCTCGCCGTCAAAAACGCCAATATTGATATGCTGGTTGCCAATATCAAAGAGAAGGATAAAAGCCATATTGTTCTAAATCCCAGGGATTCCGCCCAGGCTCGTCGCGGCCCGCACGCCGCGCAGGATCGCGGCCGCCACCATCTCGGCCGCCGTGTGCCCGATTGCCGTGAGATCTCCACCCTTGACCTGGCCGGTGGCGAGGACAAAGAGCGCGTCGCCGTCATAGAGAGAATGTGACGGACGCGTAGCGCGGGCAATCCCGTCGTGCGCCATCATCGCCACCAGGTTCGCCTGTTCTTTCGTTAATTGCGCGTTCGTCGCGATCACCCCGATGGTGGTGTTGCGAAACCCCAGAGCGATCTGCGCCAGGTCCCCCTTGATCGCGTTCCCCGTATCGAGCCACCCGCCCACAATCGGGCGACGGGCGCCTGCGATGATCTGCCCGGACGCGGGATCGCAGACATCGCCAAACGCATTCACCGCCACGAGCGCGCCGACGATAATCCCCCTGCCAATTTTCAGAGACGCGCCGCCGATGCCGCTCTTGGTCGCCATTTTCGGCCCCAGCAGCTTGCCGACCGTCGCGCCGGTTCCTGCGCCCACGCTCCCCTCCGGGAGCGCGCCGGCGCTTGCCGCCTGGCAGGCCGCATATCCCGCCGCCGCATCCGGGCGCACCGTCGCGCTGCCAATGGTCAGGTCAAAGAGCACAGCCGCCGGCACAATCGGCACGCGGGCGACGCCAGTATCAAATCCGATATGCCGCTCCTCCAGAAAGCGGACGACGCCGGTTGCCGCATCGAGCCCGAACGCGCTTCCACCGGTCAGGAGGATCGCGTGTGCGCGCTCAACCAGGTGGCCGGGGCGGAGCAGGTCCGTCTCGCGTGTCCCCGGCGCCGGTCCCCGCACATCGACCCCGGCAACCGCGCCCTCTGGCGGCGCCAGTACCACGGTGCATCCAGTCACATGCTCCAGGTCGGTATAATGCCCGACCCGGATGCCTTCAATATCTGTTAGGGTGTTGAACATGGAAAATGAATTTGTGTACTTGACCTCTCCGTCCTATAATTAAGACAAGAGGTAGATGTGGAGATTCTGATTTTTCTCGGCATTCCGGTCCTGGTGTGCGTTATCCTGATGCTCCTTTCACTGCCTCAGGTTCTCGAGACAGAAGAAGACCTGCGCCGGCTGCAACAGCTCGATTCCGAAGAACCACCCCATTTTGCTCGCGACTATTCCGGGCGTGTCTGGGTAGACCGGCGGCATAAAGGCTTTTTCCGTCAATTGCGACGCCGCTCGAAAACCCCATCTGACGACTCGACTGATTAGCCCACGCGATTCCGGTTAGGTAGTCGCGGACCTGCTTGCCCCCTTATGGCAGGAACGCGCTGATTGCCAGGCCCACCGTGAGCGCAATCAGCATGATCGTCGTCCCCCAGCCCAGCACGTTGATCAAGGGTGAACTGACCCGCTTGCCCAGCAACCGCGGATTGCTCGCCAGGCTCAGCATCAGGATGAGCAGGACCGGCAGCAGGATTCCATTCAGATCATAGACGACGATCGAGATGAGAAAGAAGGGCGCGTTCGGAACGAGCGCAATGAGCGCGCCGACGACGATCAGCGCCGTATAGAGCCCGTAAAAGATCGGCGCATCCTCCCAGCTCGCGTTGACCCCGCGTTCCCAGCCAAAGGCCTCGCAGACCGCATAGGTCGTCGAAAGGGGCAAGACCGAAGCGGCCAGGAACGACGCGCCGAGCAACCCCGCCCCAAACAGCTCCTCCGCCAGTGGACCGGCAATCGGCTGCAACGCCTGCGCTGCCTGGTCCGCCGTTTCAATGTCATGAATCCCGTGCACGAAAAGGGTCGCCGCCGTAGCCACGATGATAAAGTAGGAAAAGGCGTCGCTCAACAAAACGCCGAGCAGCGTCTCGACCAGTTGTGACCGGTATTCGTCAGGGCGCACTCCCTTTTCCACAATCGTGGAGGAGAGGGTAAACTGCATATAGGGACTGATTGTCGTCCCGATGACGGCGATCGTGAGGATGATAAACTCGCGGTCGGTCTGGATCGTGGGAATGAATGTGCCCCGCGCGACTGCGCCCCAATCCGGACGCACGACCAGGGCCGAGATCACATAGACGGTCAGAACCAGGGCCAGCGCGAGAAAGATGCGCTCTGCGATCCGGTAATTCCCGCGAACCACAATCCACCAGACGAGAATCGCCGACACTGGGACCGTGATAAAGCGGGTGACGCCGAAAAGCTCGCCCGCCGCCGCAATTCCCACGAACTCGCTGATGGTCACCGCGGCGTTGGCAATCACCAACGCGGCCATCGCCAGAGTCGCCACCTTGACGCCGAACTGTTCTCGAATAAGGTCGCTGAGGCCCTTGCCCGTCGCCACCGAGAGGCGGGTCGTAATCTCCTGGACGACGCCGAGGGAGATGGTAATCAGCACCATCGTCCAGAGCAGCGTATAGCCGTACTTGGCGCCGACCAGCGCATACGTCGCGATTCCGCCGGCATCGTCACCGGCGATGGCCGAAACGAGCCCAGGACCCAGCATGGCAAGGGCGGCGGCCAGCCCACGCCGGCTAAATAATCGAGACAATACAGATTTCATGCTTTCACAAGGAACAGCGTCGAGTCTTGGAAACTTGGGGGGCGTCTGGCCGGCAATGGATGTCGCGCTTTGGGGGTTTTAACCCAGCACCCCGGGAAAGAAACTTGTAATGACCAGAATACCCGTCAGCGCAATGAGAATCACGACCGTCGTCCATGCCAGGATGTTAAAGATGCGGCCGTTGACATATTTTCCCATCAAACGCTTGTCGTTAATCAGCCGCAACATGACAACCAGAATGACCGGGAGCAGCACGCCGTTGAGCGTCTGGCTCGCCAGCATCGCATCGATCAACGATCGAATGGGCAACAGGATAATCCCTGCGCCCAGGATGATGAGCGCGGTATACATGCCAAAAAAGGCGGGCGCTTCGCCCAGTTCCCGGTTGACCCCGGATTCAAAGCCGAACGCTTCGCATACGACATAAGCGGTCGAGAGCGGGAGGATGGCCGCCGAGAACACCGACGCGTTCAGCAGGCCCAACGCAAAGAGCGTAGAGGCATACTGGCCCGCAAGCGGCCCGAGCGCAACCGCGGCATCTTCGGCGGTGTCAATCTTGAGCCCATGCACATACAGCGTCGCGGCGCACGCGATAGTGATAAAGACCGCGACAAAGACGGCAAAGAGCGAACCGACAATCACATCGATCCGCTCGTACGGAAAGTCAGCCGGCTTGAGGCCCTTGTCCACAATCGAGGATTGCTGGTAAAACTGCATCCAGGGCGCAATCGTCGTGCCGATGATCGTCACAAAGATGACGACATAGCCCGAATCAAATTGAAAGCTCGGGGTGACAAAGGCGCGCGCGACCGTATCCACCGGCGGGCGCGCCATCACCCCGGAGACCACATACGCCAGGTAAATGGCGCTCGCCACGAGAAAGATGCGCTCGACCGATTTATAGTTTCCCTTGACGATGAGAAACCACACCCCGATGGCAGCGATCGGCACGGAGATATATTTGCTCACGCCAAAGATTTCCATGCTCGCCGCGACGCCGGCAAATTCGCTGACGGTATTGGCCAGATTCGTAAAGACCAGGAGACCCAGGATCACCGTTGTCGCCCGCACGCCCAGGCTTTCGCGGATCAGGTCCGCCAGCCCTTTGCCGGTCACAATCCCCAGCCGCGCGCTCATCTCTTGAATGATAATGAGCAGCAGCGCAACCAGGGGCATCATCCAGAGCAGCCCATACCCGTAATGGGCCCCTGCAACGGAATAGGTAGTAATCCCGCCGGCGTCGTTATCGACGTTCGCGGTGATAATGCCGGGGCCGACCACCGCGGCCAGCAGCAGCAAGCGGGTGCGGAGAGGTTTGATTTTTGGGAGTGTCATCCATATGCACCTCGTGAGGGATTTGGTGGTAATCGAGGCTTAGCTCTCTTACCGGTTGAACATTCTCGGCAGTTTCACCTTTAACTCTTCCGGCAAAATCATTTCCAACGCGTCGTCGGCCGTCACAATGCCCTGCATCTGGTTCTCTTCGTTCACTACGGGCAGGGCCAGCAGGCTGTACTTGCCAATCTCTTCGAGCACTTTATCGCGCGGCGCATCCAACTGCACGCTGATTGGGTCCTCGTGCATGATAGATTCGATGGGGGTATCGGGCGACGCCAGAACGAGATCGCTCAGCGAACAGACGCCGGCGAGCTTTTCATCGCCGTCGGTCACATAAACGTAAAAGATGGTCTCGGCGTCTTTGGCGCTTTCACTCTGGCGCAGGTGCTCGATGGCCTGGCCGGCCGTAATGCCCGGCGGCACGGTCACATACTTGGTCGTCATCATGCCGCCCGCCGTGTCCTCGCCGTACGGCAAGAGCTCTTGAACCTCTTCCTTTTCTTCCTTTTCCATCTGGTTCAAGATCTCCTGGCGTCGCTCCGGTTCGAGCTCGTTGAGCAGGTCGGCGGCCTCGTCCGGCTCCATCTCCTGAACGATATCCGCCGCGCGCTCGGCCGGGAAAGCTTGCAGCATCTCCGCCTGGAAATCGGTTTCGAGCTCTTGCAGCGTATCGGCGATCTTTTCGTCCTCCATCTGCTGGATTAACTGGCTCCCCAGGCGCGGCCCGACATCCTCAAGGATTTCGGCGATATCGGCCGGATGCAGATCTTTGAGCTTTTCGCGCGGCACCTTGACCTGCACGCCGCCGACGGGCAAAAAGTTCAAATCGCCCCAGGCTACGGCGCGGTTAGGCAACGACCGGTGCACCCCTTCGGCGATGCGCTCGGCAACCCCCTCCAGCCCGAGGCGGCGCAGCAGGCCGCGCCCGCCGATATCGACGTTCAGCATCCGATAGTCACTGCCGATTTTGCCCAGCTCCAGATCGTTCACGCGCACCATCCGATGGTCATCGGTATCGATCACCTGCTTGTCCATCACATCGCGCGCCAGGTAGATTTCGTTCCCGGTTTCCGCATAGCCCTGTGGCTGAGGCTGCTGCAGCACAATCTTGTTTCCCGCCAGGTCTTCCGTGCCGGTCCAGGCAATGAGCCGCGCCTCGCGCTTGCCGTTCGGGGTCAGCACGAGCGCCATCACCCGGGGATAATCCGACTTGTCCTCCGAAGTGATCAGGAGGTCGGTCAGCTTGCCCAGAATATTGCCGCGATGGTCACGGACCTCGCGTCCGACGAGTTCGCTCAGGTACGCCATATTTCATCGCTCGAAATGCAGATTTGATCTTGAGCATTCTACTCCACTAGGAAAGCAAGTCAATTGGCGCATGGTCTCATTTCGTCCGGGACGCATGGACGTTCGTTGGCGCATGATGTGCTACAATGGATGAAGGACTGCAAAGAGTAAAGCGCTTATGACAAACCTTGTATGGATAGGGGCCGCTGTCCTTGTCATCCTGACCGTCCTCCTCGTATTGCGCTGGCGCAAGGCGCGGGATGAACTGGCCGTGCGCGCCCCGCTCCGTTCTGAAATCGATTCCAACCTCGACCGGTTGCGCGCATATTGGGAGGGCGTGCGCCCGCGTGAGAGCAGCGAGGACGAGGTCCACAGCCTGCAAAAACGTCGCTATGCTCGCGAATTTGCCAGTACGCCGCTTCCTCATTTTGCGCGGGAAGCATACCAGAGTCATCTTGCATTCCTCTCCACCGCCGGGAACCGACGTGAGTTCATCGCCGCGACCAACCTGTACGCCGACCTGGCCCGCCTTGAAGAGATGCAGCGGGAACTGCAAGCATCACTGGCGGCAGGCGAGAGTGCGCGCCAGATCGCGAACGGGCCAACGCCAACCGGTCAAGGCGGCGACTATGCTGAATTCTTACACATCGCCGGCCGCGTCTGGGATGATGTCTGGCGCCGGATCGAGCGACTGCTTGAGCAGGGAAATCCGATCAAATAGCGCTCTCGCAATCCGAAATATCCAATGGCCTTCATTCGCACCTCCCACCTCTCCCACCTTTTCCCGGCGCAGCCCCAGCCGATTGCCGCGCTCCAGGACCTCTCGCTCGAAATCGACCGGGGGGATTACGTCGCCATCGTCGGCGCGAACGGCTCGGGCAAATCGACGCTCGCGCGTCATTTCAATGCGCTGCTGCTGCCGACGACGGGCGACGTCTGGGTCAACGAAGAGAACACCCGCGACCCGGCGCGCCTGCGCGCCATCCGGCAAGCGGTGGCGATGGTCTTTCAGAACCCGGAGAATCAGTTTGTCGCCACGATTGCCCAGGAGGATGTCGCCTTTGGCCCAGAGAATTTCGGCGTCCCCCGTCAAGAGCTCAAGACGCGGGTGGACGCCGCCATTGCGGCGGTGGGCCTGGAATCGCTGCGGGAGCGCGCGCCGCACGAGCTGTCAGCCGGGCAGCAGCAGCGGCTCGCGATTGCGGGGGCTCTGGCCCTTCAGCCCTCCGCCCTGGTCCTTGACGAGGCTACCTCGATGCTCGACCCGCGCGGCAAGCGCGCGGTGATGGACCTCGCCCTGCGCCTTCACGCGGAGGGGTTGACGGTCGCGGCGATCACCCAATCGATGGAAGAGGCGGCCCGGGCGGCCCGGGTCGTCGTCATGGCGCAGGGGCGCATCGTCGCCGCCGGCGCGCCGCAGACGATTTTCGCCGATGCGGCGCGGCTGACCGCGCTCGACCTCGACCTCCCGCCCTATGCCGAAATCGCGCAGGCGCTCGCCGCGCGCCTCCCCGGTTTTCCCGCGCACCTGCTCACACTGGATGAGCTGGTTGCCGCGATTGGCGAATACGCCGGCCACCGGCAAGGGACCAAGGACAAAACCGTGTCGGGCCAGAGTGCTATTCTGCCGCCGGTCGCCGGACCTGCATCGCCTATCCTCTCTGTGCGCGCCCTCCACCACACCTATTTGCGCGGCGCCCCCCGCGCGTACGAGGCGCTGCGCGGCGTGGACATCGACATTTATCCGGGCGAGATCGTGGGCATTCTCGGCGCGGCCGGCTCCGGCAAATCGACCTTGCTCCAGCATTTCAACGGGCTCATCCGGCCGCGTCCCGGCGAGGGAGAGGTGATGGTCGATGGGGTGAACCTCTCCGACCCGCGCGCCGATGTGCACGCCCTGCGCCAGCGCGTCGGGTTGGTCTTTCAGTTCTCGGAACGGCAGTTGTTCGAGCGCTACGTGGGGGATGATATTGCCTTTGGCCCCCGCCAGTTTGGGTATGACCGGCCGGAGGTGCGCCGCCGGGTCCAGCAAGCGATGACGCGGGTCGGGCTCGATTTCGAATCATTCAAGGACCGGGTGACGCTTACGCTGAGCGGCGGACAAAAGCGCCGGGCGGCGATTGCCGGGGTGCTGGCGCTAGAGCCCAAAGTGCTGGCGCTCGACGAACCGACCGCAGGGCTCGACCCGCGCGGCCGGCGCGAGCTCCTGGCGGCGCTCCTGCAGTGGCGGGATCAGGAGGGGCTCACCCTCGTCCTCGTCTCGCACCACATGGACGAGATTGCACAGGTCTGCGACCGGGTGCATGTGCTCGAAGCCGGAATCGTCGCCTTTACCGGCTCGCCGCGCGAGCTGTTCTATACGCCGGGCCTTGACCGTTTCGGCCTCACCCCGCCGCCGGCCGTCCAGCTCATGCACGCGCTGCGCGCCCGGGGATTACCCGTCGCCGGGAACGCGATGACTATTCCCGAAGCCGTCGCCGAGCTCAAGAGGCTGACCTGAATGGACGATTTTGAATTCCTCCGCGATATGACCGTCGGCCAATATCTGCCGCTCGATTCGCCGGTTCACCGGCTCGACCCGCGCGCCAAACTGCTGGCCTTTATGGCGTTGATCGCGGCCGTCACCTTTACCGGCTCTTATCTCGGCAACCTGGTCCTGCTGGTGGTCCTTTTCCTGCTCCTCACCCTGGCGCGCATCCCGCTCGGTTATGCGCTCTCGGGACTGCGTCCCGCCCTTCCTTTTATCCTCATCCTGGTCGTCTTCCAGGTCCTCTTTACGCCGCCCGGCGCGGCGAACAGCCCGGCGCTCTGGTCCATCGGGTTTATCCGGCTGACCGTCGACGGCACGCGCCTCATCGTCGTTTCGCTGCTGCGCCTGGTCGAGTTTGTGCTCCTGGTCAGCCTGCTCACCCTGACGACGACCACGACCGAGTTGGCGCACGGGCAGGAGCGCCTGCTCGCGCCGCTGCAATGGCTCCATCTGCCGGTTCACGAGTTTGTCCTGACGATGACGATTGCCCTGCGCTTTGTCCCCATCATCGCCGAAGAGACCGAGCGGCTCGTCAAGGCGCAGGTCTCGCGCGGCGCCGATTTCGGCGGCGGCAGCCGGTTCCGCTTTATTCAACAGACCCGCAAAATGATCCCGCTCCTGGTCCCTCTCTTTATCATCGCGCTCCAGCGAGCCGAAGAGCTGATCGTCGCCATGGAGGCGCGCGGCTATCTCGGCGGCCGGGGACGCACGCGCCTGGTCGAGCTGCACGCCGCCCCGCTCGATCTGATAGTCGTGCTGGTCGCCATCGCCGCCGCGAGCGCCGTCCTGCTCGCGCCGTTTCCGTTTTGAGCTCCGCAACTCTTTACGGTTGGAATGATTTTGTGGGCGAACGCGATGGGTTGAGCTGTCACAGCTCACATCCTTTTTTCAAACCAGTGATGCGCATAAGGCTCGTCGTTAAAGGCCGGTACTTCCTGGTAGCCTGAGCGCCGGTACAGCTCGATAGCTTCGGTGAGGTTGCGGTTTGTTTCTAAATGCAGGATGGTCATTCCCGCTTCCCTGGCCGATTGCTCCAGCGCCAGGAGCAAACGCCGTCCCAGCCCAAGCCCACGCGCACGGGGAGCGACCCACATGCGCTTGACTTCGCCAATCTTGGTCTCGTGAAATTTTAATGCGCCGCAGCCCACCGGCTCCTCGCGCAGACGGGCAACGAGCAACAGGCCGGCCGGGGGCGTGAGTTCGTGCGGCTCTGCCGGAATGGTAACAGACGGGTCAAAACCGGCATCAAAGCGCCGGCCAAGCTCGTTGAAATATTGTTGAATGCACCATTGCGCGTCCTGAGTGGTTGGGTCGGCGGGCGCAATCTCAACCATGGAGGCGGTCAAAAGCCGCGCGACCTGTTCCATCGCGGTTGCCAATTTCACGCGCTGGCTCTCGCTCAGCGGCTCTAGCCTGGAACGGGCAAAGACATCGGCGCGGTGATCGAGCTCTACGCGCTCACGGCGACCGGCTCTGGTCAGTTGCACCAGGCGAACGCGTGCATCGTTCTTGCCGGGCTTGACCACGACCAGGCCTTGTTTTTCCAGCGAACGAAGCAGGCGACTGACATAGCCCGAATCAAGACTCGTGCGACGCCGGAGCTCCCGCACCATGGCCCCGTCTTCGCCGATTTCCCACAAGAGCCGTGCTTCGCCCAGCGGATGGTTTCGACCCAGAAAGTGATCGTTGAGCACACCCACGCGCTCGGTCATGGTCCGATTGAAGCTGCGAACCTGTTCAACCAATGGCCTATCCATAAGCGCCTCCCAACACGCTCAATCCATGATTTTATTCTCTGATTTTAGTCAGAGATTTATTCGAGCGCAAGGGGGGCGCCGGGCCGCCAATGAACGATTGAGCCGGCGATCCTCCGCGCGATGCGCGGGATCAGTGGTACACCTGTTCTAATTCACGAATTGACAGGCGCCGCGCCGGGTGCTATATTAGAACAAGTGAGTTGAAAATGTATTCAACAGACCTCTTGCTTGACGACGCGCCCCTGCTCGTCATGCCCGCCCTCGCGACGCGCATCGGCCTGAACGCGGCGCTGGCCCTCCAGCAGCTTGACCATTGGCTGCGGACGCGCCCGCACGTCATCGACGGGACCCCCTGGGTTTACCACTCGCTCGCCGCCTGGCGCGCGAACAATTTCCCCTTCTGGAGCGTCGCAACCATCGCGCGCACCTTTCACCGGCTGGTCGAGCTGGGGCTGGTGCGGACCGGCAACTTTAACCGGACGCGCTACGACCGGACGACCTGGTACACCATCGACTATGACCGCGTCCAGGCGCTCGACGCGCCGGCCCCCGCGCCGGATGAGAAATCCATTCCCGCAACCGGTACGGATGGAATCGTACAGGATGAGAAATCCATTTGCGCAACCGGTACGGATGGGACTGTACAAGATGAGAAATCCATTTACCCAACTTGTACAAATGGATTTGTACAAAATGAAGAATCCATTTACTCAACTTGTACAAATCCATTTGTACAAAATGGAACGACGATACCAGAGATTACTACAGAGATTACAACAGAGAATACAACAGAAAAGGAAACGGTCCTTCCGGCGGGAACGGGCGAAACGGAACGCGGCTGGGAACCGGCCCTGCGCGAGCTAAAAGGGGAACTGCCGCGCGTGACGTATGACGCCTATTTGCGCGACGGCGTCGTCCTCGCGCAGGAGGCGGGGCGCCTGCAGATCGCGCTGCGCCGGCCGCAGGCGCTCGACTGGATCAACTACCGGCTCCGGCCCCTCATCCAGCGCGCCGTCAATGCGTATGCCGGCGGGCCGGTCGCGCTCGCGTTCGTCGTCCAACCGCGCGGCGCGTCGCCGTGAGGACGCGCGAGGGGCGAGGGGCGAGGGGCGAGGCGTGCCTGCTGTTGTTCCGACCGGAGGATTGGGATGTTCCGACCGAAGGATTAGGATGTCATTCCGACCGAAGGGAGGAATCTCGCTCGCGCAAAAGGAACGAGATGTCTCGACTCCACTCCGTTCCGCTCGACATGACAGGCTTGTGCCAATGGACTGGGCGATTGCTCTGGCCCGCGATTGAAATCGCCGCCGTGGCCTTTTTTCAGACGGGGGTTTCCAACCCCTGGTCGCCCCGGTCCCCCTGCCCCTTCCCGCGCAAATCCTCCACCTGCTCGCGCGCCCGTTTCGCATACGGCGCTTCGATGGCCGTATAGAGGTCGAGTGACTGTTCGGCGCACGCGAGCGCGGTGGGGAGGTCGCCAAGCTGTTCGTGCGCGAGCGAGAGATTGAACAGGGCGTTTCCCTCCCCCTGCCGGTTCCCAATCTCGCGCGTGATAGTCAGTTGCTGCTCGTAATAGGCGATGGCCTTCTGCACCTCGCCCAGGGCGTAGTAGGCGTTGCCGAGGTTGCCGAGGCGGTTGCCTTCGCCGCGGCGGTCGCCGATGGCGCGGGCGAGGGCGAGGGCCTGCTCGTAATAGGCGATGGCCTTCTGCACCTTGCCCAGGTTTTTGTAGGCACTGCCGAGGTTGCCGAGGTCGGCCCCTTCGCCGCGGCGGTCCCCAATCTCGCGGTCGATGGCGAGGGCCTGCTCGTAATAGGCGATGGCCTTCTGCACCTCGCCCAGGTTTTTGTAGGCACTGCCGAGGTTGCCGAGGTCGGCCCCTTCGCCGCGGCGGTCGCCGATCTCGCGGTGGATGGCGAGGGCCTGCTCGTAATATTCGATGGCCTTCTGCACCTCGCCCAGGGAGTGGTAGGCGTTGCCGAGGTTGCCGAGGTCGTTGCCTTCGCCGCGGCGGTCGCCGATCTCGCGGGCAAAGGCGAGGGCCTGCTCGTAATATTGGATGGCC
>JBAVQS010000344.1:0-24978 GCA_049694275.1 Anaerolineae bacterium | reverse complement strand
CCGTACTATCTAGCCGAGTCTGACTCGGCAGTCCCTGAAGCTTTGCCCCATCTCGTGTCACAAGAACATTGGCATTAGCGATTTGCTTTTGTCATCCTCAAGCTGCTGCTTCCCACTGGCTCGTCGAGCGCGGGGGAATAGAGTCCTGCCGTCCCTTGACGTATCTCCCCTCTCTTGTTCAGGTCAAAACTGGGTCAAAATTTTGACCAAAATTGCTATTGTATACTATAGCAAAGTATTGTAATATATGGCACAAGATGGAAGATTTATTGACCACCCGTGAGTTAATGGAGCTATTGCATCTGGATCGCACGACCATTTACCGGATGCTCAATGGTGGGCGTTTGCCCGCGGTTCGAGTGGGCGGACAATGGCGCTTTGAGCGGTCGGCGATTGATGCCTGGCTTCAGGGCCAAAACCCATCCGAGCCCAATGAAGCGAAAGAGAGTTCTTCCGCGGCGCTGCGCGCCAGCACGGATGTCCTTCCGCTGCATTGTCTTCACCCGATTCAGGAAGTCTTTGCACAAACGGCCGGGATCGGAGCCGTGACGACAAACCTCGATGGCGAGCCGCTGACGGAATTTAGCAACCCCTGCGCTTTTTGCAAGCTCATCCTTTCCACGGACAAGGGACGCGCACGCTGCCAGGGCTCGTGGAAAAAACTGGCCGGGCAGTCCGACCCTGCGCCGCGCCTGACGGAATGTCATGCGGGATTGACCTATGCGCGCGGGCGCATCACGGTGCAGGATACCTTTCTGGCAATGATTTTTAGCGGCCAGTTCCTGGTCGGTAAGGATCGGGCGGCGCTTGAAGCAAAACAGATTGAGCGCGTCGCACAGGCTTGCGAGGTGGATGTACAGGCGCTGCGCCAGGCCGCGGCAAACATCCCGGTCATTGCACCGGCGCGGGCCGACCAATTGCTGGGGCTGCTCCAGATGGTGGCCAATACCTTTAGCGCGATCGGGCAGGAAAGACTGGAACTGGTCCGACGCCTGAAACAGGTCGCCGAGATCGCGGGCGAGGTTGCCGCATAATCATGGCCGAGGATATTTTTGATCTGCAGGCGGCGCTGTGTCAGACCATGTCGAACGCGACGCGGATTCGCATCCTGCATGCGCTACGGGACGGGCCGCGCGGTGTGACAGATCTAGCCGCGGCGCTCCACCTCACCTCTGCCAAAACCTCGCAACATCTCGCCGCGCTCAAGAGTACCGGGATCGTGTCTGCTCAACGCCGGGGAAGCGAAGCGATCTACCGGATCACAAATCCCAAGATCGAGCGCATTTGTGATCTGATGCGCGAGGTCCTTGCCGAACAGGCGGCGCAAAGATCCGAACTCATTCGGGCGCTGCAAACGAAATAATTTGAACCGGCCGGGTGTGATGACGCACCGGGCCAATGCTTGGAGATTCCAGGGTAATGAATGCCCGGGCTGAACGATTGCCGTTCGCCCCGGGCGTTTTCTTTTGGTCGAATTCCATAGAGGAGTAAGGGGTATGCCCAAACACAGGATTCCATTTTTCTTGGCCGTGGCCGGCCTGCTTGCCATCGGGCTGTGGCTCTTGCTTTTTCCGCAATCCGTCTCGGCGCAGTGCGGTTCGTCTGCCTCCTCCTGCAAGAGCTGTCACGAGGTGCTGGGCAAGGACCCCGTGAACATCAAAGGGGCATGGCACACGGCGCACGCTTTTGGCGATTTTTGCGAGTTTTGCCACGCGGGCAACGTCAAAGCCAAGGATGAGGCTGGCGCGCACACGGGCTTGATTAGCCCATTGGCCGACCCGAAGGGGAGCTGCCAATCCTGCCATCCGAACGATTATATGGACCGCGCCCAAAAGTATGCGGATGCGCTGGGCAAACCCCTCGGCGCCGGCGCGCCGTCCGGCGGCAGCACCCCCGGCGCGACCGGGACCATGACCACAACCGCTGCGGCGAACACATCCTGCGGCCCTGCGCCGGCATCCGGCGGCCAGGTCATTGATCTAACCACGGTCTATGCCGGCATGACGCTGCCTTCGCCCAGCAACATCGGTAACTGGATTCTGCTGGCCTTGATCGGCGGGACGGCGCTCTTGCTCCTTGGCCTTGTCTGGCATTATGAAAAGCCACTGCCACGGCTCGTCGCCTATAGCCGCGCGCTGCTCGCTACCCCGGTCGTCGCCACCACTCCGGAAGGGATGCAGTTCAAGGTTCCCGCAGAGATGGCGCGGCGCCCCGAGTACAGCGCGCTGGAACACGCGCTCGCGCACAGCGACCCGGCCACGGTCCGCGCGGTTACCCAGCTCCTCTCAGACCGCGAGAATGGGCCGAAACTGGTTAAGGCACTCTCTCATATGGATTTGCAGACGCTGGCCGCGCTCGGCGAGAGCGACCAGAAGGCGCTGGCTGCGCTGCTGGCGCTGGCGAAGGAGATCAATTCATGATTGCACTATTAAAGAAAAAGGAATGGTCCCCTTACCTGGCGGGGGCGCTGCTCGGGCTGGTGTATATATTCAGCGTCGCCATTGCCGGAACGGTGCCGGGCGCTTCGGGGGCCTTCGAGAACCTGGCGGGTATGATCGCGCAGGCGGTTGCGCCGGCGCTGGCCAACAACACCTACTTTAAATTTGTCATGCCGCCCGGAATCAGTTGGGAAGTAATCCTGCTTGTCGGCATTTTCGCCGGCGCCTTTGTCTCGGCCAAGCTGTCCGGTGATTTCAAGATCGCGGCGGTGCCGGACGAACAGTGGCGGCGGGTTTTTGGCCCGGCGGTCTGGAAGCGCTGGCTGGTCGCCTTTGTCGGCGGCATCATTCTCGAAATCGGCGCGGGCATTGCGGGCGGCTGCACCAGCGGGCTCGCCATCGGCGGCGGCATCTTTCTAGCCCCGGCCGCATTCATCTTTATCGCGGGCATGTTCCTGGCGGGCATTCCCACGGCCATGTTGATGTACTGGAGGAAATTCTGATGAACGAGTACGTCCTTCCGCTCATTCTGGGGTTCGGCTTTGGCTGGTCCCTGCAAAAGGCGGGGCTGAGTAAGTATCACAAGATCGTGAACGTCTTTCGCCTTACCGACCTGGCCGTTCTCAAATTCATGTTGACCACCCTGGCGGTCGCGATGGTCGGCATCTTTGGCCTTCACGCGCTCGGGCTCGTGCAACTTCCGACCGTCCCCGCCACCTATGTCGTCGGCAACCTCGCCGGGGGTCTGATCTTTGGCGTCGGCATGGCCGGCGCCGGTTTCTGACCAGGCACCTGCGTCGCCGGTGGCGGCCAAGGTAATCTCGATTATTTGATCCCCGGTCTGCTCGGTTTCGTGACCGGCGCCCTGATCTATGGTTCGATCTATCCGAGCGTGTTCCCGACCATTTCGGCTCTGGTCAATCTCGGCAGCACCATTCTGCCTCAGGCGTTCAACGTGGACCTGTGGCTGACCGTCCTGTTCTTTGTCCTGCTCTCGGTCACGCTGTTCTATTTCCTCGAACGGTTCGGGCAGTTGCGGAAAGACAAGGCGGCGTAAATTCAGATTGTCCTAAAGGACGGCCTTTGAGCCGTAGATTTCAGATTGCAGATTGTCGGACAGTAGATCGGAGAATCTGAATTCTGAAATCGAACCACTTATGAGTGATTCCGATATTCGCGTGGGCGAGGTATTCGATTGGAAATTGACGCGGCGCCGGTTTCTCGGGCTGAGCGCCGCCGCGGCGGGCATGCTGGCCCTGAGCCAACTGCCGCTCCCGCCAGGGCGCAGTGCGCCGGCAAAGGCGCCGGCGCTTCCTGCGCACACCCCGCCGGTCCAGTTCGACCGCGAGGTCTATACGCTGTGTGAGCAGTGCGTCTGGCGCTGTGGGCTGCGCGCCAAGGTCCTGAACGGCAAGGTGTACAAGCTCGACGGTAATCCCCATCATCCCCACTCCAACGGGATGCTCTGCCCGCGCGGGCAGGCCGGGATCGCCGCGCTGTACGATCCCGACCGGCTCGAATTCCCGATGATGCGGGCGGGCGATCGCGGGAGCGGATTGTGGAAGCGCGTGTCGTGGGATGAGGCGCTGAATTACACGGCGCAAAAGATGCAGGTGCTCAAGCAGCAGTTCGGCCCCGAGTCCATGATCTTTTCGTCGACGCACAACCTGGCCCAGACCCAGTTCGAAAACCTGCTCCGGGCGTACGGCTCGCCGAATTATGGCACCCAGCGCTCGCTCTGCTTTAACGCGATGATTATGGCGCACCTGGTCACCTATGGTATCCAGGAGCCGGACCGGGATTACAGCGAGGCGAAATACATCATCTATGCCGGGCGCAACCTGGCCGAGTCCATCTCGAATTCCGAAACCCAGGCGCTCATGGCGGCGATTGCCCGCGGGACCCGGGTGGTGCTGCTCGACCCGCGCTTTACGAAAACGGCGTCCAAGGCCACCGAGTGGTTGCCCATCCGACCGGGAACGGACCTTGCCTTTTTCCTCGCCCTCCTGCACGTCATTATCACGGAAAACCTGTACGACGCCGCGTTCGTCCAGGCGCACACCGTCGGGTTTGACGAGGTGGCGGCCGCCGTCAAGGACTATACGCCGGAGTGGGCGGCGAGCAAGACCGAAATCGCCGCCGATACCATTCGCCGCATCGCCCGCGAGTTTGCGATCGCGGCCCCTCATGCGTTCGCTCATCCCAACTGGCGCACCTCGAACTTTATCAACTCGTTCCAGGCGGAGCGCTGTATTGCGATTCTCAACGGCATCGTCGGCAACTGGAACCAACCGGGGGGCCTGAGCGCGGGCGCCGGCGAAGCGGGCGTGTCCCTCGGCTCGATTCCGCAGCCCCCCTACCCGCGCGTGACGGCGCTCCGGCTCGACGGCGTCCCGTCGAAATACCCGCTGGTCCCGCTGGAAATCGGCGTGTTCCAGGAAATTCGCGACGCCGTTCTTGCCGGCAAGCCCTACCCGGCGAAAGGGTGGTTTGTCTATCGCCAGAACCCGGTGGCCTCGCTCCCCGAGCGGCGCAAAACGCTTCAGGCGTTCAGCCAGCTCGATTTCGTCGTCACCCTCGATACGACGATGAATGACACGGCCTGGTTCAGCGACGTCGTGCTGCCCGAGTCGAGCTATCTGGAGCGCTATGATCCGCTGACGACGGTCGGCGATGCCGTGTTCATTCGCCAGCCCGCGGTCGATCCCATCGGCGAGAGCAAATCGGCGCTGTGGATTTTCAAAGAGCTCGGCACGCGGCTCGGCCTGGCCGATTACTTTGCCTACAAGGACGAAGTGGATTACCTGCAGCAGCAACTCCAGCCGCTGGGCATCACGCTGGAAGAGCTCAAAACCAAGGGCTATTATCGCCCGCCGGCCCCGGCCGCGGCCCCGGCCGAATTGAAATTCGACACGCCGAGCGGCAAGATCGAGCTGGCCGCCTCCGCGCTGGCCAAGGCCAATTTCCCGACGGTCCCCTCCTGGCAAGAACCGCTCGCGCCCCCGGCGGACCAGTTCTATCTGCTGACCGGCAAGGTGGCGCAGCACACCCAGTTTGCAACGCAGAACAATCGCTTGCTGCACGAGCTGTTCCCGCGCAATCAGGTGTGGATTCACACGCAGGCGGCAGCCGCGCGGGGCATCCAGAACGGGGACACGGTCTGGGTCGAGAGCGCGGCGGGCAAGGTCCAACTCCCGGCGCTGGTGACCGAGGGGATTCGCCCGGATTGTGTCTATACCATGCCGGGCTTTGGACACCTGTCGAAAGGGACGCGCACCTCTTTTGGCGAGGGGGCGAGCGATTCGGACTTGCACCTCACCTATACCGACCCGGTGAGCGGTGGTCAGGCGCTGTCGCAGACATTCGTCAAGGTATACAAAGGGTAGAGGGGTATGGCGGAACAGAAACAGAAACGCTGGGCGATGGTCATCGAGACCAAAAACTGTATTGACTGTAAGGCGTGCATGGTCGCCTGCGAAATCGAGAACCAGGTCCCGCTCGGCTCGCACCGCAACTGGATCGGCCGGTATGGTCCCACCGGCAAGTTTCCCGTGCTCGGCTTGAAATTCGAACCGGGCAACTGCATGCACTGCGAGAACCCACCGTGCGAGCGCGTCTGTCCGACCGGCGCGACCTATCAACGCACGGATGGCATCGTCCTGGTGGACTATGACAAGTGTATCGGCTGCCGGTACTGCATCCAGGCCTGCCCGTATGACGCCCGGTATTTCGATCCGGCGCGCGGGGTCGTGGACAAGTGCACGTTCTGCGTCCATCGGCTCGACACAGGCCAGCCGCCCGCCTGTGTCGAAACCTGCGTAGGCGGGTCGCGTCACTTTGGCGACCTGAACGATCCCGAGAGCATCGTCTCCCGGCTCCTGGCGACGCACGACCACTATGTGCTGTATGAGGAAGCGGGGACGGAACCGAGAATTTTCTATATTTCGTAATCAAGTAAGGCGTAATTCAGGACTCTCCCATGGAAAATATCGAGTGGGGCATTCTCATCGTCAATTATCTCTTTATGGCCGGATTGTCGGCCGGGGCCTTTGCAATTTCCAGCTTTGCCACCTACCTGGGCGGGCCGCACTTGCGGCGCGTGGCGCAGATTGGCGCGCTCATCGCCCCCTGGCCGGTGATCCTGGGCGTAGGCGTGCTCGTCCTGGACCTCGGGCGGCCGCTGGCATTCTACAACCTGTTCCTGATCGTCCAGTACACCTCGCCCATGTCCATCGGCACGTGGCTGCTCACCCTGTTCATTCTCGTCAGCCTGGTCTATGCCGCGCTCTGGGTCCCTGCGCCGCTCGATAACCTGCTCCGGATACCGACGAGCCGCGAGGCCCTGTTCCATTTCACGCGCTGGACGCCGCTGACGGGGGCAACCCTCCGCCGGGCGCGTGCGATCGTAGCGGCCATCGGATTCCCGCTCTCACTCGGGGTGGGCATCTATACGGGCATCCTGCTCGGCGCGGTCCCCGCGCGTCCGTTCTGGAATACGCCCATGCTCGCCCAGTTGTTCCTCTTTTCGGCCATGTCCAGCGGCACGGCGACGGTGCTGATCGTGACGGCGCTCATCGGCGCCCGGCGCAAGGACGAACTGGAACAAGAGCGCAAGCTCCTCGTCTCGACCGACCTGGTGCTCATCGTGCTCGAAATTTTCATGCTCATCCCCTTTCTGTTGCACCACGCCCTTTCGACCTGGAGCTCTTCGGATTCCATCAGCCTGATTCTCGGCGGCGAGTTCACACTCCCCTTCTGGGGCGGCGTGATTCTGCTCGGGATTCTCATTCCGCTGGTCATCGAGGGATACGAGCTCTTTCCCATCATCTATAAAGAGGGGGCCGCGCGCTACAGCCTGGCTCTGAGCGGCGCTTCGGGGCTGCTCGTGCTGGTCGGCGGGTTTGTCTTACGGTATGTGTTTGTCTATGCGGGACAGGTCTCGCATTTTCTGCCGGTCATTGCGCGTTAGGAAAAACGCTATGAAAACAGTCCTTCCGCTTGTGACCCTGCTCTTACTCCTGACCGCCGTCGCTTGCGACCGGCGCGTACCCGCGCCGACGGTGGTCAATGTTCCGCCGGCCCAGATTTCTAGTAATCTGACCGGAGATCTGGCCAGTGGGGCGCAGCTCTGGCGCGACAAGCAGTGCGTGGCCTGTCACGGGGCAAATGGCGCGGGCGGGATGGGGGGCGCGCTGGCGAATACGAGCGATCCGTTCGCACAATTCCTATCGCGCACGCGGAATGCCCAGCTCCCGATGCCCGCCATCACTACGGCGGATTTGAGCGATGGGGATACCTATTCCATCTATCTGTGGCTCCATACGCAGACCCCGGCTCAGACCTCCGCCGCGACGCCAGCGGCGCTGCCCACCGGGCAGTTACTCGGCATCCAGATATGGTCGGAAAAGGGATGCACCGCCTGTCACGGCGCATTCGCGCAGGGGAGCGACAAGGCGCCACGATTGGCGGGCGAGTCCTACCCATTCGAGCGCCAGCGGGCCGTCATGCGTGCCTCGGCGGACCAGAACTCGAAACACGGCGCGGACAATATTCCTGACGACCTTCTCCAGCGCCTGCTGGACTGGCTGCGGCGCGGCGCGGACCCGACGAGTGGGTGTTAAAGACCCTTCGGGTCTGGGTACCGAATGAAACTCTGGCGTAAAGAAAAAAGCCTCTTCTATGCCCTGCACCCGCCGCTGATCGCGGCCAGCGGCGCGCGGCTCTCCTATACGCTGGGCCTCGGCGGGCTTGCCGTTCTGGGGACGCTCCTCACCGTCCTGACCGGATTGCTCCTCACCTTTTACTATGTTCCCACGCCTGAAGGGGCGCGCTCCTCGGTCGTGCTCATTCAAGACGTGGTCAGTTTTGGCGCGCTCGTTCGCGGCCTGCACTATTGGGGCGCGCAGTTGATGGTCGCGGCGGCCGCGCTGCACCTGGCGCGCGTGGTTTTTACTGGCGGCTATCGCCCGCCGCGCGAGCTGAACTGGCTGATCGGCCTGGGGCTCCTCGTCGTCACCCTGCTCTGGGATTTTACCGGTTATGTGCTCCGCTGGGACGACGCCGGGTTCTGGGCGCTAACCATTGGGACCAACCTCTTTCGTGAGATTCCGGCCTGGGGCGAGTCACTCTATCGCGTGCTCGTCGGCGATGGACAGATCGGGGCCAGCGCGCTGCTCCGTTTTTACGGCTGGCACATTTTCGGGTTCTCGCTCATCGGCATTTTCGGCGTCGTCTATCACCTCTGGCGACTGCGGAAGGATGGCGGCGTCTCGCGCCCGGTCCCGGCGGATGGGCAGGCCCCGGCATTCATTACGCGCGATGATCTCTTTTTCCGCGAATTCATCGCCGGCGCGCTGGCGACGGCCGCGCTGGTCGCCGTGACGCTGATCCTGCCGGTTCCTATCGGGCCCGCCGTCAATCCGAGCGTGGGCGCGGGCGAGGTTCGCGCCCCCTGGATTTTTCTCTGGGTGCAAAATCTCTTGCGCGTGATTCCATCGCTGTGGGCAGGCATCCTCGCGCCGCTGGGGGTGCTGCTGGCGCTGGCGCTGATTCCATTCATGGACCGGCATGGGCCGGGCCGCGCGGTCTGGTTTGCGCGGGCGCGCTGGAAGCCGCAGCTTGTGTTGAGCCTGCTCGCGCTCGCGCTGATCATCCTCACCCTGTTCGAGGCGCTGCAATGACCCGCACGCACTGGCACCTCATCGCCGTGGTCGCGCTGCTCGCCGCCGGCCTGGCTGCGCTCTGGCGCGAGGCGAACCCCGCCTGGGCCGGTTGGCAGGCGCGCTATAACGCTCAGCCGGGTGTTACGCCGGTCGCAATCGGCATCCAGGCGCTCACCCCGACGGGGACGGGCAAGCCAGAGTTGTGCGTCACATGCCACATCGGGATCGAGGACATCAGCCCGTCTCATCCCGCGCAGGCGATGGGCTGCATCATCTGTCACGGGGGCGACCCGCTGGCGCTCGATGCGGACCGCGCGCACGCGACGCTGCGCGGCGGCAAGAATCCCGCGGACCTCTCCGTGGCCGCGCAAAACTGCGGCCAACCCAACTGCCACGGCGGCTATGCGGACCCGGAACAAAATCATGTGGACCGCGTCCTCAAAAGTTTACAGGCGACCTACGCCGGCGGGATTGCCAGCGTGCGCTATGCCTTTGGCGCGCAATCCGCGCCCACGGCCCTGTTCGGGGTCCACGCGGTTCAGGATTCGAGCGCCAGCCTGCCGGCCAATGCCCTGCCCGCGCTCGGCGCATTTTTTCCGGTGAGTGGGACCATTGAGGCGCAGTTTCAGCAATCCTGCCTGGCCGGCGGCTGCCATCTCTGGGCCGCGGCGAAACCGCAGACCTATTACGCGCGCAGCACGGGGTGCGCGGCGTGTCACGTTCTCTATACCGATGCGGGCCTGTATCAGGGGCAGAACCCGACGATTCCGCGCGACCAGCCAGGGCATGGCGCGCAGCACCGGCTGACGACGGCGATTCCCTACAGCCAGTGTGACCACTGCCATAATCGCGGCACGTACTCGCTCAAGCAGATGGCCTTTTTGCCACGGCAAGACTTGCCGCCGGTCGGTCAGCCGATTCCACAGACGATGCCGCCCGAAGGCAAGCAGCTCAAGGAATATTACCAGCCGCTGACCCAGTTTACGAAATGCGAGGTCGAACTCAACTGTGTGGATTGTCACACGGCGCAGGAGGTCATGGGGACCGGGCACATCTATGGCTCGAAAAAGGATGCACAGTACATCCAGTGTCAAACCTGCCATGGGACGCCCACCACGAAACCGGTCGTCGCAACCATTACTCAGGCCGACGAGCTGGTGATGCGGCAGGCGCGAATCAATGGGAACGCATCATTTCTGCAGGTGGGCGACCAGGTGGTCGAGACGACGCGCGGTGAAAAGCTGTGGTCGATCAAGGCGCTGGCGCCCGATCAGTTTGTCCAGGTGGACAAGGTGACCGGCAAGCAGTATGCGCTGCCCCTGGTTGCAGGGAGCAAATGCACCCAGTCGGGGACCGACCAATCGTCGCAATACTGCCATCAATGTCATTCCATGCCGCAATAGAAATGAATCGACGCCAATTTCTATCCAGCGTGATTCAAGGCGGGGTCGTGCTCGCGGCCGGGTCCCTCCTGGCCGCCGTCGCACGATTTTTGCAGCCCAACCTCGTGACGGGCTCGCCCGGACCGGTCGAGGCCGGACTGCCCGGCGACTATGCCGTCGGCTCGCTGACCATGATCGAGAGCGCCCGCGCGTATCTCGGACGCGACGAGCGCGGCTTGTACGCCATTCTTGCCACCTGCACCCATCTGGGCTGCACACCGCGCCTCGATGGGAACACTTTTGCCTGTCCCTGTCACGGCAGTCGGTTTAGCCGCGATGGGACAGTCCTCAATGGGCCGGCGACACGGCCGCTGGAGCGCGCCTATGTGGGCCGGTCGGCAAATGGGCGCCTGTTTATCGACCCCGGTCGGCGCGTGCCGGCCACTCAGCGCCTCGCATAGGTTTTGCGCGCCTGAATACTAGACGTTCTTGAGCTGTTCCTGGAGCTCTTTCACCGTGATCAGTAAAAGACACGCCAGGGCTTCCTGCCCCTCCTGGTCGAGTTTTTTCAATTGCGGGAACAATATGTTTGGCGGGGGTATCAAACTCATTTGCGCAAAAAGACGCAAATCTTGCAAGCTCAAAGGACGTGTCGGGCGCGACACCGCCTTGGCGAGCCGGTCCATTCCCCGCTTTATCAAAATATCTTGGGCCTCGTTGGTCGTCATGGTTTTCTGGGGCTCGCCCAGGACCGCTTTGAGCGGCAGATAATAGATCGCGTTGGACTGCCCCCACACCTCGAGCCGGCAGCGACCATAATTAACGGTCCACTCGTCGGTCACGATCACTTTGACGTCGGTATCTTTGGCCAGCGCCAGGTCGACGTTCGCTTGCCCCTCCGGCGACCGGGCGGCCTTGACCGCCAGGGCCTGCGGCAAGCGCATTCGTTTGATTCCTTTAAGGTAACGGGACGGGTCCTCGCCGGCAAAGCGCACCAGCCCTTTGTGCACCTTGAACGCATAGAGCCAATCGTCCAGCGCGTTGATCTCGATGCCCAGGAGTTTGGCCACCGCCGCGCGGCCCTTGTCGCTCAACTCGTCCATGAAACTCGGCTTGATTGGCGCGGTTTTGTCCTCGACGAGAGTTAATTCCGTGACAAAATCCCCTGTGACCCGATCGATTTCGACTCGCCCCTTGCCCTTGAAAGCTTTCAACGCATACAGGACGAGCAGGTCCTTGACTTGTAAAGCACGCGCCTCCTGCTCATCCATTCGAGTTTGAGCGACCACCGCCATGCGAATCAGATCCTGCTCCATCCGGGCCTGCGTTTGGGTCGTCACCTGGCCGACGACATCCTTGAGCGGGTCCTTATCCCCCTTGTAGGCTTCGGTCTTTTTCGCGAGCGCCTCATACAAAAGGCCCGGTGTAAAAGCCCGCTTGTGCAGCACCCGCAGCCCCGAGCCCGGAAAACTCTTGCCGGCGGTTTGAACGATTTCACGGGCAAAGGTCGTGCAATTATATCCGGCCAGCGTATAGGCCGGCGGGCTTTTATATCGCTCTTGCGCTTTGTCGAACGCCTGTTGATAGGCCAGCGGGGTCAACACAAAATCAATATATTGCTTGTGCGAGTCCTCTTCGTGCTCCACGTCGGGATGACGCACGTGGCCCGGACCGCTCTCCAAAGGCCCGCCATAACCGCCCCGGAGCTCTTGTTGGGTCGCTTCATACCTTTTCAGCGGCCAAAAGCCGAAACTGTACAATGCCTGCAGCGTGTTCCCCGCAAAAGTGGAAAACCGCACCCAGGTGTGACCGACATTATGAATTCCATCCGTAAAGGTTTGGATCGCCTCATTCTGCTCCGTCTCGTTCTTGCCCTCCAGTTCACCGCGTTTCTCCAACACCTTTTTGGACAGTTCGCCCATCTCACCGGTCTTGGAAACCTTGTAGGCGGTGCGCGGAGATTTGTACGCGACCTTGCGCAGATCCTTGATGTTCTTGAGCCAATCGGCGTCTTCCTGGGCCACCGCCAGCGTGAGCTGATACTTGTCTGGCGCTTGATTCGACAGGCCAGTGTCCGCGTAATCCGGTTGAACGCCCGCGAGGCCGCCCCAGGTCTCGTGCGCCTCTTCCAATTTCTTTTTCTCCGGCGCGGGCAGTTCTTCCTTAAAGGTGGTCTTGTAAGCCATGCGGATGTCGCGATCAGTCACCGTAGGATCTGTGGCCTTGGCCACTTCCCCGTTATAGTATTGGACCGCCAGTCTTTTTCGTTCGCTTTTCGACGCGCCCCCGCGCTTGAGCCGCGATTTTTTCAATTGCGCAAAGTACTGCATTGCGGCTTCGAAAGTGGTCAGCGTGCCGCGCACCGGCGCCGGCTCGGGTTCAGTCTCTTGCTTTTTACCCACGCGCTGCACGACCGGGAGCGGGGTCCGCCCGACGCGACGCTGTACCGGTCCGCCCGTCTGCTGCAACACGTGCGTCAGTTCGTGCGCAATCAGCCTTTGGCCCGCGCCCGATTCGAGAGGACTTGCGCCCGCGCCGAGGTAAATATCCTGCCCGTGCGTAAAAGCCTGCGCGCTCACCGCGCGGTTCAACCGGGCCGCGCTCGGACCGGTGTGCACCCGCACCCTGCTGAAATCCGCGCGCAGGCCCGTTTCCATTCGCCCGCGCACGCCCTCCGGCAGGGGGGTTCCGCCGCCCTGCGTCGCGCGCAGTTGGCTTTCAAATTCGCCGCCCGCTTCAAAGCGATCGGCCTTTGACACGCGCCTGGGCTGCGCCGCTTGTTCCTCGCTCAAGGCCTGGACAAGCGGCTGGGTCTGAACCTCCTCTTCCTCTTCCGCCTCACGCGCAACGACCGGGGCGCGGCCTGTCGCCGCGATCCTTCTGCCGTTATCCTTGACGACCTGCTCCGCCACGCGGTCCGCTTCCTGTTCGTACGCGTCGTTTGCGGCGCCGACCATCAGCTTGCGCTGGATCAGGCGCGTGACCGCGCGGTTACCCGCGATGTGCTGCAGCGCGAGCAGGTTCGCGGGACTGTACACGCGCGGGGCATCCGATGCACGCAAGGAGAAAAATGGCGCGGCGCATTGCGCGAGCGCCTCGTCCGCGACAACCGGCCTGGCCGTGTCGTGTGACTTGTGATGCTTTTGGCGTTCTAAAGCGAGGGCTGGATTGGGGTCACCCATGGCTCGTCCTCCTGGTTCTGTCGAACTGGTCTGGAACAAATTCCATTAGGGTGAGGAGATCGTATAGAAAGTGCTACTGCCGCCCTGTGAGCGAAAAACGGTTGCCGAGATGAGCAGCGCCGCGGCGCCCGCAAGTTAGCGCACGGGGGCAGCGCCGATCACGGCGACGGCCTGCATCTGGCTCGCGGCGTCGTTGTCAAATTGCATCGTGACCATAAAGCGCTGTCCTGCTTGAAAGTAACCGGGCGTCGAATCGGAATCGGTGGCGAGTAGTTGGAGATCGGCCGGGACGGCCACCTGCATAGGATAGAGCGTATAGCTCTCGGAATTGAGCTGCTGGCCGTTATCCGCGCGATACACGCCCAGGAGCCAGGCGCCCGGATTATTGGGATTGGGTTGAGTGTCCCACACCGGGCCAGAGTTGATTGGATAGTTATTTTCGTCGACGAGGTCCAGTCGCAAGTAGGTGATTTGCCGGCCCCCACCTGCAACAATCAGGTGAAAGCGCGCGTCCAGAACGCCGTCCGGTCGGAAATCATATTTCCCCACAAAATCACCCGGCCAATCCACGAATGTAAACGCGGTAGCGCCAGCCGTTGTACTCGGGGCCACGGTGAGGATGAGGTTGAGCGTCACCGCGCCGGCGCCTGCCTGGCTCACGACGATTGGAACCGTATAGGTCCCCGGCGCAGTGGGAGTCGTACACACGCCGGGCTGTGGGCAGCGCGCAAAGTGCCACGGGAGGGTCTGGTGTTCCGAGCCGCTGTCCAAAAAGTTGGATGGATTCTCGCTCCAATTGCCGGGGGATACATCGATAGGACCCGGTAGCATCTCCCCCACTCCCTGTGATGGAATGAGCGTGGGAAAGGTGTAGACGACATCGTCGCTGGTATTGGTCCGGTACCCGCTGACAATGATGCCGCAGGACTCGGGCTGCGCCGGGTTACCCGTCGGCAGGTCGAGCGTGTCCCCACAGTCGAGGCGCGCCGTCAATTGCGGCGGGTTGGCATCGCCCGGATTGTTGGTCCCATTGCCCTGGTTCGTGCCGTTGCCCTGGTCCGTACCGTTGGTCGTCCCATTGCCGTTCGTGGCGAGGATGTCACTGCAATTGAAACTGTTATTCCAGTTCCACGGCGTAAAGGTTTTATCTCCCTGGCCGTGGGCCTGCGCGGCGGCGCAGACTGCCTGGGCCGTGGTAAAAGGTCCCTCGGAAACATCCACGCTGTAACCGAAGGTGCCCCCGCTCCCATCGGGAAGGGTCACCCCACCGTTCGTGGCGCCCTGAGTAAAGAGAAACCACCAATCATCCTGGCGCGGACCGTCCATCGTCCCGTGTCCGGTGGCGTGCAGGAGGTACTGGGGCGTGAACGGCTGACTCCAGTCAACGCCGCTCTGCGCCTGCGCGAGCGGCGCGCTGGCGAGCATCCAACAAGCGCATGCGAGCAAGAGCACGCGCCACACATTGCGAAAGCCTTCGAGTTTCATAAAGCGTCTCCTTAGAATAGCCGTTCATCAAAACAAACACCTGCCGTTGACGCGTGGCCGCGTCGAACGGCAGGTGCTTTTCCTCATGCACGGACTGGCAGGTCTTACCAGGCGCAAGGTCCTCATGTCATTGGTTTGTCTCGTCGGCGAATCAACTGGAATCGAGTGAAATGCCGGCGTATATCTCGACTGGAACCTGAGACCTCAATCGTGATGCTATTTCAGTTTAGGGGCCAATTCTATTCTAACGCTTTTCGACCATACCTGCAAGTCAATGGTGTTCCGCTGCTTCGGCTTCAGCTTTCGTCTTGTGCACGGTTCCATCCGGATGCTCCGGCGGCGTATAGACCGTATACAGCTTGAGCAGCTTGGTCGGAGAAGGATTGATTACGTTGTGGAAGACGCCCGCTGGCACAACCACCGCGCTCCCTGCACCGACCACATGCTCCTCGGTACCGTTCAGGACAAACTTGGCGCGGCCCTCCTCAACCCGAAAGAACTGGTCAACGTCTTGATGCACCTCGTTGCCGATTTCTTCCTTTGGCAGCAAACACATTACCACGAGCTGCAAGTGCTTGCCGGTGAACAACACGCGCCGAAAGGACTTGTTCTTTTCAGTGACCTTTTCGATAGGCCCAACATAGCCGGTCATTTTCCTTGCCTCCTTGATTGATGATGATGCGCGACGGACGGCGAGACGGGAACGGCGAGCGAGTGCTTGTGGATGCGCGCGTTACCCCGCCGCGCCGGCGGTCTGGTTGGTGAGGTAATTTCCCAATCCCATCTGGTCGATCTGGGCGCGCTGCCTTTCGGCCCAATCCTCGTGCCCCTCTTCCATCTTGAGAATCTGGGTCAGCAGGTCGGCGCTGCTTTGATCGCCCACCGCGCCGGCCAGAGTCACCGCCTCGTTGTAGGCCTGCACCGCGCCCAGCTCGCCCTCCTGGTCGTTGGCGATCATCTCTGGAATGGTGTTGCCAATCTTGAGCGGGTTGAGTTTAGAGACGATCGGTATGCCTTCGAGGAAGATGATGCGTCCGATCAACCATTCGGCGTGGTGCATCTCGTCCATGGCTTGCTTCTCGATCGCCTTGTGAAGTTTCTCGTAACCCCAACTGGCGCACATCTCCGAGTGGACCATGTATTGGCTGATGGCGGTCAGCTCTTCCGCGAGGAGTTGGTTCAACGTCGTCATCAGTTTTTCGTTGCCTTTCATGATTTTTCTCCTTTGCTCTTTTGGCTATCATAAGGGACCCAAGTCAAAACCAGGTCAAATTCTAGTCCAAAGTGGCGATATCGATGGACGGGTCTGCCGGTGAGGCCGTGGGGCAGGCGTTCTTCTCTCCCGTTAGAGCTCAGGTCGAATCAATAACACCGGTTTCTGTGCCTCGTGCAGCACCTGCTCGGCGACGCTGCCAAAGACCACCCGGTTCAAGCCCGTGCGCGCATGCGTCGACATCGCGATCAAATCTACGCCCGCCTCACGCGCGAAGGCAATAATCACCTCCGCGACATTTCCTTCTTTCACCATCGCTGAAACCCGCAGGCCGCGCAGCGCCAGTTCGCCTTTCACCTTGTGCAGGTAATCGACGGCCTCTTTCAACGCCTCTCCACGCACATCCGGTAGGGGAAACGAGGGGAGAAAAGGACCATCCGCCCCGACCGCCGCCTCATAAGCGTACACTGGCACACGGAGCAACACGATCTCCGCATCGGTGCAATGCGCAACTTCTTCTACATGGGGCAGCACCTTCTCCGCCAGTTCTGACCCATCCAGTGGCACCAGGATTTTCGTATACATATAGCATCTCCGACAAAAGAAAATAACCGACCCCATTGCATGCCTCTAATCCTTTCACCGCCCAGTCAAAATCCCGTTTCAGCGGTGTACCAAGTTGGTTGAACCGGAGATTCGAGCGCCAGGCGCTAAATTCCAGCCTATTTGGAGCCGGTGAGTCAGTTGTAGGTTCTTCCGATGAATACTTTATGCGGCAAAAGCGCTGGTTATACGGACGCTGAAGCAGGCGTCAGATCAGCGCGACAAAAAGATCGGGAGCAGCCGACTCTGGTTCAAGTGATACGCGTAATGACCTAATGATCTCACCGACTTGACATTTAGCGTAACAGGGATATAATAGCGTCCGTTAAATGAACAGTGTGGCGCCTTGAAGCGCCATACACCCTTGTCAAAGGCCGAGAAGCCTTTGGACGCGGCTAGCCGCGTCCAAAGGCTTCTTTTTGTTTTCAGATTCTACGATGCTTCAGTTACTGATTATGGGAATGACCATGGGGCTGGCCTTTGCGGCTCCACCCGGCATAGTGACAGCCGAAACCTTTCGCCGCGGCGTGCGGGGAGGCTTTGGGCATGCCCTCTCGGTTCAGCTCGGTTCGCTCATCGGCGATGCGTCCTATGCGCTGATGGCGTTCGTCGGCCTGGCGACTCTCGTGCAGGGGCGCGTGGCGCAAGAGGTCGTCGGCACGCTCGGCGCGCTCTTTTTGCTGTATCTCGCCTGGCAGTCTTTTCGGACCGGGTCGCTGGAGATGGTCATCGCCGGGGAAACCGGCGGGTACCGGGAGGCGTTCGTCTCGGGCATGTTGCTCTCACTCACCAACCCCTGGGCGATTGCTTTCTGGGTTTCGTTCGGCGGTTCGCTTGTGGCGATAGGGCTGCGGACGGCGGATGACCTGCCGCTGCTCTTTGCCAGTTTTATGCTCGGTTCCCTGCTCTGGTCCTTCGTCCTGGCTGGGTTGATCGAGCGCGGCCGGCGCCTGTTGTCGCCCCGGCTCTTTCGCATCGTGTCGATTCTGTGTGGCCTCTTGCTCGCGGGGTTTGGGGTCAGCGTTGCCGCCCGCGTGCTCTCGACGCTGTTCGTATAAACCAAAATCTGGTTTCCGGAACGCTGTGGTTCCTGGGACAAAATTCCTGGGAGGATTATCGAATGTTAGACCTGAAAGAGACAGAACTTGCCCTGCCGGTGCTGAAACCGCTCAGCGGGGATGAGAAAGCCGTGCCCTTTACGACGCCGGGGCAAGTGATCGAGTTTGCCCGGCGCGAAAAGCTGCAGATCGTCGATCTGAAATTCGTCGATCTGTTCGGCGCCTGGCAGCACTTTTCCATTCCGGTGACGGAATTGAGCGAGACTCTTTTCACCGAGGGCGCCGGATTCGACGGCTCGAGTATCCGCGGCTTTCAGCAGATCAACGAAAGCGACATGATGCTCGTGCTCGATCCAACCACCGCCGTTCACGATCCGGTCTGCACCGTTCCGACGCTCAGCCTGGTCGGGAATGTCGTCGACCCCATCACGCGGCAGCCCTATTCGCGCGACCCGCGGTATATTGCGCAAAAGGCCGAGGGCTATCTCGCCCAGACCGGCATCGCCACCTTGAGCTACTGGGGCCCGGAAGCCGAGTTTTTTATCTTTGACAACGTGCGCTTTGATCAGAATTCGCATGAGGGGTATTACCATGTAGACGCCGACGAAGGGGTGTGGAACAGCGGGCTCGACCATGGGCACAAGAACCTGGGGTATCGCCCGCGTTTCAAAGAGGGATATTTCCCGGTCGCGCCGCTGGATTCGCTCCAGGACCTGCGCTCCGAGATCATCCTCCGGCTCATCCAGGCCGGGGTGCCGGTCGAGGTGCATCATCACGAAGTGGGCGGCGCCGGGCAGTGCGAGATCGACATGCACTATAACTCGCTCACGAAAATGGGCGATTCGCTCCAGATGTACAAGTACGTTGTCAAGAATGTCGCGCGGGCGCACGGCAAGACCGCGACCTTTATGCCCAAACCGATCTTTCAGGATAACGGCTCGGGCATGCACGTCCACCAGTCGCTCTGGAAGGACGGGGTCAACTTGTTCGCCGACCCGAACGGTTATGCCGGGCTCTCGCAAATGGCGCTCTGGTACATCGGCGGCTTGCTCAAGCACTCGGCCGCGTTGCTTGCCATCTGCGCGCCGACGACCAACTCGTATCGCCGCCTGGTCCCCGGCTATGAAGCGCCCGTCAATCTCGTCTATTCGCGGCGCAACCGGAGCGCGGCCGTGCGCATCCCGATGTACTCGACCAACCCCAAGGCCAAGCGCCTGGAATATCGCCCGCCAGACCCGTCGACGAACGGTTATCTTGCCTTTGCCGCGCTGTTGATGGCCGGCCTGGACGGGATCCAGAACAAGATCGACCCCGGTCAGCCGATGGATGTAGACCTGTACGAATCGGAAGAGGGCAAGCACGTCAAGCAGGTGCCCGGCTCACTCGCCGAGACGCTCGCGGCGCTCGAAGCAGACCACGATTTCCTGCTCAAGGGCGATGTGTTCACCAAGGATGTCGTCGAGACCTGGATCGAATACAAGCGCAAAAAGGAAGTGGATGCGGTGCGACTGCGGCCACACCCGTACGAATTCTATATGTATTACGACGCATAAGGAATCCGTGCGCTGATCTTGCAATAAAAATCGGGTGGACCCACGTCCACCCGATTTTTATTGCGCCGGCGGCCAACCGCGCGGGCTCAGTGTCGAACCGGGGCCGGCGGCAAGAGCCGTTTTGCCAGGTGCTGCGTCCACCAGTGAACTCCCAGCACAATGACGACCCAGTAGAGGGCATAGCCGATCACTTCAAGGACCGAGGGTTCGGCGTTATAGCCGACCAGCGAATTCAGGATCGAGCCGAGCGGGGATTCGTTGCTCAACCAGGCGGCCGTATTCCAGGCAGGGGTCATGAGCATCGGGAGCAGGCCGATCTCTTGATATTCATGCACGACATGCGCCAACAGCCCGGCCGCAAAGAGGACCAGAAAGATGCTGGTGACGTCAAAGAACAGCTTGAGATTGATGTGGACGGCGAGCCCATAGATGGCGATCCCGGCGGCGACGGCGCAGGCCAACCCGAGCAGGGCCCCCAGGAGCGTGCTGAGCCCGTCGGCGGCAAAGGCGTTTGCGGCGAGAAAGAGCGCCGTTTCAATCCCTTCGCGAAACACCGAGAGAAAGGCGAGCGCAAAGAGACTGAACCCGGCGCCGGTCGAAATCGCCGTCTGGGCGCGTGCTTCCAGTTCGCGTTTCATAAAACGCGACTGGTATCGCATCCAAAAAATCATCCAGGTGAGGACGCCGACGGCCAGCAGCATGGTCGTGCCCTCGAAAAGCTGCTCGTACGGCGTTTCGAGGGTTGCGCCCACGCGGTTCATGAGCACGGCGAGCACCGCGCTGCTGAGGACGGCGACGACCACGCCCAGAATGGCGAGCGGCGCTCGGTCGGCGCGCCCGATACGCCTGACATAGCTCAGCAGGATGCCGACGATGAGTGCGGCTTCGAGGCCTTCGCGAAACGCGATCAGAACCGCAGCCACATTCAGGAAAATCATACCGAGGGAACCTCCCACAAGTTGCGCCAATCTCGTTCTTGGCGATATAATGAGTACGCGCGGGGCGCCATTGCCCGGCGCCAGCCACCGTCAAGCCAGTCTATCATACCCGGCAACCAGCGTCAATTAAAAAAGAGTAAAAGGTTTGAACGTCATTCTGCCAGGAGATCCTTATGAGCCGCACACGAATTGTCTGCACGCTCGGCCCGGCCACGAACTCGGAAGACCGGATGCGGGCGCTCATTCGCTCGGGAATGAACGTCGCGCGCTTTAATTTTTCGCATGGCACGCGCGAGGATCACGCCCGCCGCGTCGAACTGGTACGCCGCATCGCCGCAGAAGAACACGCCGTCATCGCGCTGCTGGGAGACCTGCAAGGGCCCAAGATTCGGGTCGGCGAGATTCCGAACGGGTCTGTAGAATTGGCGCAGGGGGAGACGGTGGCCTTTGCCCTGGGCAAGGATTCAGCCGACGGCGCGATCCCGCTCGCTTTTCCCTTCCTGGGCGATGTGCTCAAACCGGACGACCACTTTTTGATGGACGACGGCAACCTGGAGGTCCAGGTCCTCACGGCCACGCCGGAGCGGATCGAGGCCCGGGTCGTCACCGGCGGGACGCTCAGCTCACACAAGGGGGTCAATCTCCCTTCCATTTCGCTCCCCATTCCGGCGCTCACGGAAAAGGACGCCGAGGACGCCGATTGGGCCGTCGACCAGGATTTTGATTACATGGCGCTCTCGTTCGTGCGCAAGCCGCAAGATGTGCTCGACCTCCGCCTGCGGCTGGCGGCGCGCGGCGCGGATATTCCGATTATCGCCAAGATCGAGAAACCCGAAGCGGTGGCTCTAATCGACGCCATCTTGGAGGTGACGGACGGAGTGATGGTCGCGCGCGGAGACCTGGGGGTCGAGCTGCCGGCCGAGCAGGTGCCGATCTATCAAAAGCAGATCATTCACAAGGCGAACAAGCTGGGCAAACCGGTCATTACCGCCACCCAGATGCTCGAATCCATGATTCACAACCCGCGGCCGACGCGCGCCGAGGCGAGCGATGTTGCCAATGCCATCCTCGACGGAAGCGACGCGGTCATGCTCTCGGGAGAAACCTCGGTGGGCAGCTATCCGGTTGAGGCGGTCCGGGCAATGGCGCACATCGCCGAGTTTACGGAAAGGAACCTGCCGGCGCACGTCATTACTGCGCCGGATTGCCTGGACCAGGAGATGTCGATCACCGATGCCATCGGACTCAACACGGTCGATGTGGCCGAACAGGTCCACGCCAAGCTGATTGTGACGCTGACGACCAGCGGCTATAGCGCCCGAATGGTCTCGCGGCATCGCCCCAACATCCCAATGCTGGCGGTGACGACCAGCGACAAGACTCGCCGCCGCCTGGCGCTGGTCTGGGGAGCGCAGTCCGAGCTCGTCCCGGAAGAAGCGGATATGGAGACGCTCGTTCACATGGCGCTGACCAAGGTGTGCGCCGTGGGCGCGGCCCGGAGCGGGGACCGTGTGGTGCTGACCGCAGGCGTTCCCCCCGGAGCGCCCGGTCGCACGAATATGCTTCAGGTGCGGCACGTGCCATAGCAGATGGGACGGACGTAAAACAAGACCCGAAGGGCTTTACCCTTCGGGTCTTGTTTTTAGCTAGCTTCGGGGGGCGCCAACGGATTGGCGAGCGGCGCCGGTTCGGGGGCCGATTCGGGTTTGCCATCGGGCGGTGGGGTCACCGCTCGGGGCATGGCCGCCGCAGTAGCGACGGGCTGCGCCTTGGGCGGCGGGGCCGTTTCGCGCTTCCAGGTCGGCGGGGGCGGCGGTGTCTCGACTGCCTTGGGTGCCGCGGGCACCGCTTGCGGCACGGCGCAATACGGGCACACGTTCCATTTCAGGTTCAGGACTCGGCCGCAGTGCTCACACTTTTTGTGTAATTTGGTATGGCAGTTCGGGCAGACCAGGTATTCGGCCACGATCTTGTGATGGCAGACCGGACACACCTGCCGCTCTTCAATTTCCTGCAGCATCGCCTCTCCGGCCAGCTCGCGCTCGTATTTTTCGGACAGGGTTTCGCGGGGGCGGAGGATAAAATAGAGCAGGAGACCGGCAATATTGAAAACAATGACGAGTACGACGGCGAGGACCTGAGCGAAAATGTCGCGCGAGCGCGACCGGATATCGCGAAAGGTCCAGATGATCATGCTTACGGAAAGGGCAAGCAGGTAGGCCCCGAGGAATGCAGTAAAGAGTCCCAGGATTCGACTGAGGCTGGCCAACAGTGCAGTAAGATCGGGCAATTGCGGCATTAGACTATCTCCTTGTTCAAATCCGACCGGGGCGCCAGACGCGGGCCTCATCGTCAGGTCCAGCACCCACGGTCGAGCGGCGACATTATAACACTACCAGGGGGATTTTAGAAGTACACCCACGACTGCCCGAGCGCGCCGCTGGCGCGGCAAAAGGGCGAAATCGCTTTGGCAATGCGCTCAAGCGCATGCCGAATATTCGCCTGGATATTGCGCCGGAGCCAGTGGAGCGGCGTCCGGCGTTCGAGCTGCGCAGGCTAGTGCATCAACATGATGAATTTGCAGGACGGCATATACGCTGGCCCAGTGCAATAGGTATAGCTCAACCCCGCAGGTTCATGTTGATGCACTACTGGTCGCCCTGCCGGTTATAAGCGCTCGCTTTGCGGGCTATTGAATCAATTTGAGCGCCATGTGCCTCGGCATCTTGCGCTGAAACACCAGCGTCACCCAGAGCGCGCCGACATTATCCACGATGGCCGCCGTTTCCAGGCCGCCGACATAGACCGGCCGCAGCCCGGCATCGGTAATGAGCTGTTCCATCACCGGATGCGTCTCGTCGTTCGGCCCGCAATAGAACAGGTCCACCTGTGTGCCATTGACGACGGGGTTGGCAAAACACTCCCAGCCGAGCGAGTTGAATGCCCGGTGGACGCGCGCCTGGGGCGCCGCTTGCGCAATCTCGGCAAGGTGATTGATGACCGGCGTCCCGAACCGGTTGGTGGTATCGACGACGAGCTTGCCGTTCAGCAGACCGCCGTGTTCCGCCAGCAGCGCGTCCACCGTCCCGCTCGGCGTCGCAATGACGACGACCTCGCTTGACTGAATCGCATCGGCAAAGCCCGTCAATCGGGCGTTTTCCCCCGCCTGAGACTGCGCGCTCTGCGCCTTGACGCTGGCGGGATTGCGAACGCCAAAGGCCACGATATGCCCCGCGGCCGCCCATTTTGCGCCCAGCGTCCCGCCGATATTCCCACTGCCCAGTACTGCAATCTTGATTGGATTGTTCATGGCGCTCCTACCCGTTCAATTGTTTGAGGATGTCGCGCTCGCGCCGTTCGAGCAGTTGGTGCAGATGCTCCAGGGTATGGCTATAGTTGTGGGTGGCGAGCCATTCGATTGAAATCTTGCCATATTCGGGGTGAATGGCGTAATGGGCCCATTCCTTGTCCGGTGTCTTGCCGAGCAGCGCCACGAATTTGCGGCGCGCCTTGCGCCAATCGCCGAGGATTTTCTTGAGCGGTTCCTGAGCCGAGTAATGCTCCCGATTCCACTTTTCCTGGTCGAAATTCTCGACCCGGGGCGCTTCTTTTTCACTCAGGATGCGCTGCGTCCGCTTGAGAAATACATGCTCTTCGGTGTCCCGCAGGTGCGCGAGGATGGCATGCATCGACCATTCGTCGCCCCCCGGCGCGCGATAGAGTTCCGCTTCCGGCAGGCGCGCGACATAATCGAGCAGCTCTTTGCTGCTCTCCTGGATTCGTTCGATCAATTGTGTGTGCTGACGATTCATGGTTGACTCCTTCCCCTCTATAGTAGCATTTTGGGCATCAATGGTCAATCGCCCCCGGATGGAAACCTTTCGCCCGGTTTTGTCTTTGACGTCCTCCGCAGTCAATGCTAGAATTTGTCGAGAAATATGAATACGAACCAGAGCGACCACGGCGTGGCCTGTCACGCGCGTACCTTTCCCATGCGCTGCAAATACTGCGGCGATTCCGTCTATTATCTCACCTGCGATCACGGGCTGAAAATCTTGTTCGATCAACTCGGCGCGCCCTGGCCGGAGCATGGCTGCACCGGCTATTTAAAGGCCGTTTCGGTCGACGACGCGATTGTGCTTGCGCCGGCCAAACCGAGACCAACCCGCGCGGCGGTCGGGAACAAGATCGACAAGGGCTATGCCGACAAGCTCCTTCAGGCGCGCGGCAAACCGCATGGGGCCGAGATTGTGCGCACCGAGCCGTACAAGGGCGCAACCGTCCAGGAAGAGGGGATTATCCGCGAGATTATTCCCAGCGTGGACATTCATAACAAGTTCAAGGTCAGCCCCGATTCCATCGCCGCGACCCAGTTGGGCGAACTGGGCAAGGGGACCTTTGACCAGATCACGATTCACACCGGCGCGCTGGCAGGACAGGACCATTTTAGCTATACCTATTTCA
>JBAVQS010000343.1:0-9581 GCA_049694275.1 Anaerolineae bacterium | reverse complement strand
TGGGGAGTAGCAGCCCGAATTCTTTGGGGGTGAGCCCCGTCAATGCGAGAAACTTCCGCTCATTATCTTGCAACTCATCGTAGCACAGCATGGGGTTAGTATACCCTATTTCGGATAACGTCTAATAACGCTGCCACCACTTTTCGTGCTGATAATCACTATAGGTAGGGGTCGATGACAAAATCCCCGGATAGAAATCGGGATCGCCTCGACCGAACTCGGCCTGTGCTGCGTATACGCGCCGCAGTACCGCTTTGGGATCGGCGCTCAAGTAGGTCAAAATAAAGGCCGTGTAACTGGGCGCGAATGCGCCCACCTGGATCCGACAGATGGGCAGAGCGTGCAGAACTGCATAACTCGGAATATCATCCGGAAAGAAATCGCGAGTCAGACGGGGAATCTCGCCCGTTCCGCACGTCCTGCGATGCAACCCATTCTGCGGGAAATTATAATATTCGTAGTCATCTGGCACCCGGTCGTGCAAATTGATAAACAGATGGATGCCTAAAAAATGCTCGCACGGTGGCTCGCACCCCGGTTCTGAATCGGAACGGACATAGAGCGTAGGGAGCAGCGTATTGTTCATGGTTCCCCAGCGGTCAAGGCTGTAGGTGTCTGCCGGCTCGGTATAGAGCCTATGGCACAGGGGGCATTCAGCATAGGTATAACTGGGGATGACGCTCCAGTATTCCGCATCACGCCCCACAAGATGCACGCGCCCCGCGGCGTTCTTTTTGGTCCGCCGCCTGATTCGCCGATACTCGGCCGGGCTACAGAGAAACTGTAGCCGCGCCGCAAGCTCGGGGTAGGGATAATTTTGTGAATTATTCGGCGGCATCGGATTCATTTCAATGCCGTATGTCCTTTCAGTCCCCTGCCACGGGGCAAGTACTGCGCGACAACCAAGAGCAAACTCCTAACAATCACCGACGAAAGGAACAGCGCGATCACGCTCGTTATCACGAGGACCAGCCAGGCGATGAATTGCCACCGGGGAAACGGAACGCGCATTTCGGGAAGAGGACGCCCGCGGAGATGAGAAACAAATCGGCCGCCGCGAGGACGACGAGCATATTGACGGATAACGCGAGGCGCAGGTTGCGATTCATGGGCGACCCAGCCGAGCCAAGGGCACTGTAGGGCAAGCTGTTAGCTTGCCAGCGGGATTAGCAAGCTGACAGCTTGCCCTACATTTACTTTTTGGTGTGGTCGTAAAAGCCCTTACCGGACTTGCGGCCCATATAGCCGGCGGTGACCATCCGGCGCAGGAGCGTCGGCGCGGCAAAGCGCGGATCCTTGGTCTCTTCAAAGACGGCATCGGCGATAAAGAGAATCGTATCGAGTCCAACGAAATCGCCCAGTTCGAGCGGTCCCATCGGCAGGTTGAGGCCCAGGCGAATGCCCGTATCGATGTCCTCCGCCGAGGCAACACCGTTCTCTAGCATTCGGATGGCGTCGAGTTGATAAGGCACCAGCAGCGCGTTGACGATAAAGCCCGGCTTGTCCTTGGCGGTGATGACCGTCTTGCCCAGCGATTCGCCAAACGCCCGCGCGGCCTGGTACGTCTCGTCGCTCGTCAAAAAGGATCGGACCATTTCGAGGAGCGGGAGCACCGGGACGGGATTGAAAAAGTGCATCCCGAGCACCTTGTCCGGCTTGTTGGTCTTGCTCGCCATGTCGATGATCGAGAGCGAGGAAGTGTTGGAGGCGAGAATCACTTCGGGACGCGTGACGCGACTCAGGTGGCTGAACACCTCTTGCTTGAGCGGCAGATTTTCGATGACCGCTTCGATGACCAAATCGCACGGCGCGAAATCGTCAAGGTTCGTCGTGCCCTTGATACGACCGAGCGTCGCCTGGCGGTTTTCCGGCGTCATCTTTTTGCGCTCGACCGCCTTCGCGGTCGATGCCTGGATGCGCTGCAGTCCCTTGTTGAGCAAGTCCTCGTTGACTTCACGCACGATCACGGCATAGCCGCTGCGCGCGACCACTTCGACAATGCCACTGCCCATCAATCCGCAGCCTACAACGCCGACCGTTTTAATTTCCATATTAAAACCCCCTTGTTTGTTATGGATGGATTCTTCACTAAGTTCAGAATGACAGTGCGGTCAGAATGATACGGTGAGACCCCTGGGGTTTGGGAAACCCCAGGGGTCTGGAGCTACATTTACGGCGTGGGCGTTCCACCGGCGGCCGGTGTCCCGCCGCTCGCCGGGGTATCAGCGCCGGGTGCGCTCATTCCTGGAATCTGGAGCTGTTCGGCGCCGGCCGGCGCCTGGATGGCGATGTTGTTATTATAATCAAAGAGGTGCAGCGTGAGCAAAAAGTTACCGGGCTGGTTCGCCACCGCCGGGGTGCCGCCCTGCGCGCTCTGCCCCGGGACATGCGCGTCGATGGATAGACGCGTTTGGTGGATATAGCCATCGTCGCAAAGCCAGAAACGCGAGTCGGCGCCGTCAATCACAAAGTTAGCGCTCTGGCTGTTTTTGAACAGATCTTGAAACGCCTTGAGGGTCGTATCTTTGTTGCCCGAGTAAATATCACAGGAGCGACTGTCGAGCGTCTCTGTCCCATCCTTTTTGAACCCATTCGGGTCGATGCCCGTCTGAGTCAAAGAGCCAAACAAGGTCGGTGGGTCAACCGCCGGGACGATGCTGGAGGCAGTGCCGGCGGGCATTTCATACCATTTATCCGCAGTCGCGCCCATCGCCGGGACCGGGCCGTGCAAATAGCTCTTGTCCCCTACGGTCAGAATCTCCATTCCCGTGGTCGGATCCCCGCCGCCGAAACTCGCCATCAGCCCTGATAACGTCAGGTCAGAGCTCGTGCCATTGACCGTACCCTTAATCGCAATATCAGGCACCACAGGGGCGCCGGCCGGGGCCGGGGTAGGCGTGGCATCGGCGCCGGTCGCGCCGGCGAGCGGGCTAAAAACGCCCGTGCCGGTGCGCTGAATCTCCAGGCGATAGGCGGTCACGGCGCTCATCTTTTTGAAAGCGTCGGTGAACAGGCCTGGGCCGAGCGTCGGAACGGCTGGCGGATTGACCGCCGAGCCCGGCGTCGTCCCCGCCGGAGCAGAAGGCGCGCTTGTCGTCGGGGCCGCCGTGGCGGTAGCAGGCGCTGGGGCGCTGGTATTGCAGCCAGCGGTCATCAGACCCAGCAAAGCAAACACGAAAAACAGACTCAAATATAACCTTTTCACTCTCTCCTCTTTTACGGATGCCGGTTCTGGCACGCCAAAGGGGTGCCCTGCCGGGACTTGTAGAGAACATCTGGTAATAGAAAACCATTGTATACGAGAACGAGAGGAGGGGCAAAATCGTCCTCGAAACCGATTATTTGACAAAGGTTTAAGGAATAGTCTATAATGGAAAAAGAATCTTGGATGTGGGCGGCGTTTGCCATATGCGCCCCATGTGCGAGTGAGACGACGATGATTCTGGCGCCCTGGCGCCATTCCTAAACTCGGTCGCTGACTTGGCTCAACAGTTTGCTCCCACTCGGTTAGCATCGTGGGGTTTCCATTGAGCACAGGCGACCGATTTTTATTGTAACGCATTGTAGAAACAGGTTGGCATACCGCGTGGGGTTGGCCCGCTGGCAAGCGCGAGATGAGCATGTTTTACGGCTAGCAGAGCGCGGTATAAGGAGTTATATGAGTAGTCAGGAGCCCTTTCAGTATTCGCACGAACCAGAACATTCCACCACCGACGAATCGAACAATGGCCCACAGGCCGAGACCGGCGGCGATACCGGCTATGGAGAACCCGGGAGCAATATTTCCGGCCTGGAAAACTCGCTCGCCCCTGGCTATGAAACGGACGAGAACGCGGCCCAGAATTTTAGACCCTCGCCGGGGTGGGACCGTGCGGCGCAGAGTTATACGACAGGCATCCCCATCGATCTCAAGGTGATTGGCTATAATCGCGGCGGCTTGCTGGTCGATCTCAGCGATGTCCGGGGTTTTGTGCCGGCCTCACAGCTTTTGAACTTTCCCCGCCGCGTCGGCGAAGAAGAGCGCATGAACGAACTGGCGCGGTATGTTGGCAAAGGCCTGCACCTCAAAGTCATCGAACTGGACCGCACTCATAATCGGCTTATCCTTTCCGAGCGGGTCGCTAATCTCCCCGTTTCCAAAGCCGAGCAAGTGATTAACTCGATAGAGCCGGGCCAAACCCTCAAGGGAACCATCCGCAACGTGACCGACTTTGGAGCATTCGTGGACCTGGGCGGAGTGGAAGGACTGATTCACGTATCTGAAATGTCCTGGCAGCGTGTGGCCCACCCGCGGGATGTCTGCATTCCCGGGGCCACGATTGACGTCTATGTCATCGACGTCAATCGCGAACAACGCCGGGTGGGATTGTCGATGAAACGCCTGCGCCCCGACCCCTGGTCGCTGGTCGCGCAGCGGTATCACGTCGGCGACATTGTCGATGCCGTCATTACGAACGTCGTCTCTTTTGGCGCATTTGCACGATTGCCCGAAGGGGTCGAAGGGCTCATTCATACCTCCGAACTGGCCGAAGGGAGCTTTTTGCACCCGCGCGACGTCGTCAAAGAGGGCCAACCGGTTAAGGTTCGCATCATGAACGTCGAACCGCAACGGCAGCGCATTGGCCTGACGCTCCGGCTGAATAACACGTTGCGAGACCGGGCACGCGAAGCGCCGCCTGGGGGCGCCGCCATCCCCGATGCCGGTTACTGGGACAGCCTGGCACGCGAAAGCTGAATTCAGGAACCAGGTTTCAGTCATTGAAACCTGGTTCTTTGTGGAATTGTTATCTTAACGAATGCCAAAACGTACCGCGCCGACACCCACACCACCGCCCGAGCAGTTGACCCTCTGGTCACGCCTGCGCGTGCAGCTCAGTCCTGCACGCCAACGCGAGATCGTCGGACTACTCCTTGCCCTGGCCGGCATATTGACGCTCATCAGTCTGCTGGGGTTGACCGGCGCGCTGACGGCGTTCTGGGCCAACCTGCTCCGCCAGTTTGCAGGATGGGGCGCATACGTGATTGGCATTGCCTTGATTATCGCAGGCCTCATCCTACTGCGTCGCGAAGAGAACGTTTTTGACGAATTTCCGATTGCGTGGGACCGCCTCGTGGCATTTGAAGTTCTGTTCGCCGTCTCCATGGGCCTGGTCCATCTTGCCCTGGCAAGCGACGATCATATGGGAGCGCAGATGGCGGAGGCAGGCGAAGGGGGCGGCTATCTCGGATATGCAATCGAAAAGATCATCGTCCTCTATCTCGGCCCGATTCTCGGCGCCATTCTCCTCATTGCGATTGGCCTGTTGACTCTGCGGTTTTTGCTCGATTTGAGCCGCATCGGGGCAGTTGCGATGCAGGCGCTGGAAAAAATTCGGCCCATGCCCGCCCGGGCGGCCGCGTCGCCTGCCCGTCCTACGCCCGCGTTACGTACACCCGTACGCCCTGCCCCACCGGCCCTGAACGCCCCAGATGAAGAACCCGATTTGTCTCCGGCGCCGGCTCGGGCTGCGGCAAAGGGGTTGCCTGCGACCATTCCGACAAATGGAAACGACAAGGTACCGGACCCGGCCCAAAGGCCCAAGTCGGTAGGCAGTTTTCTGAGTGGAATGGGCCGCAAACCGGCCACGCCACCGCCGCCACCACCGCTCACCTATGATCCGATGCTGGCTGTTCCACGCGCCAAAATGCTCGAGCGCACAGACAAGCATCCCGAGTTGGAGCTCCTGGACGAATCAGCGGAAGCGCAGTACGCACAATCGACCGCCGAGCAAAAAGCCAGGACGATCAAAGAGACGCTTGAACAGTTTGGAATTCCGGCGGATGTGATCGATACCCAGGCGGGGCCCACCATCACGCGTTTTGCGGTCAGACCCGGGTTTTTTACGCGCAAAGGCCCCGACGGCGAAGTCATCTATCAGCGCAAGGTGCCGGTCAATCGCATCCTTGCGCTGTCTAACGACCTGGCGCTGGCGCTGGCGGCGTCGCCCATTCGTATCGAAGCGCCAGTGCCCGGACGCGACTTTGTCGGCATCGAAGTTCCGAATGAGCAGATCTCTGTGGTCAGCCTGCGCAGGGTGATGGACTCGCCCGCCTATAAAAAGATCGGCGAAAAGAAACCGCTTCCATTTGCCCTGGGCCGCGATGTGTCGGGCGAACCGGCCGTCGCGGACCTCGGCTCGATGCCGCACCTGCTCATCGCCGGCGCAACCGGGTCCGGTAAATCGGTTTGTATCAACGCCGTTATTGCATGCATGTTATTCAAGCACTCGCCCGACACGCTGCGAATGATTATGGTTGACCCCAAGCGCGTCGAGCTTGTGAACTATAACGGCATTCCGCACCTGCTCGGCCCGGTCATCACCGATGTCGATCAGGTTGTTCCCGCACTGCGATGGGTCGCAGGGCTGATGGATGCGCGCTTTAAAGCATTCTCCAAGGCTCAGACGCGCAATGTCGAAGCCTATAACGCCAAGATGGACAAGACCGGCGGCGACCGGCTCCCTTATGTGGTCATCATCATCGACGAATTGGCCGACCTGATGTTGGCCTCCCCGGAAGAGACGGAAAAGCTCATCACCCGCCTGGCACAGATGGCCCGCGCGACCGGCATTCATCTCATTCTGGCCACGCAGCGCCCTTCGGTGGATGTTGTAACCGGTCTCATCAAGGCTAATTTCCCGGCGCGTATTTCGTTCTCGGTGACAAGCTCTGTCGATTCGCGCGTCGTCCTCGACACACCGGGCGCAGAAAAGCTGCTCGGACGCGGCGACATGCTCTATATGGCGCCCGACTCGGCCAAACTGGCGCGGTTGCAGGGTTGCTTTGTCTCGGACGATGAACTGGCCCGCCTGTCGAACTATTGGCGCGGGTTGCAGGAACAGTTTGACTATATCAAAGCCGCGCCGTGGGAAGGACAAAAGCTGGAGGCGGATGAAGAGGAAACGAACAGCGGCGACGAGCTGACCAACAAGGCGATTGAGATCATCCGGACCACCAACAAGGCCTCCATCTCGTCGCTCCAAACCAAGCTTGGCATTGGCTATCCACGCGCGGCGCGGTTAATGGACCAGCTCGAAGGGATGGGACTTGTCGGGCCAGACGAGGGAAACGGCAAGCCGCGCGCCATCTATTTACCGGAAGAAGACAAAAAGAAAAAGAAGAAATAAAAGGAGCCTTTATGCCCAAACCCCGAAGATTCACAGAAGAAAAAGCGAATAAAAAAGATGTGATCGAAGTCGAAGGGACCGTGACCGAAGCCCTGCCGAACGCCATGTTCAAGGTCAAGCTGGACACCGGTCACGAAGTGCTGGCGCACATTTCAGGCAAGATGCGCATGTATTACATTCGCATTCTGCTGGGCGATCGCGTGCGCGTCGAGCTGTCCCCTTACGACCTGACCCGCGGTCGCATCACGTATCGGTTTGTGAAAAGATAACCGCCAGTTCCTATGTCTGCGCCAAGCGTACGCTCGCCCGTGTGCGCTGATGACCGTTGGTATCCAAGCGACGCCGGCGAGCTTCAAGATCTCCTGAGCCGGTTCCTGGGCCAGATTGCCGATCCGCCGATTCAGGGCGAACTCGTCGGCCTCATCTCGCCGCACGCCGGCTATACCTTTGCGGGACCAACGGCCGCGCATGCTTACAAACAACTCGCCGGGCGGCGGTATGAGCGAGTGATCTTGCTCGGCCCCAACCACCATGCGGGTTCTTACCCCGGACTTGGGCCGCAAGCCTTGACCTTGCGCGACTATTATCAAACCCCATTAGGCCGGATTGCCATTGACGTCGACGCCATTAAACAGCTCGACAATCAGACCCGTATCGATTTCTTGCGCGGCGATCATGAACACTCGCTCGAAATGCAACTCCCCTTTCTCCAGCGTCAATTGGGAAACGCTTTCAAGCTCGTGCCGCTCATGCTGTCGGCGCCCTTTTACATTTATGGCAGAGACGCCCGGCACGCCTGCGACAAACTGGCCCAGGCCCTCATCCCGTTGATCGATAGCCAAACACTCCTGGTCGCGAGCAGCGACCTTTCGCACCTGGACGATTACAGGGCAGTCGAGCAATATGACGCCAGGCTCCAGGCGCTGATGGGCGAATATGACATCGACAAGCTGGTCGATTACATGGTGAACGACGGCGAGTGTCGCGCATGCGGCGATGTCGCAATCATCACCCTGCTCCTTGCCGCACGGGCATGTGGCGCCAACCGGATCAAGGTCCTCCATCGGACGAATTCGTCCGATGTCATTGGACAGCACATCCCCGGACAATATACGGTCGGGTATCTAGCCGCAGCGGTGTATAAAAGCCCGGAATGAATAGGCGGGGCTCGCCCCACAAGAAACAAAAAGACCCGCGACGGCGAGAGGCGCTGTCGCGGGTCTGGTCTTTAGGCCGGGTGGTGCTTGAGCTTGGCGTGCAGTTTGATCTCGACGGAGGCCAGAGCCTTTGAGACGGGACATCCTGCCTTGGCTTGCTCAGCATGAGAGAGAAAGGTCGCTTGATCGCAATTCGGCACATCGCCCTCGACATCCAACTCGATCAGGTTGATCGTCGGGCCATCCACGATGTGTACCTTGGCGGTGGTGTGGATGGTATTGGGCGGGAACCCACTCTTGGTCAGAACCGCCGAGAGGAACATCGAGTAACAACCGGCATGGGCCGCGCCCAGCAGCTCCTCCGGATTGGTCCCCTCGCCATTCTCAAAGCGTGAGGCGCGCGTAAAAGGACCTTCAAACCACCCTTTACCAACAACCATGGTGCCTTTACCCTGGACCAAATTGCCATTCCAGGTAGCCGATGAAGAACGTACGGGCATTGTATTACCTCCTCAAGTAAATGATTTTCCACATGACGCTCTACACACCAGATAGAGCGCATACAATATTACCCTTCCATTTTAGTGAGAACTTGCTGTAACGCAAACGGGGTTTGGACTTTTCTACGCGAAACCGGCAAAAGGGATATAATGGGAGGGCCGGGTTCGCCCGCACACCATTTTATGCGTTACGCCGAGATTGTGGTCCATGTGCCTATTCAGCCGAGCTGGCCTCCACCCGAGACAATGGAGGAGGACCCCGCGCCCTATCGCTGGGTCGATCGGACCTTTACCTATGATGTGCCTGAAGCGTTGCGCGAGGCGATTGCTCCTGGACAGCTGGTCTGGGTCCCCTTTGGCAAACGGCAACTGCAAGGAGTGATCGTTGGTCTGAGCGAGACCAGTCCCGTCGACGAGACGAGACTGGTCGAGGAGATTGTACATACACGCCCACTCCTGTCGACCCTACAACTCGATCTCGCGCGCTGGATGGCGCATCGATACCTTGCCCCCCTAGCCGAATGCGTTTGGCTGTTGCTGCCGCCGGGAATCGAGGACAAGCTAGAAACCTTTTACCGGTGGACAACCGAAACAGCGGATGACAGGCCATTGACCGAGAACCAAAGCGCAGTGCTTGAGCTCGTGCGAACCGCGCGCGAGCTCAAGTCCACTCAGATTCCGGACAAGTTGCGTAACACCGCAGACACGCTTGCAAAACGTGGCTATCTCGACAAGACCTCACGGCTGAGACCCGCGGC
>JBAVQS010000342.1:0-12607 GCA_049694275.1 Anaerolineae bacterium | reverse complement strand
ACCTCCAGGGTGGCGAGCACGTCGCGGATGGTCTGGAACTGCTGGCCGCTCACCTCCAGTCCGCCGCTGAAATCCGCGCCGATGCGCATGGTCACTTTGAACTCGTCCGCCTCCTGCCCAAAGGCATCGCCAATGCTCTTGACCCGCTTGTAGCGATCCCACCCCCCCTTGAATTCGAGCCTGAAGGTCTCGCCGTTTGCGCCCTTGCCAAAGGAGGCAATGAGCTGCTGCTCGACGGTAAAGCGCCCCTTGCCAAATTGCGGAATGGCCAGTCCGAGCGCACGGGCATCACCCGCGCCCTGCTTGTTCAACCCTTCGATCTTGATATAGAGCTGGGCGAGGCGCGCGACCTTGTATTCGGAACACAGGTCCGCAATCTTTTGGAACGCCTGCGCGACGGCGCCGCTCCCCTGGAATTTGGCGGGAACCTGTTTTTCCTGCGTTTTGATACCGCAAATGCACTCAGCCTCGGGACGCCCGCAGACGGGGCATTTCGCCAGCTCTTTATCCCCGCCCGCTTCAGGGTCGGAAACAACCGGCGGTTTCCATTTCCCCTTGATGCGAAGCTGCAAGCGCGCGGCCTCTTGCGGCGTATAGAGGAGCGCGCTGTCGCCGATCTGCCAGACCGGCGGGGGCGAGTCCTTGTCAAAGGCAAACTGCTCTGCGGAATCGTAATAGAGCCAGGCGCCGGTTTGCACGCCGTTCTGAATCGTCTTGCGGAGCTGTCCAATGTCGAGGAGTTGGCGCAGGCCGATCTTGCGGGCGAAGGCTTTGCGCAGATCCTCGGTGCTCATCAACTGCTGGTTCTGGTCCCACGCCTTGGACTTGACGTATGCCGCCGAAAGGATTTCTTCGTCGGCGGTCTGGACCTTTTTCAGGGCGCGCAGGACGCGGAGGACGATGTTCGTCTGGTCCTTGTCAATCTCCCCCTGCTCCTGAGCCGGGAGCGTCTCACGCCGCAAAAAGGCATCCGCTTTGGCTGCGTCCTGCGTCGGGTAATAAAGGTACTTGTAGGCTTTGGTGATCGCGACGCGGACGTCGAGCTCGGCGCTCTCTTGCATCTTTTTCAGCGACTTGCGCTGTTCCTCGTTAAACTCACTCATCCGCTCGGGGTCGCCGACGATCCGCCCGATGGCGAGATAGCGCCGCGCCACCTCGACCATGTTCTGGGTCTGGTCCGTGTCGGCGACGATAAAGATGACATTGTTCTGGTAGGTGCGGAAGGAATCGAGGGTCCCTTTATATTCGTAAATCTTGCGAACCAGCGCGGGGATGCCCGGCTCGCCCGCGCCCACGCTGGTCGCCTCGAAATGGATGATGGCAAGCTTGGGCGCGTCGGCGTCGTCGTCCACATCGACCGCCTCGACCGGGAAATAGACCGGTTTGAAATATCCCTTTTTCCAGATCTGCCGGATGCGCTCTTCGAGCTCGGCCTTGGCCTTGCTCGGCCCCACCTGCGCGGTTTCGTCGGCGATGATCTTGTTGAGCGAGGGCTCGGTCTTGAAGCGATAACGGTGCCCGTCGTATTCGAGAAACCACGCCTGGTCGTAGAGGCGCTCCAACGCCCGCGCTACCGCGCCTGGGTCGTCCCCCCCGCCGTCGCCGTCCGGCTCGAGCACTGCGAGCATCAGGTCGGCCGGGTCCACGCCGCTGGCAATCCCCTGCGTGAGGCTGTGGAGTAGAATCACGGTGGCGAGGCGCTGGGTATAGGGAGGCTTGCCCGAGGCGATGAGGGCGCGGTCCACGTTCTGCGCGTGCGCCATCATGCCGAGCATGGGGCTGACAATGTCGGCCTCGATCACCTGCTTGAACTTGGGACGGTCTAACCGGCTGGTGAGGTCCTCGGCAATCTGGGATTGCGAGAGGTCGAGATGGTGCGGGTGGATGAGCCAGGTGTTGGCCGGATGTTTCTCCCACAACGCGCGCACCGTCCATGCGAGCAGACGGAGCGCGCCGCGGGTCTGGCTAAAGTTGGGGATGGTCGCCGTCTTGCGATTGAGCACGGTCAACAACTCGGGATGGAACGGATAGGCCGCGGCCAGCTCCTGGACATACTCGGCGCGGGTGCAGCGCTGCGGCAGGTCGGCGCTCTGGTCGAGGAGCCGTGTGTAATACCGGGAGTACGCCTGAAGCGTTGCCTGAGCGCCTTGCCGGTCCACCTTTTTAAAGAGGCGATGGGTCACAATGGCGGAGATCTCCCCTTCGTCGGTCGGGGTGAGCACCCGCTCCTGCCGCGCCGAGACGCTGGAGGCTTCGCTCAGCTTGCTCCGCAGCATGGCCGTTTCGGAGGAAAAGGCATCGGTGGGGCCGGCGAGCGTGAGGACGACGAGGCAGCGTTCCTTGCTGGCGGCAAATTCCAGCAGAGACATGAGAAAGGCGACGGTCTGATCGGCGAGGGTGGATTTTTTGGTCGCGGTCGGAACGGCCATCGCGACCCGCAGGTGGCGCGCAATCTCGTCCAGCATGATGAGCGCGGGCCTGTCGCCAACCAGGGTTTCAAAAAGGCCGGTGCCGGGCGCGGCTTTGGTCTCGTCACTCTCGCGCGCGAGGGCATAGCCGGCGCGCCCGCCCAGTTGATAGGCCAGCTCCCCCCACAGCGTATAGGTCTTGAGCTTGTCCTCGGGGTGCTCCATGCCGGTCGTGGGATCCAGGTCCGAACCGACGACCGCGCCAATCTGGATGACGCCGGGGGCAGGGAGCCGCGTCTCCTTGCCCAACAGGTCGGCGACCGCGCCGGCCGGCGTCTTGCCGCTGGCGACATGATAAAGCGCGATGAGGTTGTGAGTCTTGCCGCCGCCAAACGCGGTTTCGAGGCGGATGACCGCGTTCTTGCCCGCCGCATCGCCGACGAGCCGGCCGAGGGCATCCTTCAAAAGGGTTTTGAGCCCGGCGGTAGGATAGGTGTTTTCAAAAAAGGTGGCGGGGTCGCCATAGACCGGCTCGGCATGAGCGTCGAGCACATCTTTGAGGCGCGCGGCAAAGATGTCTTCGCGCAGCTCACCGTGCAGGACTTCGGGACGCGGCGTACACAGATCAAAAATAGATTGCATCGTCGGCCTTCTGTGGGGGATTGCCAAATTCTATCACCAAAACACGGCTGTTGCAAAGTCTCTACTGACAACTTTATGCGCAGAGTCCAGCCAGCGAATTTGCCGAACGCACGCTGGATAAACTATCGCGGGCTGCCGGGATTTCTTATGAAATATTTACTTGCTCTTTAGCAAATTCTCAACTCGTACCGCTATCCTCCTTTCACAAAGGGCAGATCGGATCATCCAAAGACAAGATGGGTTGAGAGGAGGCTTCAGATGGCAGATCGGCTGAAAAAACAAGGGCTACGCGTCATTATTTCAGTGCTGGCGTTAGGGGACGGGGTGCTTCACCTCTTGTTGAACTTTGTTCTGTTCCGCGGCGCCGGGCGTCCAGCAGGAACCACGCCGCCAGTACGCCCCAGCGGCGGGCCGCCTCCAGGCGGGGCGCGGTTCCCGACCATCCTGCCGCTTAACGATTTATTTATCCTGAACTTTGTGGGCGAAGTAATCCTGGTACTGCTGTTCCTGTTCAGTCGCCGCTTGCTCGGCGCCCGGCGCTGGCTCGTGGATGTCGCAATGATTGGCTATGCCGCCGTGACCTTTGTGGCATGGATCCTATTTGGCATGCCGAATCCTATGGGGTTGGGCTATCTCTCCAAAGGGGTCGAGATCGTTTTGATCATCGCTCTGCTCACGGACCTCTGGGGCATTTTCCGAGAACGCACCACTCCTCGCTCAAGCACACAGGCACAAGCTGAAGCCTTGTAGGGGCGAACGGCCGTTCGCCCCTACAAAATTACACGATTTTCGATATACGGCCCGATATTTTGCAATGGGATGATTCTACCCGCGGGCTGGAGACGGCGAGGGTTATTGGGAGATTTGCCAGTGCATCTCGATGGTGACGCTGATTTCGTTCTGGCCGGCTTCGACGGGGCCGGGTGCGACCCCGGCATCGGCCGCCGGCGACGCAAACGAGCGGGCGTATACGACCGGGCGGGGGAGCGAGACATTTTCGGTGATCGAGATGATGGGGCCGAGCTTGACCTTGGCGGCATCGGCCAGAGTCTGCGCTTTGGCCATCGCATCGGCGACCGCTTTGGTGCGCGCCTGCTTGGTGAGATCGGTCGGGTCGTCAATGGTGTAATACAACCCGCTCAGGGTGTTGGCGCCGGCCGTGATGGCCGCGTCGAGAATCACGCCAACCTGGTCGAGCTTGCGCATTTTGATCTGGACGATGTTGGATACGTGATAGCCGATAATCCGCGGGGTCTCCCCCTCTTTGGCATTCGACGTGATGGGGTTGACGCTATAGCCGACGGTCTTGATATCCTTGGCATCGACGCCGAGCGATTTGACCTTGTCGAGCACGGCGGTCATCTTGGTGCTGGCATCCGAACTGGCCGAGGCCAGGGTCGGGCCGGTGATCTCGACGCCGAGGGAAGCAATCGCCGTATCGGGATCGGCAAAGACACTGCCGGTACCGTTGACGCCAATATCGGTGGTGGGAGCATTCGAGCCGGGCACAGGGGTTCCTCCTTGCGCGGCGGGGGCCGCACTGGCAACGCCGCCGCACGCAACCGCAGTGAGCGCCACGATTCCGAGTAAACCGGTGGCGAGTAGTTGTACGAGTCGCTTGTTCATATTTTCCTCCTGAATGGATGGGGTCGTCGGGCAACCACGAGGGATTGCCCCTATAACGATGCCGTATGCGAGTCTGTCATTCGCTTCACGAGTAGGACGAGGGAAGCCTGTTATTTGTTCCAAAAGAGCGGGGCCTGGCCGTCGGGGATGACCTGCTGTTGACCGGTAGCCAGGTCCAGAATGTATATGCCCTGGGGAAGGGATTGGCCGGCGGCGGCGGTCGAGAGGGCATAGGCGAGCCGCGCGCCATCGGGCGACCAGGCCAGGCCATCCACATTCTGTGGAGGGGCGCCGGCGCTGTTCGAGATGCGCCCCAGGACGAGAACGGATTGGGCGCTCCCATAGCCGCTGCTGCCGGTCGGACCACGGCGATAGAGGGTCACCGTCGAAACGCCGCTCTGCCCACCCGTGCCGAACGTGATGTACTGCCCGTCCGGTGAATAGCTAAACCCGTGCGGCACGCCATCGAAAAAGAGCGCGACAAACTGCCTGACGCCCCCTTTGGTCGCGTCGGTAGTCAGATAGGCCGAGTTGCCGCCGAGCGCGCGAAAGGTGATCTCGGTCCCATCGGGCGACCACTCCGGCTGGTCGAACAGGCGCGCCTGGGCGACGGTCCACTGCATGGTCGTATAGGGACCGCCCGGCATCTGCATCGTCGCGGGCGTCCAGTTGTTCGCGCCAAGGGCATTCATGAGGCCGATGGCATTCCCCTTGGGGCCGGCCGCATCACTCGCTTGCGAATTCGTCGCATAGGCGATCCGCCGCCCCTCGGGCGACCAGGCGGGGTCGAACCCGTCGGCCAGTTTGCGCGGATTTTCGCCGTTCCCGCCCATGACCCAGATTTCAGCCGAGAGGGTCTGGGCGTGCGGCGCGTCATAGCGGATATTGTGATCGAACAGGAGCTGCTGGCCATCGGGTGACCAGCGGGGATGCCCATCGTCCGGGCCCGCGGTCAACTGCCTGCGCCCGCTCCCATCTCGATTCACAATCCAGATTTCGCCGGCCGGTCCCGATTGCTTGAGATTGACAAGGGCGAGACGCTGACCATCGGGGCTCCACTCCTCTGCATGCAACCCTTCGGCAATGAGCCATTCGCGCCCGGTCTGGAGATCACGCCCGAACAGGCGATTCGTATCGCGCGTCATGGACAACATCCCCGCGGCGCCGGATGGCGAAGGGTTCACGGGCTGGACCGGAAGCGGCGTTGCAAGGGCAAGGGTTGGGGAAGCGGGCGGGGGCGGAACCGTCGCGGTCGAGGAGGGCGTGGAGGTCAAGGAGAGGGTCATCGCCGGGGTCGGCGCGAGCGGTGATGCAAGAGGCGGCTCCTGCGCCGGGGTGACGGTCGCACCCAGATCGGGCGGCTGTCCCCGCGCGGGGAGGATGCCGGAACAGGCAATCAGGGAAACAAGCGCGAGGAGTAGGAGAATGAGGAGCGATAGTCTAAACATTAGTGCAAGTTCAAGAGCCAGAGGGCGACCCAGAGCGCGGCAAAGAGGAACCAGCCGACCGGATGCTGCTCGATGAGGGCGCTCAGTTCGCGCACCCCCGTCATCAGGGTATCCATGATGCGGACGCCGAGGCGGGTGATGAGGGAGAGGTCCAGCACGGCGAGCGCCGGCCGCGCGGGGGCGACGAGCCGTCCTTCCCAGCGAGAGAAATAGCGGGCGAGAATAAAGGCGAGCGGCAGAGGGAAAATGACGGCGAGCACCAGGATGATCGGCTGCCAAAAGTTCGGCGCATGCAGGAGCGCATCATAGGCAAAGGCGCTCGCATCCTCCACCCCAGGGCCAAAGAGGGACATGATGGCAAAGGGAACGATCCCTTCAATGAGCGGTGGTAAAATCAACAGCGCCAGGCCGATATACTCGACCACGGTCGGCGTACGCTCCTGTTCACCCCGCACGTCGAAAAATGCCCGCCAGAGCGGGACCAGGGCAAAGGTGAGCGTGATGGGTAACAAAACCAGGTAGGGCAGCCCCCCGCCATTGAGCACGACTGCGTAAAGGCCGATGCGACCAAAAAAACCGGGGGTGAGGGGGAAACCGACCGCGCAGAGGATGGCCAGGCCCCAGAGAACCTGCCGCCAGGGTTGGCGGAGGGTCTGCGCGCAGAGGAGCCGCGCCCCCAGCAGGGCAACAACCATGTGCCAGAGGCCCAACGCCAGCCAGACCGCCAGCGCCGAATGAACGTTGAGGACCGGCATGAAAGGGATCACCCACACCGCCGCGCCGGCCGCCCAGCAGGCCCAGGCCAGTTGCGCATCGCGGTTGGGCTGCAGCAGGGCCAATAGCGCCGTCGCGCCGAGGCCGAAAAGCGCCAGGATCACCAAAAGCTCACTCAAAGCGATGTTCCCCGAAGGGACAAGCCCCGAAGGGGCAGGCCCCAAAAGGACGAGCTGGGAACGGGTCAACAGGTAGAGCCCCATCAGCACACCCAGGGCGATGCCATAAAGATCATCGCCGAACCTTTTTCCCATACCCGGCCCGATGAGCGCCGAGGGGTGGAGGCCGTGGCCGCGGCCTGGTTGGGATGAGGTCTGCACCGAATCAAGACCGGGGAGTTGCGCCAGGCGCTGAGCCATCGGCACCTGGAACGGAAACAGCCCGCTGCGCACCCAGGCGGCGAACAGAATCAGCGTGGCCGCCCAGCCGTCGAGCGTGGCGTCAGGGATGCGCAGGGAAGCGCCGGCCGCCAACTGGAAAAAGGCGCCGGCCGAAACCCCGAGCGCGCCAAAGAGGCTGATCCCGAACGCGCGCCAGGCCAGCACCCCCGAAGGGGCATCGCTCGCTTCCAGCCGCCAGGCGAGCAGACCCAGATCGGCCAACACCCACCCTGCGATGAGGGTGGACCAATTATCGGCGCAGATCAAGGCAATCGCCCCGGCCAGCGATACCAGGCTGGCCGCGCCCCAGCGGGTCTTGGTCGTCAGGTTTTCAATCAACAACCAGGCCACCGCCGCGACGAGCGCCAGCGCGGAAAAGAGGAGCGTGACGGAGTTATAGTCAAAACGGAGATCGACATCCGGCACGAGCGAGAGCTGGCCGAATAGAAAGTTCGAGGTGTCGGGGAGACGCGTATTGATTCCCAAAACAATGAGCGTCAGGAGCAGCACGGCCAGTGAGATCAAGGGCCGCGCCCGGCGGTAGCCGCGGGTGGGCAGCAGGAACAGCGCGCCGAGGAGGGGAATCAGAATCGGCAAAAGGGAAAGGAGCGTCGCCATAGTCGTGCAATTCTAACACAATTTGGAATTGTGCTATAATCGGCTCCGTGGCTCATTCAACTCTTGCCGAGCGCCAGCAAGCCCGCCGGCGCCGGTCTTTTCGCATCGCCATTTCACTCCTGCTGTTCGTCCTCCCCTTCTTTGTGTGCGGCGGGGTTGCTTCCGGATATTATTTTTACGACACGGTGCGCTATTACGTCGCCAATGAGAACCTGCCGGACTATGGCAGTGTATCCCCGGTGAACACCGACCAACATCCGGTGGCGATGCCGACTGCCGTGCCGGCGCCGAACGTGACCGCCGGGGAGCGCATCAATATCCTGTTACTGGGAATTGACAAACGACCGCAGGAACAGGGGCCCTTCCGAACCGACACGATGATCATTGCGACGTTCGACCCGCAGACCAAAACGGGCGGGATGCTCGCCATCCCGCGCGATCTCTACGTCCCGATTCCCTACCCCGGAATCGGCTCGGACCGGATCAACACGGCGAACTTTTACGGGGACCTTTATAAATATCCGGGGGCGGGACCGGGCCTGGCCAAAAAGACAATCGAATACAACCTCGGGGTCCCGATCCACTATTATGTTTTGATCGATTTTCAGGGGTTTAAAAAGATCGTCGACACCCTGGGCGGCATCGATATTGACGTAGCCAAGGCAATCCACGACGATTGCTATCCGACTGACAATTACGGGTGTGAGGTGCTGGACATTCCGGCCGGCCACCTGCACATGAACGGGGACCTGGCGCTCAAGTATGCACGCGCGCGACACACGACGAATGATTTTGACCGGAGCAAGCGGCAAATGCAGGTGATTCTGGCCTGCCGGGAAAAGGCGCTCAAGCTCAACATGGTCTCGCAAATCCCATCGCTCTGGTCCCAGTTTCAGGACACGGTCCACACCGACATGACCCTGCCGCAGATGATGGCGCTGGCTCCGTACGGCACGCAGATTCGCTCGGACAATATCAAGGTGCGGGCCATCGATCAGAGCATGACGATGGAGATCATCCTGAACAACGGGGCGGACGTGCTGTGGCCGGACCGCAACAAGATTGCCGAGGTCGTGAACGAAATGTTCCCCCCCGCCAAGTGAGTTTTATTATCAGGGCTTTCACTCGACTGTCATTTCGAGCCGCATTTGTCCACAGGACGGCCTTTGAGCCGCGAGAAATCTCGCTTCCAAAAACGAGATTTCTCACTCCGTTCGAAATGACACGCGAAAGTCCTGATTATCCCTCATCCAGGAGAAGCCAGAGGAATTCGTAAGGCTCCAACTGGGCGCGGGAGGGGAAATCAAACTCGCGCTGGACGAGGATGTCCCACCCGGCGCCGGCGGCAAAAGCCCCAAGATGAATCGGCTGGGGCTCCCCTGAGAGATTGTTGACGACGAGAATCCGCTCGTCCCCCCATTTGCGCTCGTACGCCAGCACGTGATCGTTCTTTAAATCCACAAACTCGGTTGCGCCGCGGCCAAAGGCGCGGTATTTCTTGCGCGCGGTCATCAGGTGGCGCATGATGCTGAGCAACGAGTTTGGGTCCTGCTCCTCCCGCGCCACATTCACCCGGCGATAGCTGTACTCGCCATCGTCAATCGCCGGCGCGAAAAGTTTGTCCGCCGTCGAAAAGCCTCCGTTCGGCTGATCGCTCCACTGCATCGGCGTTCGCACCCCATCCCGGTCCTTGAGCCCGATATTGTCCCCCATCCCGATCTCGTCGCCATAGTAGATAATCGGCGAACCGGCCAGGGTGAGGAGAAGGGAATTGGCGACGAGAATCTTGTCCACATTATTGTCCAGAAGCGGCGCCAGCCGGCGACGAATGCCCAGGTTGAGCCGCATCCGGTCTTGCGGGGCGTAGTGGGTCCAGAGGAATTCACGCTCCTCGGCGGTCACCATTTCAAGCGTCAATTCGTCGTGATTCCGCAAAAAGGTGCACCACTGGGCGTTATCGGGAATCTGCGGCGTCCGCTCCATGGCCCAGAGGATCGAGTCACGTTTTTCCGCCTTGAGCGCATAAAAGATGCGCGGCATCAAGGGAAAATGAAAGCAGAGGTTGAACTCGTCGCCGTCGCCAAAATAGGGACGCACGTCGGCCGGCCACTGGTTGGCCTCGGCCAGCAAGATGCGGCCGGGATAATGTTCATCTACAAACCGACGCACCTGTTTGAGATAGGTATGCGTCTCGGGCAGATTCTCGCAATTGGTGCCCTCCCGCTTGAAGAGGTAGGGTACGGCGTCACAGCGAAAACCGTCCAGTCCCTGATCCAGCCAGAATCGCATCACCTCGGTCATGGCCTGCTGGACGCGCGGATTGTCATAGTTCAAATCGGGCTGCTGGGGATAAAACCGGTGGAAAAAGTATTCCTGCGTCTGCGGGTCGTACTGCCAGTTGGAGGTCTGGGTATCGATAAAGATGATGCGCGCGTCGCCGAACCGGGCGGGCGTCGGACTCCAGATATAGTAATCCCGCAAGGGGGATTGGACGCTGGCACGCGAGCTTTGGAACCAGCGGTGCTGATCGGAGGTGTGATTCAGGACCAGATCCGCAATCACCCGAATACCACGGGCATGCGCCGCCTCCAGCATCGCGCGCACGTCGTCGAGCGTGCCGTAATCCGGATTCACCCCGGCATAGTCGGCAATATCATACCCATCGTCGACGAGAGGCGACGGATAAAAAGGCATGAGCCAGATACAATCGACGCCAAGGGATTGGATATAGTCGAGCTTGCCCGTCAGGCCGATAAAATCGCCGATGCCATCGCCATTCCCATCGGCAAAAGCCCGGATATGAATCTCATAAAAAACTGCGTCTTTGTACCAGAGTGGATCGTTGTTCATTTCCTATTCCTGATGTGGTTTGTCCGGCGCCGGCTCAGGCGCAGGTTCCTCGCCAATCGGAAGTTGCTCCGGACTGACCGGCGTCTGAATGGCATCCAGAATGACTTTGATGGCGGCGGCGGCGGGAACCCCGAGGACCAGCCCCAGCGGTCCTGCAATCGCGCCGCCTGACACCACGGCAAAGATGGCGGCGAGGGGATGAACGTGCACGGCGCGGCCCAGGATGGTGGGCGCAATCAATTGGTCCTCAATCTGGCGCAGGACGGTGTAAAAGATAATGACGGCTACGGCCAGGTTGGCGCCGCCAGGGGTGGAGAGCGCCGAAACCGCCGCAATGCCGCCGGCGATGACGGGGCCGACGAGCGGGATGATCTCTAAAAAGCCGGTGGCGATGGCAATGCCAAAGGCGAACGGCACGTGGAAAAATAGGCCCAGCGCAATCCAGGTGAGCGACGAGATAAAGAGAATCAGAATCAACTGCCCGCGCAGGTAGGCGCCCAGAATCTTGTTAATGTCGCGCACCAGTTGCCCGGCGCGGGCGCGCTGGGGGACCGGAACGAAACGAAACACAAAAGCGATCAGCTTTTCCCAGTCGAGCAGAAGATAAAAGAGCGAGATAAACATCAAGAGGGCGCTGGTCAAGATTTCGAAAAGGCGCTGCGCCCATTCAAGCGCCCGCGTCGGACCGTCGAATGCGGCCCGGAGCGATTCGGCGATGGTGCGGGCCAATTCGTGGGCGTCGAGCGCATTCCCCAAAAGCTCGAACTGCTGTCCGCCGGCCAGGGTGACAATCGCGCGCTCAATCACTCCGACCGTGTCCTCGCGCAAGCTGCGTATCTCTAACAGGACGGTTGGCCGCAACCACCACACCAGCGCGCCAATCAGGATGAGAAAGAGGACATAGAGCACGGCGACGACAATCAGGCGCCGGACGCGAAAACGCTCGGCCAGCGCATCCACACCAGGCACCAGGATATAAGCCAGGATGATGGCGAGGATGAATGGCAGCAGAACCGAGCGTATGAGAAAGAGAAAGACCAGCGCAACAATTGCGACGATCCAGGGTGTCAGGCGTCTCATCAATAGATAGGGCCTCAGCCCGCGGCGCCGGCGACCGGTCAAAATAAATAGCCTCGATCCTTTTCGAGGCTATCATCAGCGCGCTGGGACAGGGCGCGAAAGAAGGACCGATCAGCGGCCCGCCACGCCGAACGATGGCCCCCACAGGGAATTTTGTCACTGAAGGGGACGGCGCCGTTTCGGCAAAACGATCGAGATGGAGATCAGGATGGCTTGTGCGAACCGAGGAATTTGACGGCCTCGCCGACCGTCGTAATCTTTTGCGCTTCCTCGTCCGAAATCTCGCCGCCGAACTTTTCCTCAAATTCCATGATCAATTCGACGAGGTCGAGCGAATCGGCTTCCAGATCTTCACGGAACCGAGCTTTGGGTGTGACCTTGGATTCATCCACGCCCAGTTTTTCGACGATAATTGCCTTTACTGCATCAAAAGTGCTGTCTTCAGCCACGATGGCACCCCCTTCAAGGATAAGAGTGAGTTGGATCGCCTGGCGAGCCAACATCAATATGGGCCACAGTATAACTAGAAACGCGAGTCACGTCAACCTCTTTGGTACGGGGTCAGGCCGTCCGGTGCGACCGCCTCCACGCGCCTGGTATCGTATGGTCCACAAGATAAACACCGAGCGAGGGAGGGGGTTGCGCAATCAGGCCCAGAACGCCTTTATGGTATAATTCACGAAACTCGACCGGCCATACCATTTATGCCAGATGATACTATCCTGCGCGACCGCAAGGTCGAGCACCTGCGAATCAACCTCGAAGAGAACGTCCAATTTAC
>JBAVQS010000341.1:0-5947 GCA_049694275.1 Anaerolineae bacterium | reverse complement strand
AACGGGGGCCTTGCTCTGGACCTTGCCAAAGGTATCGTCGGTCGGTTTAAAGAGGTCGCCGCTGCCCGGCTGTTCCCAGGGAGCGAGTTGCGGCTCGGCGGCCGGCGCCGGACTCGCGCCGCGTGTTTTGAGGAAATTCTCCAGGTCCTTTTTGCTGACCCGGCCCCCCTCCCCCGTGCCCTGGATCGTCTGCAGTTCATCCTGGGTAATCGTGTATTCGCTGATCATTCGCGCGACGACCGGCGTCAAGCGCATAGCGCCACCGTTACTCTTTTTACCCCCTTCTCCGCTTGTTACGGATGGAGCGAGCGCCGGGGCGCGCGGCGTCTCTGGTGCAGCCGTCGCCGATGCAGGCGCAGCGACATTCCGCCCTGCAGCCGCTTCTTGCGGCGCGTTGGCAGATGCGATGGACGTGGGTGCAGCGACCTGTTCATTTGGTTGGCCGATAACGGCGAGCACCGTCCCCGCCTTGACGGTCTCGCCTTCAGGGATCAAAATCTGCAAGAGAGTGCCGGCCGCGGGGGCAGGAATTTCGGTGGTGACCTTGTCGGTCACGACCTCCATGACCGATTCGTAGAGTTCGATGGGGTCCCCCACCTGTTTGAGCCACTTGCCCACGGTGCCTTCGACGACGCTTTCACCTAATTGTGGCATAACGACGTTGGTTGCCATTCATCTTCTCCCATTTTGCTTGTTGCGCATGCACCGCCGCTAATAGCGGGAATAATCCGAATTTCGTCACTGGAACCCAGTCGGCTGGAAAGACCCTCCGCACGTGACTTGTTCACAAAGATCAGGATATGGGTACGAATCCGGTCCTGCTCATCGATCATCCGAAAACGAATGCCCGGATACTGCCGATCAAGATCAGCCAGCAGTTCGCCCAGGGTCGCCCCCTCCGCCTGGACGTGGGCCTGACCTGACGTGTAGGAACGTAGAGGGGTTGGAATATGGATTAGCACAGGGTTTCTCAATGTCATTGCGAGAACCACATCCCGCGTCGGCGGCATGTTCAAGAACAGAAACTTGACATAATAATTTCAAGTTTCTGAGCAGGAACGAAGCAATCTCCTGGCTCGCGGTAATTGCTGATGGGATTGCTTCGTCGCAACCCTGGCCTCCCGCCTTACGGCGGACGAAGAACGCCAGGGGAGGCAAGGCGCTCCTCGCAATGACACTACATACATTTTAGATTTCCGCGGCTTCGACAGAATAGATCTCGGGAAGATGCGCGTAGAGACTCTCCCAGGATTTGCCTTCGTCTATGCTCGCCCAGATCTCGCCGCCCGTCGTGCCCAGATAAAGCCCCAGCGGGTCATGCCGGTCGGCAGTCATTGCCTGGCGCTTGACGGTGAACCAGCCATTTTCCCTGGGGAAACCCTTGTCCTGCCGCTTCCAGGTCGCACCGGCGTTATGCGTGACATAGGTGGCAGGTCGCCCGCGCGGGCTGACACGGCCCAGCGGAAAAGTCCCATCGAGCGGAAAGACCCAGGCCGTATCCGGATCGCGCGGGTGGAGCACAATCGGATAGCTGTGGTCGCTCACGACCTTGGGCAAGTTCTTGCCAATATTCACCCAGACACCCTGGGCGCGATCCATACGATAGATGCCGCAATGGTTCTGTTGATACAAGCGGTCGGGGTCGAGCGGGTGCATCCTCATACAGTGCGGATCATGTCCGACCTCCGCATCCGGCTGCGGCAGAAAATCCGAAACCAGCCCCTTGTTGCAAGGTTTCCAGTCCTCGCCCTTGTCTGTGCTCTCAAAGACGCCCCCGCCGGAGAGACAGAAATACATGTGGTTCAGGTCGCGCGGATCGATCATGATCGAGTGCAGCGTAGCGCCACCCGGCGGACCCTCGTCCGGCGCGCCCACCAAGGACGAACGCAGCGGGTGCGAGTTGAAACCAGCCACCCCTTCCCAGGTAACCCCACCATCCTCCGAGCGAAACAGGCCGGGAGGCGACGAACCGGCATACCATACGCCCGGTTCGGTCACATGGGCCGGGGCTAGCCAAAAGTTGTGGTGGATGACCTCGCCCCGCTGTCCTTCCGCGGCTTTGGGAAACGCGGGCGGCCGCTGGGCCTCCTGCCATGTTTCGCCCCCATCAAGCGAGCGAAAGATGGTCGGTCCGAGATGCCCCGTGTGCGCCGCCATCAACAGTGTCTCGCCATCGCGCGGGTCTAACACCATATGATGGATGACCGCTCCAATCATGATCGGGGCCTGCATCTTCCACTTGTCCCGCGCCTTGTTGCCGCGGAGGATAAACCCACCCTTGCGCGTGCCAATCAGAAGCGTGACGCGTCCGGTGGCCGATTTCTCGGCGTGTTTCTTGACCATAGACTCTCGTCCCCTTACTCGGTTTTTATTTGATTGCCGGTTCTAGCGGCATGACTCGGGCCAGTTCGGAATCCTCTTGAGCGGGCCGGCCCAGCCACAACTGCCCAAACAGGAGCACATTCAGAATCACCAACCACACCAGCATCCCGGTCCCCAGCCAATACGTTCGCAAGTCCACCGGCTGCTGGAGAGCGTAGAGAGAAAAAGCCGCGTTCAGGCTCGCGCGCAACAGCGCCGGCAGGAATACATTCATATCTGAGCGCAGCGCCATGCGATTCAAGAACGGCGTGATCAACATCGAGAACGACAGGAACGCGGCGAGATGCAACAGCCCATCGTTCAAAAATACGTCATGGCGGTCGGCGAGCACACGTGGGATCTGCCAAACGAACCAGGCCAGAGCGATGGCCCCGTTGACCAGCACGAGTTTGTAACGTTCCAGGCGAGCCAGCATAAAACCGCGCCAGCCGACCTCTTCGCCGAATGCCAGAATGAACAAGCCCAGTAGCAACAGCGGGAGGCCACGCAGGTCCGCCAAGAGCTGGAGGAGGTCAAAAGTCTGGTCATACAGGCGCCACAGAATCATCGGAATAAGGATGAGCACCGGCAGGACCAGCGCGACCAGGATCGTGTTCAGCCGCAGCGACCTCAACCAGCGGCCCCACTCGAACATGCGCCGGCGCGCCCAGAGGTTGAGATAAACAGCCACTGCCAACGGGGCAAAACTGCCGATGGCGAACAGAACATTCGCCACCTCTGTCGCGCCGTTCGCCTGCAAGAGCGCCGCCGGCGCCCAAAAGAGCCAGCTCAGGGCAATGGTCACGACCACAAAGAGAAGCGCGTCAAACAGCGGCGAGACACCGACTGGCAGAGACCGCGCACTAAACCTCATCGCATACCCCCTCCTGGTTAGAACAGAAAAAACCTCCTTGAATCATCGGGGCGTACATGGGCATCAGTATGCGGCGAGCTTGCGGAGCGCCTCGGCGATCTTGTCCGCATTCGGCATAAAGAAATCCTGCATCGGCTTGCTGAACGGCACGGCGGGCACATCCGGGCCGGCAAGACGCATCACCGGCGCGTCAAGATACTCGAACGCCTCTGCGGCGATGATCGCGGCAATCTCGGCGCCCACGCCCAGCGTCAGGTTGTCCTCGTGGACGATCAGCGCCTTGCCCGTCTTTTTCACGGATTTGAGAATCGTCTCTTTGTCCAATGGATTCAGCGTCCGTGGATCGACCACTTCGACGCTAATATCCTCATGCGCCAGCGCCTCGGCGGCGGCCAACGTCTCGTGGAGCATCAGCCCATATGCAATCACTGTCACATCGGCGCCCTCGCGCTTGACATCCGCCTTGCCGAAGGGAACCATGTAATAATCGTCTGGCACGTCCCCCTTGATCAGGCGGTACGCCTTTTTGTGTTCCAGGAACAGCACCGGATCCTCCACGCGAAAAGCGTAGCGAAGCATGCCGACAATATCATACGGCGTGCAGGGCGCGACCACATACAGACCGGGGACATGCGCATAGGTCGCCTCGATCGACTGGGAATGATAGAGGCCGCCGCCGATGCCGCCGCCATAAGGCGTGCGCATGATCAACGGCACTGGCCATTGGCCATTCGAGCGATAGCGAAAACGCGCCGCCTCGTTGACGATCTGGTTAAAGGCGGGGGCAATGAAATCGGCAAACTGGATCTCGGCCACGGGGCGCAGGCCGGACAACGCTGCGCCAATCCCGACGGCGATGATCGATAACTCCGATAAAGGGGAATCGACGACCCGCTTGTCGCCAAATTCTTCGATCAACCCTTTGGTGACGCGAAACACACCGCCGCGCACGCCGACATCCTCACCCGTAATAAATATCCTGGGGTCACGGCGCATCTCTTCCTGGAGCGTTCGGGTTACTGCATCAATATTGGTTAAAGTAGGCATGACAATTGGAAAAATCCCCATTCTAAATTCAGAATTCGAAATTCACGGTCGGATCAAACAGGGAATTCCGAATTTAGAATCTAGAAATCTGAAACGTTCGGTAGGGGTCCCCACACCTGTTCGAGCGCCGCTTCGGCTTGAGGGTACGGCGCGTTCTTTGCAAATTCGTTCGCGTCGTCGACGCTCTGCTTGGCGCGCTGCTCGTATTCCTGGCTCGTCTGGTCGTCGAACAGCCCAACGCTCATTAAATATTCCTTGGCGTGGAGCACAGGGTCCTTGAGCTTCCAGCTTTCGACCTCGGCGCGCGTGCGATAGGTGCGGTCGTCGTCATCCGACGAGTGCGGCACCGGGCGATAAGTCTTGGCTTCGAGAAGCGAGGCCCCCTCGCCGCGGCGAGCGCGATCCACCGCTTCCTTGACCACCCGGTACGATTCGAGGAAATCGTTGCCGTCGAACGACACGCCGGGCATACCGTACGCCGGGCCGCGATCGGCCACATTCTTGACCGGCATCTCGCGGTCGGTGGGGACAGAGATGGCGTACTGGTTATTCTGGCAGAGGAAAATGACCGGCAGCTTGAAAATGCCGGCCCAGTTCAGCCCTTCGTGAAAATCCCCTTCGGCGGTCGAGCCTTCGCCAAAACAGGTGAGCACCACCTGGTCCTTGTTCGAGTACTTGATGCCAAAACCGATGCCGGAAGCCTGGGGGATCTGCGTAGCGACCGGGCTGGACCCTGACACAATGTTCAAGGAGCGCGAGCCAAAGTGCGCCGGCATCTGGTGCGCGCCGGAGGAGGGCTCGCCCTCTTTGCCATAGATCGCCAGCATCAAGTCGCGCGGGGTCATGCCGATGGTGAGGGCAAGCGCGAGGTCGCGATAATAGGGATGCACATAGTCATACCCTCTTTTGAGCGCAAAGGCCGCGCCGACCTGCGCCGCTTCGTGGCCGATGCCCGAGATATGAAAGGCCACTTCATGCTGCCGGTGCAAGATCCACATGCGCTCGTCGAGCCGCCGCGCCAGCAGAATATGCCAGTACATATCCAGCACCTGCTCATCGGTCAGCCCGAGCTCGCGATGCCGGGCCTGGTCTGTCGTCTGTGACTCGCGCTGCTCTGCGATCTGAGTTACCATAACTGCTCCTTACCGGGACAAGAGATTGTGAGGGAATAAGTTCAAGCCATATACGGTTTGTTCGTCGGCGAAAATCATAGCACAGGGCATAGGTAGATGTCAACGGGCGAGAAACTTCCTCGCCCGTTGCTGATTCATCTCATTCTTCATCCGCGTGCCAGTCCCACGCTTTTTGTGGGGCCAATCCGCGTCCTCTACCCCCCACCGCCGACGCCGTGCACACCGCCTTCAGTCATCCCGCGCAGGTCGCCCAACACCGCGTCGATCTCTTCGAGCGTCACTGGCTGACCGGTATCCTTGTTCTTGAGGTCGCCCGCCGCGATTCTTTCCGCCGCCACCTCGCGCACGCTCAGGTTACGCTTGGCCGCCTCTTTGGCAATCTCGGCCCCCTTATAGTAACCTATGAGCGGATTGAGCGCGGTCACGATAATCACGTTCTTACCCAACCACGCCTCCGCCTTTTCGCGGTTCGCCTGCACCCCCTTGACGCACTTGTCGGTAAACGCCTTGATCGCGCCGATCAGCACATGCT
>JBAVQS010000340.1:0-6812 GCA_049694275.1 Anaerolineae bacterium | reverse complement strand
GTGCGCCGCAGGTCGCCGTGATAGGTGGGCCAGTCAACCGGGTTGCCGCCGGTCGGCGCCGACGTGGCGGGGGCGACGGTCAGAGTGGTCGCGGCCGACGTGGGCAAGCCGGCCGCCGGGGTCGCCGGCAAAACGGTTGGCAGGATCGGCGTCAAGGCCGAGCCCGGTACAGGCATCGGATTGTTTGCCGGCGTTGCGCTGTTACTGCATCCGGCGACCACGATTAGCAACAGGGCAGCCCATACCGGCGCGGCGGAGCGCGCGGCAGTGGAAAGAATACGATGAACACGAATAAATATTTTCATGGGGATGATGAGGAACCGGTCAGCGGGCGAGTTTTCATTTGAAAAGAGTTTACCCCAGACACGGGTGTAAATCAATCCCACTCATAGGGGACCATGCGCCGCGCCTTTGGTGGGTGCATTGACACTCGTACGGGTTCGGGTATATACTAACCTTGGAACAGCAAGTTCTATTCATGATGCGTCCCGGCAATGGACACATCGAAAGGTCCTGATAGGCCGAACCCACTCGATTCTTCGGAGCGTGGGAGCGGCCTTTTTTTCTTGGTTTTTTAGTGCAGGCGATTAGTTAAAAGCGTCGAGACAATAGGGTTGCAATTTGGTTTTCTCCCAAGGAGGCGAGAAATGAAAACCGAACGACTGTATGCTGCGCGGGTACTGTTGCTGGCGCTGCTGGCCCTGCTCGCGCTCGTTCTGCTCACACCTCAAACAACGACGGCGCAAGGCCCGGAGGGCGACAGGCATTCCCAGGCCCTGGACCAGAACGCCGGCCAAATCATGCCGGAGGCAATCGCCAACATGCCCCGGTACCTCTCGGTCGTGCAAAAGGGCGGGTACGTTGCCAAAGGCGTCGGCCTCCGTTCGACCGGCAGCGGGACGATTGTCATTGCGGGTATCCCGGCCGGCGCGACAGTCACTCACGCCTTTTTGTTCTGGAATGTCTTCCATGCCGTGAAAGCGACTGCCGACGCGCAGGGCGCGATTAACGGGCATGCGATTGTTGGCACGCTCGTCGGCAGCGATATCGCCGACTATTACTATGTCCCGGGGGATATGACCTGGTCGTATCGTGCGAGTGTGAAACCGTTCATGCTCCCGGGTGGAAATGGGACCTACTCTGTAAGTGGCTTTCCCGTCGGTCTCAGCGGAGACCCTCGAATTATGGGCGCCACGCTCGTGGTCCTCTTTAGCAAATCGAACTATCCACTGACCACCATCCAAATCTATAACGGCGCGGCGCCGTCGCCTTGCTGCACGGGCCGCGTGCTGCGCCTGCAGGTGACCAATATTGTCGCCACTGCGCCGGCCGGTATGGCCTCCACCACTTTCATCGGCGCAGACGGAGCGAGCGGCTCCGGCGGTGTCAGCACTTTCAATACCACCGTTCTGCCGACGGTGACCTGGCAGGGCGCCGAGGGTTACTATTGGGACACAATGAATGTCGATGTTCACGCGCTCATTGACCCGCCCGAGAATGGCTTTTGGCTAAGCACCAAGGTGCCCAATGGTGTGATCTGGGTGGCGCAGGTCATTTCCTACAGCAGCGGTAGCCAGGACAGCGACGGCGACGGGCTCAAAGATGGCTGGGAACTTAACGGCTATACGAATTCTGCTACCGGTGCATTTGTGAATTTGCCGGCGATGGGCGCCAATCTCCTCCACAAAGACCTCTTTGTCGAGGCGGATTACATGGTGGACGCCGCGGGAAACCATCTGCCCAGTGTCAACGCGCTGAATGACATTGTGTGGACCTTTGACAATGCGCCGGTCTCGAACCCCGATGGCGCGACCGGCGTGCACATCCATATTGATACCGGCGGCGCGGCGGCTGGCGCGGCCGCTGGCACATACGCGGCCTACAACCTGGGGGGCGGGAATAATGTCGGGTATCAACAGCATCTCGGCGCGGATACCCTCAACTGCAGTTCGTACGATTGGGGCCAGTTCGATGCCAAAAAGAATGCAAACTTTAACCCCGCGCGCATCAATGTGTTTCACTATATGATCTTTGCCCACGACCTCGCGCCCTGCATGGGGAGCACCAGCGGCATCTCGCGCAACGGCAGCACCGACGCGCTCTTTATCAAGGGCGCAACCAACTTTGTCGTCGCGATGGGCAGTTGGTCGAACGAAGGTTATGATTATGCGCGTGAGGGCACTTTTGTCCACGAGCTGGGTCACAACCTGGGCCTGCGTCACGGCGGCAACGACCACCAAAACTATAAACCCAACTATCTGAGTGTCATGAACTATTTGTACCAGACCAGCGCCGTATGGCGCGATTTCGGCTATAACTATTGGAACCAATCATACTATGGCTATTCGAGCGATGTCGTGCCGACCCTCAACGAGGCCGCGATGAGCGAACCGAACGGACTCGGGCCGACGACCTTGCACTATGGCCTTGCGTGGATCTGCCCCAGCGGATCTATCACGTGGCATTTTCCTGCCTCCAGCAACGTGAACTGGGACTGCGACGGCGACACAAGTCATACGGTAAGTGCTGACGTCAATCGCAATGGCGCCAAGGGCGTGCTCGGCAATCAGAACAACTGGGCGAGCATCACCTTTGCGGGCGGCGGCGTGATCGGCGCCGGTATGACCATGACCCAGTCCAGCGCGCAAATGCCGGTGACCACGCGCTGGACGAACGAACTCACTTTTGAGAGTGCGCTCAAGCTCCAGAACCGGGAGCCACCTGCACACCGTTAACCGCACGCGCTGGCTTGCGACGCGACCGTTTGACCTTTACCGTTGTGCCACGCCCGGTTGAGCGTGGCACACGGCGCGTTTTTGGTATAAAATGGACCCCGGTGGCCGGATACCGCGCGGCCGGCCAAAATATAGCTGGAGGATTATCGCTTGTACCTGTTCAAATACCTGCACCTCATTTTCGTCTTTGCGGCCGTCGCCGCTTCGGCTGGGCCCGAGCTTGTGCTCTACCGGGTAATCAAGTCCGGCGATGTCCGTTCGATTCGCACCATCTTTGGCGCGGCCAAACTGCTCGGCATGTTGAGCGCGCCGCTCTTTACCATCGGCATGGTCTTTGGCCTCATCGCCGCTTATCTCGGTCAGTTCAATCTGCTCGCCCCCTGGCTCATCGAGGCCTATGTGATCTTTCTCGTCATCATGGGAATTGACGGAGCGATGATCGTTCCCTGGCAGCGCAAGGTGCGCGTCGCTGCGGCCGCGAGTCCGGATGACAAACCCTCTTCCGAACTGACTGCATTGCTGAACAAACGGACTGCGGAATATGCCACGTGGGCCAATGACGCCCTGATCGTGCTCATCATCCTGGTGATGGTGTTCAAACCGTAAGCGGTTCAAAGTGCATGAACATCCCATCCCCCTTGATCGTACGGCAAAACGACCCACTCAACGCCGGGCCACCGCTCGACCGGCTATGCCAGTTTCAAGTCACGCCGAACACTCTTTTCTTTGTGCGCAACCATGGCTCTGTTCCGCAGGTCGATGCGGCCGCCTATCGCCTGGCGGTCGACGGCCAGGTCGCGCGCCCGCTGACACTTTCGCTCGACCAACTGCGTGACCGTTTTCCGCAAGTTACGCTCACCGCGACGCTGCAGTGCGCAGGCAACCGGCGTCAGGAATTGATGGCGGTACAGCCGATCCCCGGCGAGTTGGCCTGGGATGCGGAAGCCATCAGCAACGCGACCTGGCGGGGTACACCGCTGCAACAAGTATTGGACGCGGCCGGTGTGGAGACCAGGCCCTCCCAGCATGTTGCGCTGACGGGATTGGACGAAACCGAGCGGCAAGGACATTGCTTTAACTTTGGCGGGTCCATCCCCCTCGATAAAGCCCTCAACCCCGAAGTGCTCCTCGCTTACGAGATGAACGGCGAACCGTTGACGCCGCTGCATGGCTATCCACTCCGCCTGGTCGTTCCCGGTTACATTGGAGCACGCAGCGTCAAATGGTTGAGTCGGATCACCGTGCAAGACGCGCCATCGAACAATTATTTTCAAGCCCGCGCATACAAACTCTTTCCACCGCAGGCCCGCGCCGAGAACGTCGATTGGGATTCGGGGTTCATGCTGGGCGAGATGCCGGTCAACGCGGTGATCTGTGCGCCGGCGCCGCAGATTAAACTCTCTGCCGGGCCGACGTGGATGCGCGGCTATGCACTCGCCGGTGGAAACCGGCAGGTGGCACGCGTGGATGTGTCCATTGACGGGGGGACAAACTGGAGCGAGGCCGAATTGTTAGGGGAGGCCCAGCCCTGGACCTGGCGACTCTGGCGCGCGCTTGTCCAGTTCCAGCCGGGTGACCATGAGTTGATCGTGCGAGCATATGATTCAGCGGCAAATACACAACCCGAGCACGCGCAAAGCATCTGGAATTTCAAGGGGTATATGAACAATGCCTGGCACCGCGTCCATGTACAGGTACTATAGAATACCGAAATACTAACGGAACATTTAATTGACTCTCATCTTCGTCTCATCTCGCGGCGCTATCATACAATCAAACGATGCGACCAGGACACCCGGGGGCGGGCGTCCTGATCGCATCCAGATTGCAGGACCGGACGTGCCTTCTCCTCCGTGAGCATGTAGATCGGTCAAGAAATGCCGCAGGCCGGCGGGGCCTGCGGCATTGTCTTGTACTGCGGCGGGTCTCATCAAGCGGCCCCACTCATACCGGGGCTCGTTCAACCCAGGCTTCGTCCGGACCCACATCGCGGTCGTGCAAGAGACGATTGCGCAAGACATTCCATCGCCGCTCAGGGGGAATCGGCGCGCCATTCGCCGCCAGGCGCTTGACCATGACGAGGAACAGGAGCCCGGTACAGGTCCAGACAATTGGGTCGGGCTGGCGCATCAGAAACGCCACGATTGGTAGCGCGACAAAACCAAGCCCATTGCCCAGCGCGTCCCGGCGCAAGAACTTGGCAATGAGCGCGGGTAAAAGGACGACGACCCACCCGATGGGAAAGAGAACCAGGAGCACCCCTAACGCCGCCCCAACCCCACGTCCGCCAATCCAGCGGAGATACAGCGACCAGTTGTGCCCGGCCAGGGCAGCGAGCCCGGTTGCACCGGCCAACCAGAGGTCTCTACTCCACAACAGCGCGAGCTGCGTGACGATCACCACTTTGGCGATATCGACGGCTGCGACCAAGAGAAAGGCCCAAAAGCCAATGAACTGTCCGGCGTTGGACCCGCCAAGCGATCCGCTCCCCATCCGGCGCAGGTCCAGTCCACGGACTCGGCCCAAAAGATAGGCAGTGGGAAAAGAGCCGGCCAGATAGCCGACCGGGATCATGATCCAGGGCCAGAAATTCATACCGGCTCATTATACCGCGCACAAGACCAGGCAACAAAAGGTATTTGCTCCGTTCCAAAATACAGCAGGCGCGAGCGCGGGTTGATAAAAATGGGCAAATGCGTTATCATAAGCGCTCTATTATCCAGCAGAACGCGCATCGATACGATGAGGTACGAGTGAATCCTGAGATTGAATTCTGGGCAATCCGCAGCACCGCCGGGGATATTCAAAAGTTGCTGGCGCAATTTGAGGCCGAGCACCGCATTCATGTCCGGGTGCGCCTGCTGGACTGGGACACCGCCTGGGCTGAGCTGATGAAAGTCGCCCTGTACAAACACGGACCGGATGTGTGCGAGATCGGTTCCACCTGGCTCGGCGACCTCGTCACGATGAACGCGCTGCATCCGCTCAGCAGTCGCGATATCAACCGGATCGGATCCTCCTGGTCCTTTATCAACTCGGCCTGGCAATCGACGCGGCTCGCCGGGGAACCAGAGACATGGGCCATTCCCTGGATGACCGAGGCGCGGCTCCTCTTTTATCGCCGCGCCTGGATCGAGAAGGCCGGCCTCGACCCGCACGACGCATTTCGCAACTCGCAGGCATTTGTGCAATCGCTTGCCGCGCTGGCAGCATGCGGCGCCCCCGTCCCCTGGGTCATCCCCACCGAGGTGACGCGCGCCATGCTGCACAACGCCGCAAGCTGGATGTGGAGCGCCGGCGGCGATTTTATCTCACCCGATGGCAAGCATGTGGTCTTTAACAGCGACCAGGCGCGCGCAGGGCTGCGCGAGCATTTCTCCCTGGGCCGCTACCTGGCGCCGGCCGTGCACCGGCTGGGTAGCATCGAATCCGACCAGCGGTTTGCACAGGACTCGAATGCGGCAATCGCACTGGCCGGCCCGTGGATTTTACGCATGGTCGATCCCGGGGCGCTCTCGCAAATTGACCTGAGCATGCCGCCGGTCCCCTCCTTTGTCGGCGGCTCACACCTCGTGATCTGGAAGCACTCGAGCAAGATCGAACTGGTCCTCAAATTCGTTGCCTTTCTGAGCAACACCCAACAGCAGGTTGACTATAGCGTCAGGATCGGACATCTCCCCGCGACGCTGAGCGCGCTGGCTTCGGCGCCTTTCTCAACTGATCCACTGTGGCAGATGGCCGCCCACTCCTTGCACACCGGTCGCACCTTCCCGGCGACGCGGTCCTGGGGACTCATCGAAGACCGGCTGGCCACCGAGTTTGGCGCAATCTGGGAAAAGGTCTTTGCCGATCCAGACCTCGATCTCGATGCAGTGCTCAAGGAGCGGTTGGACACTCTCGCCGAACAGATTGACCCCTTACTGTCCCAGCCCCAGTCATAACCCCACGAATTCTTTCACAATCAATTGATACCAGGCTGGCCGCGCAATTGGAAAGGAAAGACATGGCTGGCGATTCATTTAAACGAGCGGAAGATGAATACTTTCGCCTGAAAGGGTTACTCTCCGTTGGCCGTCT
>JBAVQS010000339.1:0-40897 GCA_049694275.1 Anaerolineae bacterium | reverse complement strand
GTACCTGCAATTCCTGTCCACCCTGCATCAAGAGATCGGCCAGTTCATCCAGCACGAGAATGATGCGAGGACGCGTAATCCCCAGTTCCTGTCGCCGTTCCATCTCGGACTCGAGCCAGCGGAGGCGCTCCAATGTCTCGTCGATCGTCTTGATCGGCACGGTCAACAAATGGGGCAGGCCCAGGAACAATTTAAAGGCGCTGCCTTTCGGGTCGACGAGGAGGAACTGCGCATCGCGCGCTTTTTGAAAATAGATGATGGATGCGAGAATCGTTCGCACCACTTCGGTCTTGCCGCTGCCCGTCGTTCCGGCGACCAGGATATGCGTGACATCGGGTGCAGAGAGCCGGAGCAGGAGTGGAATCCCTTCCACATCCAGCCCCAGCACTGCCGTGCCGGGAACGATGAGGTTACGTTTGAGCTGCAAGTCCTGAGCAAGCCTGTCGGCGAGGGCAAGAAAGCGCACCTGACTGGCGTCCTCGCGCGGGACCTCGACATTCAATTGACCTTTGGTGCGCGTGACGCGGGCCGAAGCGGCCCCGAGCGCCAGCGCAATTTCCTGGCTCAATGCTTCCACCTGTCCCACTCTGGTCCTGGGCGCAATCTCGAGATCAAACCGAATCAGACTGGGAGTCACCCGTCCGCCAGTCACGCGCGCCGGCGCCTTGTGATTGTTCAAGACCCATTCGATGCGATTCGCCTGGATGTATAGTTTCCGCTTGTTCATAATCTAATCCGTCCAGCCGACGCATCGTTCGAGGCCGGGCTCCTCGGCATAGGTTGGTGCGATCGGGGCATAGACAATATCTTGCACGCCCTCTTCCTCGGGCTGGGGCACGGTCGGTTCCGCCGCCCCACGTTTTACCACCTGATCGGCCAGCCACTGCTGCAAGAGGATGATCTTGCTCTTTTTCGGGCCACCGGCGTTGGTCGCTTGCGCGGTCGCGGTTTGCTCTGTTTCCTGCCGATCCTGTATGGCGCGCCGCGCCTGTTCTTTCTGCGCCGCCATCTTTTGGGCCCGGGCGATCAGCTCTTGCGCCGCGCCGGTATCCATCGGCTGAGGGGTCGGCTCGGCCTTTTGTGCGGTTGCTCTTTTTGCCGCCGGAAGCGGTTGCGGAGCGGCAACCGCTTGTTCGGCCACGCGCCGCGCTGGCGCCTGTTGGGCGGCCATCTTTCTGGCTCGCTCAATCAGTTCTTGCGCGGCTCCAGAATCGACGGCGGGCTGAGCGGCCGGTGTCATCCGGGGTTGCGGCGCAGGCATGGGCTGGGCGGACGCTTGTGGCTGGACGATTGCTGTTCGTGCCGCCGGATCCATCTGGTGCCTGGCTGACCTCTCCTCGGCGATGACGGCCGGCTGCTCACGTGCCATTCTCGCTTCCGCCGCCGGTTGCTTCTTTGCAACGACGGCGGAAGGAGGGGCGGCGACAGTGGGAATAGCCGCCGGTGGATTAGGCCTGCTGGCAACGGCAGCATCTAAAGAAGCGGCCGGCCGGTTCTGCCGCGCGACCTGAATGGCTGTCTGCGGAATCACATTCGGCATGCGCAGGGGACAGCCCGAGCAATCCCGCGCAGACTGGATCGGCATGGTTTTGGCGGAGCAGGCCGCCTGCTTGAAATCGATGCTTGGCGCTTCGTCGTTCCATACTTCGACCCGGCCGGTCGCATAGCGCACCGTAATCGGAGTCGGCGTGGTTTTCTGAAGGGATGCCCGGAGGTGTTGACAGTTGATCTGGGGCACTGCACAGGCGCGACAGAGATTGACGGATACCTGATTGTCCCCGTTCTTGATCCAGCCGCAGAGGATGCGGCCGCTGTCGTCGACCCGCCGGTGCGGGCACGGTTTCAACCCTTCATTCATATCAATCATGTCACCGGTCACCGATCGCATGCGATCCGTACCGGATGCCTGTCGCGTGTGATTTGGCGCCTGAGACCTGTGTCTTGCGGCCTGTGACCGTCACATCGCCTTACGCATGACGGCAAGGACCTGGCCTTGAATCTCGATTTCCGACGGATGAACGTGCATGGCTTGCAGCTCGGGGTTGGCCGGCTGCAGGCGAATGTGGCCGTTCTCGGGATAGTAATATTTCAGGCAGAGTCGCTGGATAGGCTTGACCCAGACGGCGATCATTTCGCCGCTCCGGGCGATCCGTTGGGGCTTGATGACCACGAGATCGCCATCGTGAACGAGCGCGTCGATCATCGTATCGCCGTCGACGCGCAGGACGACGACATCGCCCTCGTCGTCAATCAACTCGCGGCCGACCGTCGCCCAATCGATCGGTGGAGTCTGTGGAGTGGGGGCGGTAATCGGCTGGCGGGTTTTGATGACGCCGGCGATCGGGAGGGGAATGGCATGTGCGACATAGCCCCGGCGGCCTCTGGCATTTCTTAGCAACACAATACTCCGACCTACACGCGGTGTTCGCCTCAGATAACCTTGTTGCTCCAATTGTTCCAGATCGCGCGAGACGTGATCTTTGGAGGCAATGCCGACGGCGGCGCCGATTTCGCGATAGCTGGGTGAGTGGTGATGTTGAGCCAGATAGTGCTCGATAAAGGCAATAATCCGCGCGCCGTGTTCGTCCAACTGAGTCATGAAAAGTTCTCCTTTCCATTCGGATTTTGGGTGAATGACTCAGACCATTTGGGGTTATTTAGAACCTTTGTTCGAGTATTAGTATATGCGAACTTCTGTTCTATGTCAAGGGGGTGTGGGGCGTGTGCGCGAATTTTAAGGAAGGAGAGCGCGAGGGGTGGGGGAAAAGCGGAAAAAAACAGAAACAGGGATTCGGAGAATGGGTTAACGGGTAACCTGCTCTCCGAATCCTTGTTTCTTGGGGTAAGGCAAGTCGCCAATTCCAGGCGAGCTGGCGGCTTGCCCACAACCGCCAATCCAATGTAGGGGTAAACCGGTGGCTTGCCTGCGTTGGGCGAACTGCCGTCTCGCCCCTACCATGAGGCCGGTTCGCCCTACAAAGGGTTAGGCTTTGGGGGTCTTGGCCTTGAGTTTCTTGGTCAGGCGTGCCTTGCGGCGGGCGGCGGCGTTCTTGTGAATGACGCCCTTGGACGCAGCCTTATCCAGTGCGCTGAACGCGGTCTGGACCTCTTGGGCGCTATCTCCCTTGCCCGTTTCGATCGTGCGGACGGCGCGCTTGACGGCGGTGCGGGTCGAGGCGCGGACCAGCCGGTTGCGCACGCGGCGGCGCGCTGTTTTGCGAATCTCTTTCAGAGCCGATTTCGTATTAGCCAACTTTTCCTCCGATGGGGTCGGTTACCGATCATCATACAATAGGTTGTTGTAGGGGCGAACCGGCGGCTCGCCCCTACCCATTTCCAATTTAGGTTGAACAAGTGCGACAGGTATTTTACCTGAAACGGGGGGATTTTGCAAAACGGACTGCCTGGCGGTAAAATGATGGCCTCTTCTTGCGCACGGTCTCTCATTCTTTGCATCAATCGGTGGAACTATGCCCGCGCTGGACTATATTGATCTCGACCTCGAAATTGGGCGAACGGCAACCGGGTATCACGCGGCTATCACGAACTCGCCAGCGGGCCAGGCGAACGCTGATTTCGTGCTGCCCTTTGCCGAATATGAATTGGACAGCCTCCTGCTGCGCCTCGGCGGCCGGCGGCGCTCTTCTCGGCGCGTCGAAACGGACGAGATGCGGGCGGCCAAGACCTTTGGCGGCAAGCTCTTTAACGCCGTGTTCAGCGGCGACCTCAAGAGCTGCCTGGCGACCAGCCAGTATGCCGCCGAGCAGCAGGGAAATGGGCTGCGGGTCCGCCTGCGCCTGACTAATGCCCCGGACCTGACCGACCTCCCCTGGGAGTATCTCTATGATGCCTCCCGCAACCGTTTTCTCTCGCTCTCCGTTCAGACGCCGCTCGTGCGTTATCTTGATCTGCCCGAGCGTATTCGCCCGCTCACGATTCAACTGCCCCTTCGCATCCTGGTGATGATCTCCAGCCCGAACGATTATCCACCACTGGATGTGGAGGGTGAGTTCGCGCGCTTGAACGAATCGCTCAAGGGAGTGCTGGCGCAGGGTTTGGTCACCCTCACGCGGTTGGAGGAGGCTTCGCTCGTCGCCCTCACGCGACGTCTGCGACGGGACGAGTTTCACGTTTTGCATTTCGTCGGGCACGGCGTTTTTGATGAGCGCAATCAGGATGGGATGCTCCTCCTGCAGGACGCGGGAAACAAGGGGCGGTTGGTGAGCGCGCAGTATCTCGGAACGATGCTGCACGATCATCGCTCGCTGCGCCTCGTCGTGCTGAATGCGTGTGAGGGGGCGCGCACGGCGCGGGCCGACCCGTTTGCGGGAGCCGCCCCGAGCCTCGTGCAGCAGGGCATCCCGGCGGTGATCGCCATGCAGTTCGAGATTACGGATCAGGCGGCGATCACTTTTTCGCAGGAATTCTACAGCGCGCTGGTACAGGGCTATCCGGTGGATGGCGCGCTGGCCGAAGCGCGCAAGACAATCTTTGCCGATGGGAATGAACTGGAATGGGGCACGCCGGTGCTCTATCTGCGCGCACCGGATGGCAGCATCTTTGACGTGACACAAGTTGCAGGTCACAGGCCGCAGGGGACAGGGGACGCGGCGGCAGAGGCCAAGCGGAAAGCGGAACTGAAGGCGCAACAAGACGCGGAAGCTAAACGCCAAATGGAGGCGGAAACGCAGCGGAAGGCAGAGGAAGCGCGCGCCAAACGCGAGGCCGAAGAGCAGGCACGGCGAAAAGAAGAGATCATCGCGCAGCAACTCCTCGTGAGGCGCGAGAAAGAGGCAAAGCATCTCACGCTGGACCTTGCACCCGGCGTTACGCTCGAACTTGTGCGCGTGCCGGCGGGCGAATTTCTGATGGGGAGCAGCGATACGGAATCCCAGGAGAAGGATGAAAAGCCGCAGCACAAGGTCTATTTGGATGAATTTCTCATCGGTAAATACTCGGTGACGGTTGCCCAGTTCGCTGTGTTTGTACAGGCGACTGGACACAAAACGACGGCAGAAGCGAAGGGAAGCGGCTGGGTGTGGACGACCGGGTGGAAGGAAATAAAGGGCGCGAACTGGCAGCACCCGCGCGGGCCGGGGAGTGAGGCGCAGCAAAAAGCGAATCATCCCGTGACGCAGGTGAGTTGGGCGGACGCGGTTGCATTCTGCGAATGGGCGAGCAAGGTGACTGGACGCGCGGTGCGTTTGCCAACCGAGGCGGAGTGGGAAAAGGCAGCGCGCGGGACGGATGGACGCATCTATCCTTGGGGTAATACTTTCGACAAGAACTTGCTGAACTCGAATGATGGTGGAAAAGGGGATACGACGGCGGTGGGCAGCTATCCGGGCGGCGCGAGTCCTTATGGCGCGCTGGATATGGCAGGGAATGTCTGGGAGTGGGTTGCGGATTGGTACGCTGCGAACTATTACACGAGTTCGCCGCGCGATAATCCCAAAGGTCCGCCGTCCGGTTCTTCCCGTGTGGTGCGTGGCGGGTCGTTCAGCAGCGATCAGGGCAGCGTCCGCTGTGTGTATCGCATTTGGTTCTACCTTGTCCGCAGGTCCAACTATCAAGGGTTCCGGGTGGCGTCGTCTCCCATCCGACTCTGAACTCTGGACCCTCTGGACTCTGGGGCTCTGGAAGGGGGAAGAGTCCAGAGAAGGGGGCAAGCCCCCTTCTCTGGTCGCTGGGATGAATAGCCGTGCAGTTTGTGGTATAATGGGATTGTCAGGAGGCAGTTTACCAATCAGGCAGATTGCGGCCGCAAGGCCGCCGCTGCGGGGGCCGGTCAATGACTGCACCCGTGTGGTGCGTGGCGGGTCGTTCAACAACAATCAGAACAACGTCCGCTGTGTGTATCGCAATAGGAACAACCTTGACAACAGGAACAACAATCAAGGGTTCCGGGTGGCGTCGTCTCACGTTTTTCCAGCAAGCCGGAAATGCAGTGCGCCCGTTCGGGGTTCGCTGCCGAGGACTGAAAAATGGCGTGGCCGGTTCCTGGCCGCGTCCGGTGTCCGTGGCCGGACCGGGCAAATAGCGAAAAGTCCCGCCCCCTGGGTTCGTCCCTGGGGCGGGACAGCCTCGCCGCTTGGCGCGTTGCAGCTCATCGCGCTTTTCGTTCGATTCCTCGATCTCGTTCGTGGTGATCCCCGCGCTTTACAAGCAATGTGTGGACGCGGGCAAATGCCAGCCGCCTAGCCCAATCTACTCCCCCACGCGTAATTCCTATTACGGCAATGCGCAGTACGACAACTATCCGGTCGTCTATGTCTCGTGGAATGATGCCAACGCCTACTGTCAATGGGCATGCAAGCGGTTGCCGGCCGAGGCCGAATGGGAGAAAGCGGCGCGCGGAACGGACGGGCGCATCTATCCGTGGGGGAACACCTTTGACAAGAGTTTGCTCAACTCGTCTGAAGGCGGCAAAGGGGATACGACGGTGGTGGGGAGTTATCCAGGCGGGGCCAGCCCGTATGGCGTGATGGACATGGCGGGAAATGTTTGGGAGTGGGTAAGTGACTGGTCCGATCTGAACTATTACGCGAGTTCGCCGCGCGACAACCCCCAAGGTCCCACTTCGGGGCAATATCGTGTGCGGCGTGGCGGGTCCTGGGGCTACGATCGGAGCAGCGTGCGTTCGGCCTACCGTTACAGCAACGGTCCCGATTATCGTTACTACAATGTTGGGTTGCGGTGCGCCCAGTAACTTGTAGGGGTGTCAACGGATAACAGCAACGGATAAACAGATAGTAGATGCTTGGCGACGGGTATGGTCAACTCGCCGGTTTCCCCACCATTCGCGTTCTCATACAGCGCAGCCTTGCCCAGTCCCATTGCAGTCTCATCCTTCGCAAGGATTGAGTCAGAACGGTTAGACCAATCCTCTAACGCCCAAACCACCTATCAGTTTATCCGTTTGCGAAGCATCCGTTGACGCCCGTTTCCCAATTCACGCGCGCGGGCGCATTGGGGTTCTGCTATACCCAATTCCAATGTAGAGGTCATAAAGCCGTGCTTGCGTAATTGTTGCGCCAGGCAGGGAGGAAGAAGCGGGGCTCTCCCGGTTCCCCGTTCCGTGTTATAATGCGCGCCAGCGCAATGAAAACCGCTCCCTCCCACTCGCGCCGGCTTGTCCAGGCGACCTCGCTGGTCATGGTGTTTTTCGTGCTCAGCAAGGTGTTCGGCCTGGTCCGCGATATTGTCATTACCCATCAGTTCGGCACCTCGCGCACCTATGACGCTTACCTCGCCGCCTTTCGCATTCCTGACATTATTTTCACGGTGGTCGCGGGGGGCGCGCTCGGTTCGGCTTTTATTCCCCCCTTTGCGGCGATGCTTGCCAATGGCGAGACGCACAAGGCGTGGAAGCTGGCCTCTCACATCATCAACCTGGTCACCCTGACGACGACCGCGTTCGCGGTGGTCGCCGCGCTCTTTGCCGATCCGATTGTCGCGCACGTGGTCGCCGTGGGGTTTACCCCCGATGAACAGGCGCTGACCGCGCACCTGATGCAGCTCATGCTGATCGCTCCCATCATCTTTGGTGTCAGCGGCATTGTGATGGGCGTCCTGAACTCGCACCACCATTTCGTCCTCCCCGCGCTCGCGCCGGTGCTGTACAATCTCGGCATTATCGGCGGCGCGTTGTTCCTTGCGCCGGCGCTGGGGCCATATGGCCTGGCGATCGGCGTGGTGACGGGCGCGGCGCTGCACCTCCTGGTCCAGGTCCCGTGGCTGGTCCGGGCGCGCATGCAGTACGCGCCGAGCCTGGGGGTGAATGATCCGGGAGTGCGCCAGGTGCTTCGCCTGATGCTGCCGCGAACGGCGGGGATTGCCGCGGTACAGCTCAATTTTCTCGTCAATACGATTCTTGCCTCCACGTTGCCCGAGGGGCGGCTGGCTGCGCTCAATATCGCGTTTGCGCTGATCCTGCTGCCGGAGGGAGTCGTGGCCCAGTCAATTGCGACGGTCCTTTTCCCGACCTTTGCGCAGCAGGTGGCGCGCGGCGAGCACGATGCCATGCGGCGCACCTTTTCCACCGCCTTTCGGATTGTCCTCTTTATGACGATTCCCGCCTCCATCGGGCTGATCCTGCTCGGCCGGCCGATCATCCAGTTGCTCTATCAGCGCGGCGCGTTTGATGCGGAATCGACGGCGCAGACCGCATGGGCGCTGCAATTCTTTGCGGTGGGGTTGCTGGCGCAGTCGGGATTAGAGATTATCACCCGCGCCTTTTATGCGCTGCACGATACGGCGACGCCGGTCAAGGTGGCGGTGGCCGCGTTTGTGGTCAATGTCGCGCTCAGCCTGCTGCTCATCGGGCGATTGGAGCAGGGGGGGCTGGCGCTGGCGAACTCGATTGCGACGACCGCCGAGATGCTCCTCTGCCTCTATCTCTTGCGCGGGCGGCTGGGCGGGGTGGATGGCCGGCGGATCGCCGGCTCGCTGGTCAAGATTCTGCTGGCCGCTGCCGTGATGGGGCTGGCGCTCCTGATCTTGCTCAATACGGCCGCCGGTCTCAGCGCTTGGCTATTAGCCTTCGCCGGAATTGGGCTGGGCGGCGCGGTCTTTATCCTCGCCATGTTCCTCCTGCGGAGCGACGAGATTGCGCTGGCGTGGCGCTTGGCCCGGTCACGCGGCTGAAAACGGAGGGAGGCCTCAAACGGATTGTCCATAGGACGGCCTTTGAGCCGCTTGCGCGGAACGGATAAGCGGATGGGCGCGGAGGGAGACCTCAAACGGATTGTCCATAGGACGGCCTTTGAGCCGCTTGCGCGATGCGGCCCTCGAAAGTGCCGAGAGTCTATCAGCGAGTGGGCGCGGATAGGGAAAACATTCCAATGTGCTATAATAGATTCGATTCATACTTTGACAATGTCAGATTTCAATCGGCGTAGGCCGATTTCGCCTTGCGTAGCCGCGATTTCAATCGCCCAGCCGCGAATGTGACATTGTCGAAATACTAACATGGTGAAATACGAGGCATTAGCTTGATTTCTGAGAAACTGGATGCGCTGACGCGGCGCTATGATGATTTGCACCGGATGATGGAAAACCCGGAGGTCTCGACCAACCCAACCCGCCTGCGCGAGATTACGCGCGAGATCAGCGAACTCGAAACGCTGGTGGGCAAGTATCGCTCGTACAGGACGACGGTCGGGGCGCTCGACAAGACGCGGGCGATGGTCCGCGAAGAGAGCGACGAAGAGATGCGCGCGATGGCGCGCGAAGAGGCCGAGCGGCTGGAGGCGGACACGCACGCGCAGGAGCAGGAACTGCGCCTGCTCTTACTCCCCAAGGACCCGCGCGACGAAAAGGACATTTACGTCGAGGTTCGCGCCGGGACCGGCGGTGATGAGGCGGCGCTCTTTGCGGCGGACCTGTACCGGATGTACACCCGCTACGCCGAGGACAAGGGGTGGAAGGTGGCGCTGGTCGACGAGAACCGAACCGGGCTCAAAGGGTTCAAAGAGGTCGTGTTCGAGGTCAAGGGGCGCGGCGCCTTTTCGCGATTCAAATACGAGAGCGGAGTCCACCGGGTGCAGCGCGTGCCCGAGACCGAGGCGCAGGGGCGTATTCACACCTCCACCGCCACGGTCGCCGTGTTAGCCGAAGTGGATGACATTGATATTGCCATCCGCCCTGAGGATTTAAAGATTGATATCTATCATGCCTCGGGGCACGGCGGCCAGAACGTGCAAAAGGTAGCGACGGCGGTCCGGATCACTCATTTGCCAACCGGGCTGGTGGTGGCCTGCCAGGACGAGCGGTCGCAGCTACAGAACAAGCTGCGCGCGATGTCGGTGCTCAAGGCGCGGCTGTACGAGCTAGAGCTGGAAAAGCAGCAGCGCGAGGTAATGGAATCCCGCCGTTCACAGGTCGGCACCGGCGAGCGGGCGGAAAAGATTCGCACCTATAACTTTCCGCAAGACCGCTTGACCGATCACCGCGTCAATCTGACGATGCACAACCTGCCGCGCATCCTGGACGGCGATATCGAAGAGCTCATCGACACGCTGATTCTCGAGGACCAGAGCGCCAAGCTCAAGCAGGCGGGGGTAGGCGCGTAGCAAGCCACAGGTTACAAGCCGCAGGTCACAAGTTACAGGCATCTGTACCGTGTAACCTGCGACCTGTGCCCTGAGACCTCTATGCTCATTGCGCGACCCGAGTCAATTCAAGAGGTGTTGGTGAGCGGCGTGCGTGCGCTGGGCGTGCGCATGGAATATCGGTACGCGCGGTTCGAGGCGGAGTTGCTGATGGCCCATGCGATGGGATTGAACCGCGCCGGGGTGCTCGCGCGACTGGCCGATCCCCTTGACGCGGCGACCACCGCTCAATTTGCCGGCATGGTGGCGCGGCGGGCGCAGGGTGAGCCGATCGCGTACATCCTTGGGCATAAAGAGTTTTATGGGCTTGACCTGCTCGTCGACCGCCGCGTGCTCATCCCCCGTCCCGAGACCGAGCTCCTCGTCGAGCTGGCTCTCCACGCCCTCGTACGCGTTTCGCATCCCACGCCGGTTGTCGCCGATGTGGGGACGGGCAGCGGCGGGCTGGCCCTCGCCCTGGCGTCGAAAGCGCCCTCCGCTCGCGTAGTTGCGACCGACATCTCGCCCGACGCGCTGGCGGTGGCGCAGCTCAACGCGGGGCGGCTGAACCTGGCGGACCGTGTCCAGTTCATTCTCTGTGACCTTTTGGAGGCGGTCGGCGAGCCACTTGACATTGTGCTGGCGAACCTCCCCTATATTCCGCTCGAACGATTCGATCAGCTCCCGCACGAGATCCGGCATTTCGAGCCGCGCCTGGCGCTGGTGGGCGGGCTGGAGGGGTTGAGTGTGATCCGGCGCTTGCTGCAGCAGGTCGAGGCGCACATGACCCGCGCCGGCATCATCTTGCTTGAAATCAGCGAGGAGCAGGGCGAGAATGCGCGGGCGCTGGCCGCCAGGTTTTTCCCGAATGCGACCATTACCGTCCATCGCGACCTGGAGGAACTGGATCGGGTCGTCGAGATTCAACTGGCGGGAACATGAAGACGGAATTGCTCTCGACCAATCACGTGGCGCTGGCCCGCGCAGTCGCTCTGCTTGAACAGGGCGAGGTGATTGCCCTGCCGACGGATACGGTCTATGGGGTGGCGGCGGACGGGCTGAACCCCGACGCGATTGAAAAACTCTATGCGGTCAAGAAGCGCTCGCGGGACAAGGCAATTCCGCTCCTGCTCGCCTCGGCCGAGGACCTCGCACTGGTTGTGGCCGAGGCGCCGCGCGGCGCGCGAGTGCTGGCCGAGCGTTTTTGGCCGGGCGCATTGACGCTCGTCGTGCGCGCGAGAGAGAATTTGCCGGCCATCCTGCGGGCAGGGGGGAATTCGGTCGCGGTGCGGGTGCCCGATCACCCGACGCCGCGCGCTCTGGCGCAAACGCTCGGACGCCCGCTGGCGGCCACGAGCGCAAACCTTTCCGGCGGCCGCGATCCCTCCACCGCGCAAGAGGTGCTGGACCAGCTTGATGGGCGTCTCCCGCTCGTTCTCGACGGGGGCCGCGTGGGTGGCGGAGTCCCTTCGACAGTGGTCGATTTCAGCGTCGAGCCGCCGCGTGTGCTCCGTATCGGGGCGCTGGCGGTGGCGGAATTGGAAAAGACGCTGGGAGCGTCCCTGGCCATGCCCAAAACGAGTTCCCCCGGGATCGACCGCCGCTAGCGCGAATTCCGTTTTGATAAATGGGGGGGTATGGGGCAATTCTTTGAGACCGTAGGGAGTTGCCCGGCACGTGGGCGAGCATCCAACGGGGACTCCCTTCGGTCGCAAGGCGTCGCCCCTACAACGATGTTACTTGGAATTGATGCCAGTCGCGCGGTAACCGCCGCTCCAACCGGGACCGAAAACTATTCCCGCCAACTGATCCGCGCGATGCTTGAGCTCCCTTCTTCGCTCCGCTTTCGCCTCTACACGCGCTCTTTTCCACCGTCCGACCTGTTCCCCGCGACCGGTAATTACGAGATTCGCACCATCCCTTTCCCGCGGCTGTGGACGCATGCGCGTCTGTCGGCCGAGATGCTGCGCCATCCTCCCGATGCGCTCTGGGTGCCGGCACATGTGATTCCGCCTCTGCATCCGCGCCGGACCCTGGTTACGGTGCACGACCTCGGCTATCGCTATTTCCCGCAGGCGCACCCACCGTTGGCGCGTCTTTATCTCGACCTTTCGACGCGCTGGAACGCGCACGCGGCCGCCGGCATCCTGGCCGATTCGGAAGCGACGCGGCGGGACCTGGCGCATTTCTATCGCGTGAATCCCGACAAGGTGCGCGTCGTCTATCCGGCGCTCAACCCTGAATGGCAGCATCTCGCGGTCTCACCGGAGGATGTGGCGCGAGTGGGACAGCACTATCATACCGGCGGCGACTATATGATCGCGGTGGGGACCGTGCACCCGCGCAAGAACTACCGGCGGCTGCTCCAGGCCTTTGCGCAGTTGCCACAGCCATACCGGCTGGTCATCGTCGGGAAAAAGGGATGGCTCTATCAAGAGATTTTCGAGACCCTGCAGCAGTTGGACCTGGGGGACCGAGTGTTGTTCCTCGATTATGTGCCTCCGGCGGATTTGCCGCCCTTGTACGCCGGGGCGCGGCTCGCCGTCATGCCCTCCCTGTATGAAGGGTTTGGCTTTCCGGTCCTCGAAGCGCAGGCGTGCGGGACGCCGGTAGCCTGTTCCAACACGTCGTCGCTGCCAGAGGCGGCGGGCGAGGGGGCCGAGTTTTTCGACCCGCGCGCGGTGGAGGCGATGGCCGCCGCGATGCGGCGCGTGCTGAGCGATGCAGCGCGACGCGACGCGTTGATTGCGCTGGGCAAGCGGAATGTGGAACGGTTTAGCTGGGCGCGCGCCGCGGAACAGGTGGTTGAGGAGGTGGAAAAATGGAACGCTTTTCCTCGCTCTATCGTCTATTAGCCAAAGCAGGCAACAATAGATAGAGATAGAGAAAGGGGAAGGCGTATGTCCACAAAGAATCTGATTCGCACGGTTCTCTTGACTTTAGGGCTTTTGTTTGTTCTGGGCCTCCTGGCCCTCTCGCCAGCTCCGGCGCATGCCGATGGCCTGGTGGTCATCGATAACTGTTTTAATGGCCCGCTCCCATCGCCGGATATCGAGCCGCCGGTTACCCCGCCCTGTTTCTGGCCGTTTGGCTGTGCGACGCCTCCCCCGCAGGTCCGGCCTCCCGTGCCTAACCCGAATTGCGCCGCTTACCTCGCGGTCAAGAACCACAACGTGACGGTGACCATTCAGGATCAGGTTGCCAGGACGCACGTCGATGAGACGTTCGTCAACCCCAGCGACTATCAGCTTGAAGGAACGTATATCTTTCCATTGCCGGACGATGCCACCATCAACGACTTTGCCATGTATGTCGATGGGCAAAAGCTGGAGGGCAAGGTGCTCGACAGCGGCCAGGCGCGGCAGATTTACGAGGATATCGTCCGCCGCCGCCGTGACCCGGCGCTCTTGGAATATGTCGGGCGCAATGCGTTCCAGGCGCGCATCTTTCCCATCCCACCCCATTCGGAAAAGCGCGTCGAGATCAGCTATGGTCAGGTGTTGAAAAGCGAGAACGGTCTGGTGCGGTATGTCTATCCGCTCAGCACGGAAAAGTTCTCGACCGACCCGATTGCGAGCGTCACCGTCAACGTCACTATTCAGTCCACGCAGGCGCTCAAGGCGATCTATTCCCCTTCGCACCAGGTCGGCATCTCACGCAAGGACGACTATGCCGCGAGCGTGGGGTACGAGGCCGCGAACGTCAAGCCGGACAAGGACTTTGTGCTGTATTACAGCGTATCGTCGAATGACGTCGGCGCGACCCTCCTCAGCTATAAACCGGATGACAAGAGCGATGGCTTTTTCCTGCTCCTTGTCACCCCCAAGGTCAAGGTGGCCGACGACCAGGTGATTGCCAAGGATGTGATTTTGGTGCTCGATACCTCTGGCTCGATGGATGGTCCCAAGATCGATCAGGCTCGCAAGGCGCTGAAATATGTGCTGGAACAACTCAATGCCGGCGACCGTTTCAACATCATTACCTTTTCGACAGGGACCGTGCCGTATGCCACCTCGCTCCAGCCCCTCTCAGCCCGGGCGGATGCCGAACGGTTTGTGGATGGCATCTATGCGGGCGGCTCGACCGACATTAACCGCGCGCTGCTGGAGACTCTATCCGAAGTGGACCGGGAGCGCCCGACGACGGTTATCTTTTTGACCGACGGTTTGCCGACCGTAGGCGAGACCAATATCCAGCGCATCATCGACAATGTCGATCAGGCGGCGCGCTCGAATGTCCGGCTCTTTACCTTTGGCGTCGGCGATGATGTCAACACGATTCTCCTCGACACGCTGAGCGAAAAACACCGCGGCGCGAGCGCCTACGTGCGCCCTGCGGACAGGATTGACGAGACCGTCTCCGAGTTCTATCGCAAGGTCTCGACGCCGGTGCTCTCGGATGTGACGGTGGACTGGGGCGGCGCCACGGTGAGCGACGTCTATCCCTATCCGCTCCCTGACCTGTTTGCCGGGTCACAACTGGTGATTGCGGGCCGCTATCGCGCAGGCGCGCCCGCGACGATTACGCTCAAGGGAGATGTGAACGGCCAGAGCCAGACATACAAGTTTGAGGACCTGACTTTCAAGAGCGCGGGGGGCGATGACTTTATCGCGCCACTGTGGGCGACCCGCAAGATTGGCTATTTGCTGGCGCAGATTCGCCTGCACGGCGAAACCCCCGAGACGCGCGGTGAGGTGGTCTCGCTGGCAACGCGCTACGGGATCGTGACCCCTTATACCTCCTTCTTGATTACCGAGCCGCATGATTCTATGGCGCCTCAGCCGGGGCCGGGGGGCGCGGGCTCGCGTGTGCCGCTTCCCCCGTCGGGTACTGGCGCCGGCGGTGGACCGATGGCAATGCCCACGATGTCGGCCGCGCCGGCAGCGACCTCGGCCCCGGCCGCGTCTTCAGGCGCGGGCGCGGTGACGCAGAGCCAGTCGAACCGTGCGATGCAAGAGGCGGAGCAGAGCAAGACCAACTCGGACCAGGTCAAGCAGGTGGGCGACAAGGCCTTCGTGCTCAAGAATGGCGTATGGACCGATACCACCTTTGACGCATCCACGACGACGACGACCAAGGTCGCGTTTGGTAGCTCGGACTATTTCGACCTGCTGGCGCAGCATCCCGATTGGTCGGCGTTTGCGGCGCTCGGCGACAAGGTGATCTTTGTCGTGAACGGTGTGGCGTATGAGATTACGAGTTCATAATCTGTCGACAGGTTGTGGATAGAGAGTGGAAAAGAAAACAAAACCGCGCAGAGATGCGCGGTTTTGTTTTCGCGCTGGTCGGCGACGTGACGCGCCGGATAGGCAAGCGATGTCCTATGCGCGCAAGTGAACGTTCACCGCGCCCGGATGCCGTGGAATAGAATCGGTCGCGTTGGTAGTTTGTGTGTGGGATATATGTGGGATAGTGTGGGATAGGATAGAACAAGAGTTCTTGCTCTGTTTTGCTACATGTTGCTCACTCGCGCGGGCGAAAAAAACGCGGCGGAAGCACGCTTCCTCCGCGTTGCATTCACGGGTTATTTGAGAATGTAATACGTCCCCTTCTTGTCGCCCATTTTCAAGAGCAATCCGGCTTCGACCATGTCCGCCAGGTCGCGGCGAATCGTCTCTTCGCTGACGTCGGGATACAGTTCGTGATAGTCGCGGTTGGTGATGCGCCCGTTCTTGTCGAGAAACCGGATCGCCGCTTCCTGCCGTTCGTTTAACGGAACCTCGCGAAAACGCTCGCGCTCGCGTCCCGCAGTCGCAAACTGTTCGCCCGCGCCGAGCAGCGTGAGCCGGAACCCGTTCGCGGTCTCCAGAAAACGCGGCTTGGGGAGGCCGGCGTCGTGCGTCAGGCGGATGATGCGGTCGATCCCGTATCCCAGCCGTTCGACAAAGCCGAGGTCGGTCAGCACCTGGACGATGACCTCGTTGCGCGCAAAACGCTCTTCGACGATATTGTCCACGGTAATGTGACCCGGCAGACGGCCCGGGGAATAGACCTCGATGCGGTCGGTGAACATGAGGACGCGAATCTCTTCGCCGCGAATCGCATAGTCGCGATGGGCGACGGCGTTCACAATTGCTTCGCGCACCGCGGCGGCGGGGTACTCGGTCTTTTCCTCGCGCACCAATTCCCCGATGCGCGCCCCTTTTCGCATGTTGGCGACGATGAACGCCTCGGCCATGCGAATCTGCTCGGCGAGTGGGCCGCGCGCCGTCTCGCGCACAAACTGGTCGGACATCTCCTTGCCTGAATAGCGGGCCAGCAAAACCTCGGCGCTCGGCAAGAGGCGCTGCGGGTCGCGCCCAAAGAGCAACAGTCCGGCAATCGTAGGCCGAAACTGGCTGTTCTCTTTGGTCAAACAGCCCCGGCGATAGAGCAAGTCGAGCGTCGCTTCTTCCCACCGGTGGCGGTTCCCCTCAGAGGAGAGAAAGAGCCTGGCGTAGGCGTTGATGCGCTCGCGGTCGAGGTCGTCCAGCGTCCCCCCCGGCAGCGTCCCGGCTTCAAAGTTATTATCGCCGCGTTCGCGCAAGAGCTGGCGCAACTGGCGCGGCCCCAGCGCGCGATTCTTTTTCCCATCGCGCGCCATATATTTGCCGTGCAAGCCATAGGCGTGGGGCAGGCCGGCTGGCACCTGCACGACGAGCACCGGTTTACCATCCAGCATGGCTGGCTCAGGGCGGGGGAGGACGAGCGGGGGGTCTGCGCGGAGAGCCGCGGCGAGCGCCTTTTCCTGCAAGGCTTCAGTGTCTCGCACGCCTTTAATGGCCTGGCTGGTGGGGTCGATGCCGAGGAGGACAAAACCGCCCTGGGTATTTGCAAGCGCCGCCAGCGTTTCGGCCAGATGGGTCAGGGCCGCGGATTCGAGCTCATACGCGACGGTCGGTCCCTGCCCCTCTTGATAGAGCTGGGTAATTTCGGAGCTATCCAAGTTGAGGTTGGGGATTGAGGGTTAGAGTGCAGTGCGCACACTCTCTAACCCCCCTCCTCCATTTTCCAATTTCTAGACGTACATCAGGAATTGGAGCAGACCGGTGGGTGTTGGTACGGGCGTGGGACCGGTGCCAGGGCCGATCCAATATCTAAGCGGCTCGACATATAACCCCGCTATAAGGCCAAATCCTAAACCGCAGCAGAGGCAGATGAGGGCGACGGCCACAACGACGCCCCAGATAATCAGGTTGGAAGGACGACGCGGTTGAGGCGCCGGGCTATACCCGTAAGGATTGGACTCATAGGCGTAGGGAGCGCCTTCCGCCTGCGGCGCCGGATTGGGCGGCGGCGCGCTCTGAGCCGGTTGATAGGAGCGGGCCGCGCGAACATCAGCCCCGCAGTTGCCGCAAAAGGTCTGGTTCGCGGGCACCGCATTTCCACAATTTGGACAGGTGATCAATGCAAACTCCTTGAATGATGAATGACGAAAGGGATCGTCAATGCTTGAGCGCGGGACGATGCGCCGGTTTGCTCGCGCCCGCAACCTTGCCGGATTTGCGGCGGGGCGCCGGCAGGTCCACCAGCGCAATCGGCAGCACCTCTTCCATTCTCTCGACAAAGACGAGGTTGAGGCCCCGCTGCACCCGCTTGGGTATTTCGACCAGGTCTTTTTTATTCTTTTTCGGGACGATGAGGGTCTTGAGTCCCGCGCGGTGGGCGGCGAGCACCTTGTCGCGCAGCCCGCCGATCGGCAGGACGCGGCCGCGCAGAGTGATCTCGCCCGTAAACCCGACATCCTTGTGAATGGCGCGGCGCGAGAGAGCGCTGATCAGCGCCGTCGCCATGGTAATGCCCGCGGAGGGGCCGTCCTTCGGGATTGCACCTTCGGGCACATGAATATGAATGTCGATCTTGTCGAAATCGTTGCGCACGCCGAGCGCCAGGGCGTTCGTGCGCGCATACGAAAGCGCGGCGTGCGCTGATTCCTGCATGATATCGCCCAGTTGACCGGTCAGCATCAAATTGCCTTTGCCGGGCATCAGCGTCACCTCGATCGACATGGTGTCGCCGCCGGCGTCTGTGACGGCGACGCCGGTCGCCACGCCGATCTCGTCATGCTCTTCGGCCATGCCATAGCTAAACTTGGCCGGGCCGAGATACCGGGCGAGGGATTCGCGCGTGACGTGCGTCGGCGGGCGTTTCCCTTCCGCGATCATCCGCGCGATCTTGCGGCAGATATTGGCAATCTCGCGTTCGAGGTTGCGGACGCCGGCTTCATAGCTGTATTCGCGGATCAGCGACCGGACCGCCTCGTCCGAAAAACTGGGCGAGTTTTTGAGCCCGTGCTCTTCCCTTTGACGCGGGAGCAAAAAGCTTCGGGCGATGGCGAGCTTTTCTTCCTCAATATACCCGGGAAACTCGATGACCTCCATGCGGTCGCGTAGCGCCGCCGGAATCGGGTCGAGCAGGTTGGCGGTGGTGATGAACATGACCTTGGACAGGTTGTAGGGCACATCCAGGTAATGGTCGCTAAAGGCATTATTCTGCTCAGGGTCGAGCACTTCGAGCAGCGCCGAACTGGGGTCGCCGCGAAAATCCATCCCCACCTTGTCGATCTCGTCCAGCATAAAGACCGGGTTGATGGTCGCTGCGCGGCGCATGGTCTGGATGACGCGGCCCGGGAGCGCGCCGATATAGGTGCGGCGATGACCACGAATTTCGGCCTCGTCACGAATCCCGCCGAGCGATACGCGGACAAAGGACCGGCCCAGCGCTTGGGCGATGCTCCGCCCCATCGAGGTTTTGCCCGTCCCCGGCGGGCCGACAAAGCAGAGAATGGGGGAGCGCATCTTGTCCGGCGCCAGTTTGCGCACGGCCATATATTCCAGGATGCGCTCTTTGGCCCGCTTGAGCCCGTAGTGCTGTTCGTCGAGCAGCTTGGCCGCTGCAATAATGTCGAGATTGTCTTGCGTGGCCTTGCTCCAGGGAAGCGCGATGAGCCAATCGAGATAGGTCCGAATGATGCCCACTTCGGGCGAGCCGGGCGGCATCTGCGCGAGGCGTTCGAGCTCGTGGTTGCACTTTTCTCGCACCTCGTCCGGCATCTCCATCGCGCTGATCTTGTGGCGCAGCTCGTTAATATCGCGCAGCGCAAGGTCCATCTCGCCCAATTCCTGCTGGATGACGCGCATCTGCTCGCGCAGGTAATATTCACGCTGGCTCTTGTCGACCTCTTCCTGAACCTGGTTGTGAATCTTGTTCTGGAGTTCCAGCACGTCCAACTCTTTGGCGAGCATGATCGATATCTTTTGCAGGCGCTCGACCGGCGCCAGCGTATCGAGGATATCCTGGCGATGAGCAAGCTCCAGGTTCAGCGACGAAGCGATGATGTCGGCCAGCGCGCCGGCCCCTTCTGCATTCAGCGCGGCGACATAGGCCTCTTCGGGCAGGCTGGCATTGAGGTGGACGACCTTTTCAAACAGCGCGAGGACTGCGCGCTGGAGCGCCTCGGTCGCCAGGGATTGGTCGCGCGGTTCGGGGATGCGCTCGATGCGGCCTTTCAAAAAGGGGTCGGTCTGGGTAATCTCGACCAGGCGGACGCGCCCTTCGCCCTGGCCGAGCATACTGGTCGTGCCGTCGGGCATGCGCAAGATGCGGCCGACCGACATTTCGGTGCCGATCCCATAGAGATCCGGCGCAAGCGGATCCTGGACCGCCGCATCGCGCTGCGTAAAGATGACCACGCGCTGATCGCGCAGCATGGCATCTTCGACGGCGCGAATCGAGCGGTCGCGGCTCACTGTCACCGGGCTCACGAGGCGCGGAAAAATGACCGTGTCGCGTACCGGGACGAGCGGGAATTCAAAGGTAACCGCATCGGACGGAACCCGCGGTTCCGGAGACACGGACAAACGGCGTCTGGGCATTACACTCTCCAATTGGGTGAGCCGCCTGCGCAACCGGTTCGCCGGTTGCGCAGTGCAAACTGTCTGCCGATGATACCACACCGAAAAAATTTTTGCAAAAGGTTCACAATTTCGATTATGTTTCCCTTTCGGGTATAATCAACCCTTGGTCTATGGCTCGACAGATTCTGGCCTCCCGTTCCGAGTTTTCCCAGCGCACCCGCGCCTATAATCTCGCGCGCCTGCGCGCCGAGCTATTTGACGTGGTCGTGATCGGCGGCGGCATTGTCGGAGCCGGGATCGCGCGCGAGGCAGTCCTGCGGGGGTACAAGGTCGCGCTCGTGGAAAAGAACGATTTTGCCAGCGGCAGCAGCTCACAGTCGTCCAAGCTCCTCCAGTCGAGCATTCGCCATCTCGAGAACCTGCAGCTCCCACAAATGTATCAGGCGGGGCTGGAACGGGATCGCCTCTTGCGCATGGCGCCAACGTTGACCTGGCCGATGCCGTTTCTCTATCCGATTCACCGGAATGGGCCGTATGCCCCCGAACGGGTCAATCAGGGTTTGTGGGCCTATGATGCCCTGGCGTTTTTGGGCATCGGCCGGCGCCACCACATGTTGACGGCAGCGCAGACGACGGCGGCGGCGCCCGAGCTCGATGCCGCGCAGATCGCCGGGGGAGGGGAGTATTTCGAGGCGCAGATGGATGACGCCCGCCTGACCCTTGAAACGGTTCGCGCGGCGTATCGCCACGGCGCAGTGATTGTCAATCACTTTCAGATCGTCGAATTGCTGCGCAGCGCAGGCAAGCGCATCGACGGTGTTCTCGGCCACGACCTCGTCGCAAACGAATATGTGAGCATCCGGGCGCGGGTCGTGGTGAATGCCGCCGGGCCCTGGGCGGAACTGGTCCTCGCCCTGGACGACCCGCGCTACAAGCCGCGCTGGCTGACCGCCAAAGGCGTGCACCTGGTCATTCCGCACGCGCGTTTTCCAGTTCAGCAGGTCATCAGCTTTGTCGTCCCGAACGACGGGCACCTGATGTATGTCATGCCGCGCGATGGCGGCTATACGCTCATCGGCACCACCGCTTCCGAATATACGGGTGACTTGGACCAGGTGCACGCGACGCCGGAAGATGTAGATTATATTCTCGGCGCAGTCAACGCCGAGTTTCCGCGTCTCCAGTTGGGACTGTCGGATGTGGTCAGCACCTATGCTGGCGTTTGGCCGCACCTGGCGCCGGAGGCGTACGGTTCCTTGCCGATGCTGGCCCGCGACTATGATATCTGGGTGACGCCCAGCGGGTTGGTGAATATTGCAGGCGGGCGATTCACGATCCATCGTGTGATGGCCCAAGACCTGGTGGTTAGGTTGGATAAGATTCTCCGGCGTGATTTCGGGGTGCGACCGGCGCATTCGAGCCAGAGCGCGCGCCTGCCCTTGCTCGAATGGAGCGGCAAAGGCGAGGTCTTGACACGCGCTCAAAGCGAAACTCTGGACTCACTGCCGCAGGCGACCCGCGACTATTTTGCGCGAACGTATGGAGTGCGGCAAGGCCGCGTGCTCGACTATATCCGGGGCGATAGCAAACTGCGCGCCCCGATCGTCGACGGGTTCCCGTATCTCTGGGCGGAGGTGCCCCACGCGATCGAGCACGAGATGGCGATTACCGTGGACGACATCATGATGCGCCGGCTCGACCTCTTTCATCAGGTGCCCGATGGCGCTGTTGAGGCGGCCCAGGAGGTGGGGCGCTACATGTCGCGCCTGGTCGATTGGCTCGATCCCGATATCGATCACCAGATTATGGTCTATGACCAGGCGGTCGCGATGAATCGCCAGGCGTTGCACGGATGAAAAACCGCAATCTCTTTGTGGTCGTCGCGAGTTATTTTTTGAACGGGCTCGAAACGAGTATTGTCAATGTCATCTGGCAGCCGTTCATTTTGAGCTTTGGCGTGCCGGTCTCGGTCCTCGGGCTGTTGACGAGCATCGGCGGTTGGAATGGCATCATTCCGACGATCATTTCGCCCATCGGCGGGTGGTTCGCCGACCGGCGGGGGCGCAAGTGGCTCATGCTGGGCGGAAGCCTCGCCCTGATGGCGTCGTACGTGCTCTATGCGCTGGCGGGCTGGGCGGGGTGGGTGTTTCTCGTCGTGCCGGGCATCTTCCTGGCCGGGCTGGCCGCTGTCTCGCGCCCGATTGCCAGCGCGCTCACCGGCGAATCGGTGCGGGCCGGCCGACAGGCGAGCGCATTTAGCCTGGTCATGTTTGCCAACATCCTGCCCGGCATCCTTGCCCCCCTTGTGGCAGGCTACCTGGCCGACCGGGCTGGCTATGCGCCGGGCTTTGTGGTGGCCCTGGGCGCCGAGTGCGTGGCGTTTGTGCTGATTGCCCGCTACCTGCAAGAAACGTTCCAGAACTCTGCCGAGCGTATTGACTGGCGCGGGCTTGCCCAGGTGCTCAGGCGCGCCTGGCGGCCGCCAGCCGGGATGGGTGGGTTCTTTGTGATGTGCGCGATGGACTCGTTCTCCTGGGGGCTGGGCTGGGCGCTACTCTATGGGCTGATTAGCAAAGAGTATCACTTTGATACCATCCAGTTGGGCATCATGGCGAGTGTGATGAGCGCAAGCTGGGCCGTGTTCCAATTGCCCATCGGGCGCATCATCGATAAAAGCGGCATCAAATGGATCATGGCGATCTCAGAATCGAGCGGCGCGCCGTTGATGTTGATCTGGATGACCCAGACGCGGTTCGAGATCTTTGTCGCGTCGATGGTGCTCTTTGCGGTCAACGCTGCGCTCTGGATCCCGGCGCGTAACACCTATATCGCTAGGGCCGCGCCTGCCGAGAACCGCGCCGAGGTCTTTGGCCTCCTGACCGCCTTTACCGGCCTGATTGGATTTCCCGCTCCCTTTATCGGCGGGTTCCTGTACGATCACTGGGGCTACGCGGTCCCATTTATCGCCAACCTGATTGGCTCTGTCCTGACTTTTTGCGTCATTCTGCTTTTCGTGCGCGAGCCGCATGCGGCTCATTCATCATAACCGGATGCGCCGGGCGAGACGTTCTACCGGAATGTCTACCGGGTTTTGCATCTTCAAAAGGAGCGTGGATATGGCAAATCGTGAAACCTACACCGTCACGATCCAGGGCGTGACGCGGGAACTGCCGCTCTTTGCGGTCGCCCCGCAGATTCGCATCGCCGTCTTTAATCTCCTGGGCGATACCGAGATCATTACAGCGGCGGCGCAGGGTTTGGCTGAACGGCTCAAGGATGTCGAGGCGGATGTACTGGTGACCGCCGAGACGAAAAGCATCCCCCTCATCTATCACCTCGCGCTGCTCACCGGTAAGGCCTGGGTCATCCTCCGCAAGGATTTCAAGCCATACATGGGTCAGGCCCTGAGCGCTGAAACCCTCTCGATCACGACCGGCAAACCGCAGACCCTCTTCCTAGATGAAAAGGACCAGCAGCTCCTCAATGGCAAGCGCGTGATCCTGGTCGACGATGTCATCAGCACGGGCAGCACTCTGCAAGGGATGCGTCTCTTGATGGACAAGGCGGGGGCCAGCGTCGTGGCCGAAGCGGCGGTCTTTACGGAAGGCGAGCGCGCCCAGTGGAAGAACATCGTCGCCCTCGGTCATCTGCCGGTCTTTACCGGATAGGGGACGCAGGCCACAGGTCACAGGTCGCAAATCGGTTTGTCATTCCGAATGCAATGAGCCGTATAGAGCCCCTTGGGGAGAATCTCGCTAGCGCGAACGGAATCTGGCGATTGTGAGAAATCACCACGCAAGCCGCGGTGACGCGACGCCTATTTGCGATATAATAGTCGGGATGTCCCTTTCACTGGAGAATCAACTCTTGGAAGGCGCGCTGCGCTCCCTCGCCGATGGCCTGGTCGTCGTCGATGCGGCGGGACGGATTGCATTTTGGAACGCGCGCGCCGAAGAGTTCTTTGGCCTGCACGCCGGCGAATGGCAGGGCGCAGACGTCGAGGGGCTGTACCGTGCGCTGGCGGGGCAGACGGATGATCCTGACAAGCGGATGGTGCAATTTCAGGAAGGGGCGGCCGCCCTTGATAAAACGCCGCCGGTGGATTTCACCGTTTCCAGGCCGCGCCCGCGAACGATCGCGGCTCAGTGGTTTGATCTGCAAGATGATAGCGGCAGGGGGCAGGGGTATGGCATCCTCTTTCGTGATGTGACCCGCGAAAAAGAGCTGGACCAGATGAAAAACCAGCTCCTTTCCATCGTGTCTCACGAGTTGCGCACGCCGCTCGCCGCGATCAAGGGTTTTGCCACGACCCTGTTGCGGGACGATGTGAGTTGGGATGAGGCCACCCAGCGCGACTTTATCAAGATCATCGACGAAGAGAGCGACCGCCTGGGCGAGTTGATCGATAATCTCCTCGACATGTCCCAGGCCGAGGCGGGGATCCTGCGCATCGACCGCGAGCCGGTCCATCTCCGCAACCTCGTGCGCGAAGCCAAGGACCGCGTGGCCCGGCGGAGCGAGACGCATTGGTTCGTCGTGGACCTCCCTTCGCATCTGCCGCGCGTTTGGGCGGACCCCCGGCGCGTTCGCCAGGTGCTCAATAACCTGCTCGAGAACGCAATCAAATACTCGCCCGGCGGCGGCCAGATTACCATTACCTGTGAGGTTGAAGGGGAGCATGTGGTCGTGAGTGTGGCGGACCAGGGGCCGGGGATTCCCCCCGAATACCTGGACCGGATATTTGAGCGATTTTTCCAGGTCGATTCGAAAAGCACGCGCAAGACCGGCGGCATTGGGCTGGGGCTCTCGATTGTCAAAGGGATTGTGGAGGCGCACGGCGGCCGAATCTGGGCCGAATCGACGCCGGGGCAGGGGAGTATCTTTCGCTTTACCCTGCCATTCGTCCCGGAATCCGAATCGATGCTCCAGGATGACCGGCCCCGCGAATGAATAGGGAATTTGCCAACCGATGGAATCAAAAAGGGGCGCACACGCGCTGGAATGGAACAAACGCACGCTGGTGATGGGCATTGTGAATTGCACGCCCGACTCGTTTTCGGGGGATGGGGTGCAGGATGTTGATGCCGCGGTTGCTCAGGGAGTTGCCTTTGTTCAAGAGGGCGTCGATGTGCTCGACGTGGGCGGCCAATCGACGCGCCCTGGCGCCGTCGAGGTCGAGGTGGAGCAGGAACTGGACCGTGTGCTGCCGGTGATTGCGTGTCTGGCGGCTCGCGTCCAGGTACCTATCTCGGTCGATACCTCCCGCGCCGCCGTGGCTCGCGCTGCTCTCATCGCCGGCGCAGTGATGGTCAACGATGTCTGGGGTCTGCGCCGCGATCCTGACATGGCGCAGGTGGTGGCGGCCGCGGACGCCTGGGTGGTCCTTATGCACAATCGCGCCGCGCCGCCGGTGACCGGGGCCCTGGGTGGGCATTACCATCGCGTGCCGTACGAGAGCGGTGATATAGTGCAGGCGGTGGGCGGCGAGTTGGAGCGGCGGGTAGGAGAGGCGCTGCAGGCCAGCATTGCCCGCGAGCATATCATCATCGACCCGGGTATCGGCTTTGGCAAAAGCGTCGAACAGAACCTGGACCTGCTGCGGCGTTTAGGTGAGCTCAAGGCGCGTCCGGGATTGGCCGGGTTGCCGCTCCTGATTGGGACCTCGCGCAAGAGCGTCATCGGCCTCACCCTCAATCTGCCGGTAAGCGAACGCCTGGAGGGGACGCTCGCCACGTTGGCGCTCGCGATTGCGCAGGGCGCTGATATGGTGCGGGTGCATGACGTGCGCGCGGCGGTTCGCTGTTGTCGGATGGCCGATGCCATCGTGCGCGGGACGCCGGTTGCCGCGCATGGCTGAGGACGCCAGAACCGGCGCGGCGTATGCTCGCGCGCTGCATTGGCTGTTTGGCCTGACCGACCTCGAACGCCAGCCATTGACCCCCGCGATGCAGGGGGCCATGGCCCTGGACCGGCCCGCGGCGTTGCTCGACCTGCTCGGCCGGCCGGAGCGGGCTTATCACACCATCCTCGTAGCGGGCAGCAAGGGCAAGGGCTCGACGGCGGCGATGCTGGCGAGCATCCTCCACGCCGCGGGTTATCGGACCGGCTTGTACAGCAAGCCCCATCTCCACACCTATCGCGAGCGAATCCGCATCGACGATATCCTCATCTCCCCATCCGATTTTGCCGGCGGGATCGAACGCTTCATGCCGTTGGTCGCGCGCCTGGCCCAGGCGCGTCCCGACCTGGGCCAAGCGACTACCTTCGAGGTGACGACCGCGCTGGCGCTCGATTATTTTGCCAGCCGCCAGGTGGAGGTTGCCGTGATCGAAGTGGGTCTGGGCGGGCGGCTGGACGCAACCAATGTTGTCGACGCCGACCTGAGCCTCATTACCCCTATCAGTTTCGAGCACACCGCCATCCTCGGCAATACCCTCGCCGAAATCGCGGCGGAAAAGGCGGGTATCGTCAAGCCACACAAACCGGTCCTCTCTGCGCCGCAGGCTGCTGAGGCGCTCGCCGTCTTGACGCGCGTCGCTGGTGAGCGAAACGCGCCGTTCGGCGTGGGAGGAATCGACTGGCGATGGAAGGGGGACAGCGCCGATTTCGAGGTGGTGGCGACCGGACCCCACGCGCAGCTCTGGCCCAACGCATGGCGGCATTCGCGCCTGCGCTTGGCGCTCCTGGGTGCGCATCAAATCGAAAACGCCGCAATGGCGGTCGCGGCGGCCGAGGTGTTGGCAGGGCAGGGGCTGATCATCTCCGACGCGGCCTGTCAATCGGGGTTGTTATCCGCGCGCTGGCCCGGCCGGTTGGAGGTGGTTCGATCGGGGACTGAGGGTGCGCCGCTCATCATCGTCGACGGCGCGCACAACGGGGATTCGGCGGAGCGCTTGGCGGCCGGGTTGCATGCGCATTTCCATTTCAATCGCCTCTGGCTCGTCGTCGGCGTTTATAGCGACAAGGACCTCGCCGCGATCATGGCGCCGCTCAAGCCGCTCATTGCCGGTGCATGGACGGTGCAGACGCGCCAGCCCCGCTGCCGCTCCGCCGCCGATGTCGCCGCCGAGCTGCGTGGGATGGGCCTGGCCGCTGAGCCGGCCACCAGCACGGCCGACGCGCTCCACTATGCGCTCGCCGCCGCGTCGCCCGACGATCTCATCTGTGTGACCGGCTCGCTCTCGATTGTCGCCGAGGCACGCGAGGCGCTGGGGTTGGTCCCGGATGCCGAGCGCGATCCACTATAATGCTCGCCCGATCAGCCGGACGATTCATCCGGCGTACGGGCCGCATTCCACAGTTCGCGAAATCGGTCGCGTACAGAGGGGTCGAGCCGCTCGGCAAATGCCAGGGGTAATTCCAGCGCGGTAATCAAATCCTGCACATCGGCGAGGTCACGCAATCGATGCGGCGCAGAAATCCCCGAAGCGAGCTTTAATTCAACCAGCTTGTCGATGGTAATGACGCGAATCCCTTCCTGCTCAAACGAAGCTTGCATCGGTTCTGGAAAACTGACCGCCTTGGGTTTGCCATCGCCCGGATACTCGCCGGTCGTAATTACCTCAATGCGAACATGGGTCTCTGTATCTCGAAAAGTCTTGAGCGCGCCGGGAAAAGCAGGCACATATCCCCGCCCGGCGCACCGCTCGCGAAAAGCGGCCAATCCTTCCGCCGTCATCAAGAGGTCCACATCCTGGGTCATGCGCACAAAACCGTGCGCCGCCAGCGCCATCCCGCCGATAAGCGCATAAGGAATCTTTTCCTGCTCCAGCCTCCAGACGAGACGCCGCAGCGTATCATAGACATTCCCTTGGGTCATGTAAAACCGGCTCGCTTCCTCTAAAAGCTCTGCATATCCCTGATGCAAGCGCGATTCGTATTTTTCGGTTGCCATGCTCGCTCAACTCCAATCCGTGCGGTCCTTATTTCGGTTTATCCGGCCGGAGCGATAGGAGCTTGTTGAGCAGGTCGAACCAGAACGGTGCGCCAAAGCTGACGGCGACGCTCATGGCGATCAGCCCGCCCAGCTTGAGGAGCAGGCTGCCCCAGCCGAACGTCCCGCCCTGGATCGTGTCCACTGTAAACGTCCCGTCGGACGCCTTGACCACGCTCTGTTGGCAGATGGGCGCGGGGGCCGGTTTTTCTTTGACCCCATTTTGCTCGACGGTGGTATAGCCCTCGTGCAGGATCTGGTTGTAATCGTTGCAGTTCCATCCGATGGGCAGTACGCCGATCTGCGACAAGAGCGCGTCGATGCGCTCCTTTTCCGCTTCAAGGTCCTGGTTCGAATTTCCCGTTGCCGGTGTGCTCGTCCCGGGCGCGGGCTGCGCCGCCGTCGTCTGCGCCTCATTCACCAGCACCGCGCGGAGCGTCGGATCGTGCCAGAGGGTGTTGAACAGCCGCAGCGCATCGGCGTTCACCAGCAGGCAGAGGAGCGCGCCGATCACGAGCATAAAGACCTGGGCGCGGCGTTTATAGAGCACCGACACGCGGTCCATCCCATTATTAAACCACGTCTCGATTCGGTCGGTGACATCCTGCACGTTGTGAATCTGCGTATCGATTCCACTCAAGAGGGAGGTCAGAACGCGGCGCAGGTCCTCGTTGGGCAGTTGGTTCACTTGCTGGCGCAGCGCCCGGATGTCCACCGCGTCGATCGCGGATGCGACCGCCGCGCGGTTCTTGTCGTCGAGGATCGTGTTGGCGGCGAATCGCAGTTCGTCAACCGCCGCGCGTGCAATCTCTTTTGCTTGCGCTTGCGCTTCGGGGGTGCTGGCCTGAGCCAGAGTCTGCTGTACCTGAGTCTGCGTGGACCGGGCCAGGTCGAGCACCGACTGGACCTGGGCAGCGGTTGCCGCTTCGGCCCCCGCGATCGTGGGCGCCAGCACGCGCGTCAGCTCATCGCGGATGACCGTGACGTGGAGCAGAGGGTCCTGGGCGCGCAGGCCCTGGATGGTGGCGACTGCAAAATCATTTCCTGGAATATAGCGGGGGAACTTTATATTTTCGGTCCCGAGGCGGGTCAGGAGGGGATGGGTCAGGACATAATCGGCGAGGCCGGTTTGCTCGAGACGAAAGCGGTCGCTGGGGATAAAGAATTCTTGCATCCGTCCCAGCAAGTCGGCGATGGGCTTTTCGGTCTCGCAGAACAAATAGATAATCCCCTTGGCGAGATAGACGCCGCGCATATTGATCGTTCTCGCCACGAGCTCGTTCAGGGTCGAAACAATGCCGCTCAGGGTGAGAAAGATAAAGACCATTCCGATCGCGACGTCGAGGATCACGGGAAAGGCAGACATGGAAACCTCCTGAAGCGATGGTAAAGACGCTAGCTGAATTCTATCATAAATAGGCGGTGGTGATCCAAACAAAAAACGGGTTGGACGTGAGTCCAACCCGTTGTAACTTGTTTCGTACTGGTTAGTGATGGCCGCAGCCGCAAGAGCCGCCGCCGCTGTTGCCGTGCGAGTGTCCTTCCTGCTGGCCCGAGCTAAAGGATTGGCCGCAAGAGCAGGTGGAGACCGCGTTCGGGTTTTCGATGCGGAACCCGCCGCCCATCAGTGAATCGACATAATCCACTGTGGCGCCTTCGAGATACATGGCGCTCGCCGGATCGACATAGAGGCGCACGCCGTTCGACTCGAACACAAAGTCGCCGTCTTCCATCGTATTCTCAAACGCCATCCCATACTGGAAACCGGAGCAGCCGCCGCCCGAGATAAAGACGCGCAGCCCATGCTCGTTTAGGTTCTTTTCTTTCATAATCCCCTGCAGCTTGTCGGCCGCCAGGGGGCTCAGCGCTACCAGTTCCGTGGTCGGTTGGTCCGCGATCATCGGCACGGATAAAGTCTGTGTATCCATTTTCCCTCCATCAGGAATCTTGCCCTATCATAAGGATATTGCTACCGTTTGTCAATAACCGTTCTATCCGCCAATCTGACTCATGATGCGCAGCTCGGGATGAATCTTGTCCGCAAGGCCGTGGCCCCACGGTTTGTTGAGGACGCCCCGCGCCATCAACTGGCGCAGCTCCTCATCGCTCGCGCCGGCGCGAAGCGGCGTCAGCAGGTCCACCTCGTCGTCCCGCAACAGGCATAGGTGCAGCCGGCCGTCCGAGGTCAGCCGCATCCGGTCGCACCCGGCGCAGAACGGGGCGCTGACCGAGCTGATAAACCCGATGGTCCCCTGTCCGCCGGGCAGGCGGTAGGGCCGCGCCGGATTATGCCCATCCCATTCCAGCGGCTCTAACGAACCGAAAACGGCCTCGATGCGGGTCTTCATCTCTTGTACCGGCACGAGCGTCTCCATCTGGAAATCGGCGATCGAGCCGAGCGGCATCACCTCGATAAAGCGCATCTCCCAGGGGCGGTCCAGCGTCAACCGCGCCAGGTCCACAATATCCCCTTCGTTATACCCGCGGACGATTACCGCATTGAGCTTGATCGGGGTCAGCCCGGCGCGTTCGGCGGCCAGGATCCCGCGCCAGACGCTCTCCAGTTTGCCAAAGCGGGTGATCTTGGCAAAGCGCTCTGCATCCAGCGTATCAATGCTGATATTGACCCGCTTCAATCCGATTCGCGCCAGCGGTTCGGCGATCTTTTCCAGCCGCATTCCGTTCGTCGTCATCGCAATCTCCTGGATGCCGGGAATCGCCGCGATTCCCGCCACGATGGGCACCAGGTTCGGTCGGATGGTCGGCTCGCCGCCGGTTAAGCGGATGCGATCAAAGCCGATTGAGGCGCCGATGCGCACGAGCCGGATCAGCTCGTCGTCGGTCAGGTGATGTTCCCAGGGGTGAAAGACCACGCCGCCATCTGGCATGCAATAGACGCATCGAAAGTTGCAGCGATCTGTCAACGAGATGCGGAGATAGTGAATCCCCCGCCCATAGGAATCTTGCATACCGTCAAATTATAGCACGCCGGTCGGGATTAGAGAAGTAAAAATTCATAAGAAATCGTTGACGCTTGCGGGTATTAGTGTTAGAATCGGCGGCATTCCTCCCGCAGGCGGAAGGAAAATGGCTTTTACGGATGAATATGGCGACAAGCAAGCAGCGGAGCACAAGCGCGGGGAACCGGCCGCGTCCCCATCTCGAACTGGAAAAATCGGCCGGGGCGGTGGTGTTTCACCGTGGGGAGAGGATCGAATATCTCCTGATCTATGCAACCTACTGGGAGTTTCCCAAGGGGCTGGTCGAGCCCAACGAGAGTGAGACCGAGGCGGCGGTCCGTGAGGTGCGCGAAGAGACCGGCCTGGAGGTCGCGCTCGTTCCCGGCTTTCGGCAAGAGATCGATTATCTCTACCGGCGCGGCCCTCAACTCGTCAAAAAGCAGGTGGCCTATTTCCTGGGCGAGGCGCGCGAGGTGCAGGTCCAGGTCTCGTGGGAGCATGAAAAGGCCCAGTGGGTCACCTTTGAACAGGCCCTGGCCGAGCTGAAATTTGAAAATGCGCGCGCAATGCTGCGCAAGGCGAATGCACTGCTGACCGCCTTATGAAAATCCTCGCCATCGATATCGGCACCGGCACGCAGGATATCCTGCTCTTTGATACGAGCATCGAGGTAGAGAACTGCCTCCAGATTGTCATGCCCTCCCCAACCGTCCTGGTTGCCAACCGCATCAAGGCGGCGACCGCGCGTGGTGAGCCGGTCCTGCTCACGGGGATGATTATGGGCGGCGGGCCGAGCGCGTGGGCGGCGGAGGCGCATGTCCGCCGTGGCTATCCGGTCTATGCGACCCCCGGCGCGGCCATGAGCTTTAACGACGAGCTGGCGGAGGTTGAAAAGAGCGGCATTCGCGTGGTGAGCGAGGACGAGGCGGCGCGGCTGGACGCCCGGCATATCACGCTCCGCGATCTGGACCTCGACGCCATCGCGCGGGCGTTCGATGCCTTTGGTGTTCCGCTCCGTTATGATGCGCTCGCGGTGGCTGTGTTCGATCACGGCAACTCGCCGCCCGGCTATAGCGACCGGCTCTATCGGTTCGATTTCCTGGCCGAGCGGATCGGCGCGACGGGCCGGCTCTCCGGTTTCGCCTTTATGCGCGACGCCATCCCGGCCCGGCTGACCCGGATGCAGGCGGTGGCGCAGAGTGTGCCGGACGTTGGGCCCCTCATGCTGATGGACACTGGGCCCGCCGCCATCCTCGGCGCACTCGACGACGACCGTGTCCGAGCTCATCCAACGGCGGTCGTCGCCAACCTGGGCAACTTTCACACGCTCGCCTTTTGCTTTCACGAGGGCCGGATCATGGGCCTGTTCGAGCATCATACCGGCGAGCTCCAACAGGAACAGTTGGAAGGCTTTCTGCGCGACCTGGTCGCCGGCACGCTCACGCACGCGGCGATATTCAACTCGCAAGGGCACGGCGCGCTGATTCTCGACCGCCGGGGCGCGCCGGTCGATTTCTATGCGGTCGTCGGCCCGCGCCGGGGCCTGCTCTTGCACTCGGCGCTCCATCCCTATTTTGCCGTCCCGTACGGCGACATGATGCTCGCGGGGGCCTATGGCCTCGTCCGCGCCTACGCCGACCTCAACCCGAACGCCCGCGACGAGATCGAGCATGCGCTGGCCGCCGCGCGTGAAACAACCTAATCACCTATGACTGGAACCTTCATCAACTTTATCGCCGTAATCGTCGGCTCGGTGCTCGGCATGTTGCTTGGCGCGCGCCTCCCCGAACGGGTCCGCACGACCGTCATGGCCGGGCTCGGCCTGATGGTCCTCGTGATTGGCATGAGCATGGCGATTACCGGCAATGCGCTCATCGTCCTCTTTAGCCTGCTCATCGGCGGCATCCTCGGCGAGCTCGTCCAGATCGACGAGCGCCTGAGCGCCCTGGGGCGGGCGCTGGAAAACCGTTTTGCGCGCAACGGCGTCGCCGGCCAGTTTACCAAAGGCTTTGTCACCGCCAGCCTCGTCTTTTGCGTCGGCCCGCTCGCCATCCTCGGCTCGATTCAGGATGGGCTGATTGGCGATTACCGCCTGCTCGCCGTCAAGTCCCTGCTCGATGCCTTTGCCAGCCTAGCCTTTGCCTCCACGCTGGGGCTCGGCGTCGCCTTTTCCGCGCTCGCCGTCCTCCTCTATCAGGGTGCCATCAGCCTGGGCGCCATCGGCATCGGCGCGGCGCTTGGCTCGGTCACGCGCGACACTCCCTGGGTAATCCAGCTCTCCGCCACCGGCGGCGTCATCCTGCTCGGCATTGGCCTCCTGCTCCTGGACCTCAAGCGCATCCGCGTCGCCAACCTCCTCCCCGCCATCCTCATCGCCCCCCTCATCACCGTCGGGCTGGAGCTGCTGCATATCAAAATGCCCTGATATGATTGACCTCATCATCCACTCCGCTTCCCAACTCCTCACCGTCGCCGGCGATGCGCCCAAACGGGGCGCGAGCCAGGGCGACCTGGGGATCATTGAAAACGGCGCGGTCGCGGTGCGCGGCGGGGAGATTGTCGCGGTTGGGCCGGCGCGCGAGGTGCTCGCGCTTCAAGAGGCGGGCACGCGCCTGGTGGACGCGGGCGGCTGCGTCGTCCTGCCCGGCTTTGTGGACGCGCACACGCATGTCGTCTATGCCGGGGATCGGGCGAGCGAGTTCGAGATGCGCCTCCAGGGCGCGACCTATCTCGACATCATGAAAGCGGGCGGCGGTATCATGCGCACGGTCCGCACCACCCGCGCCGCCGCGCTGGACGAGATCGTCTCCCAGTCCCGCGCCCGCCTCGTCAGCATGTTGGCGTACGGCACGACGACCGCCGAGTGCAAGACCGGCTATGGGTTGGATACGGCCAACGAATGTAAGCTGCTCGACGCCATTGCGCAGCTCGCTCCCTCCCAGCCTGTAGACCTGGTCCCCACCTTTATCGGCGCGCACGCCTTTCCCGCCGAATATCAGGGCCGCGAGGAACAGTACGTGGACCTCGTTATTAACGAGATGCTGCCCGCGGTCAAGGCCCGCCATGTAGAGGCGTTCTACCGGAACGTCTCTACGCCTGTAACTCTCTTCTGCGATGTCTTTTGCGACGACGGCGCCTTTACGCTCGACCAAGCGCGGCGGATTCTGACGCGGGCAAAAGAGCTGGGGTATGCGCTGAAAATCCACGCCGACGAATTTGCCAACCTGGGGGGCGCGGCGCTGGCGGCCGAGCTGGGGGCGGTGAGCGCGGATCACCTGATGGTGACCCGGCGCGACGAGATGGCGCAGATGGCGCGGGCGGGGGTGATCGCCGTGCTCCTCCCCGGCACCACCTTTGGCCTTGGCAAGTTTGACTTTGCCGACGGCCATGCCTTTGTCGAGGCGGGTGTCCCCGTCGCGCTCGGCACGGACATCAACCCCGGCACCAGTTGGTGCGGCTCAATGCCGATGATGCTCGCCATCGCCACCCGCTATGAAAAGCTGACGCCCGCTGAGGCGATTGTCGCCGCCACCCTGAATGCCGCCTATGCCACCGGCGTTGGGGACCGCGTCGGCTCGCTCCAGCCGGGCAAGCAGGCCGACATCCTCATCGCCAACGTCCCCGCCTATATCGACCTCGCCTATCGCTACGGGACCAATCCGATACGCGCCGTGTTCAAGCGGGGGATCGAGCTATAGCCGACGCGATATCAAAAGCGCGAGGATGATCCCCACGACATCGGCCGCCAGGTCCTTGATATCCGACGTGCGAATCGGGGACAGCCCCTGGAGCAGTTCATCCGCGATGGCGACGAGGACGATGACGACCCCCGCCGTTGGAATCCGCAGCGCCGTTCCTGGAATCGTCGTCCGGTGGTGTCGGAGCGCCAGGTCGAGCAGCGCGGCGAGAATGCCATAGAGGACGAAATGCCCGATCGTGTCATAATAGGGAATCTGCGCCAGGCGCGTGGGAATATCTCCCAGATAGGCCGCCACAAAAATCCCGAGCAGCACGAGGGCAAAGAGGACGAACGCAATCATCCAGCGCCGGTTCAACGCAGTCCCCATCTTATCCCTTGTTCGCCGCCAACTGCTCTTCGATAATCTGGGCGGAGCTAAATCCATCGAGCATCAGCGCTTGTTGCGCCAGTTGGGTAAGCGCTTCTAGCGGCACGAGCCCCACGAGTTCGCTCCCGATCACCTCGACCCCGCGTTTGTCCGCTTCGGCCTTGACGTGCCGGAAGGCGGCCAACATGCCGGTGATATTGAAATCGGTCAGGTTCATCGACACCTGCACGATCCCTTTGTCCTCCAGCGCAAACCCCAGCGCCTTGACGGTCGGGAGCCCGCCCCCCTTTTCGCGCGTCACCTTGGCAATCTCCTTGGCGACCTGCAGGTCGTTCGTCCGCAGGTTGACGTTATAGGCGATCAAAAAGGGGCGCGCCCCGACGACGGTGGCGCCCGCCTTACCCATCCGTAGGGGCCCAAAATCGGGCGCCCGGTCCGGGTTGGTCGCGATCTCCGCTTTCAACCCTTCATACTCTCCGCGCCGGATGTACGCCAGGTCGCGGCGCTCGGGCCGGGTCGCGGCGCGTTCATACAGATACACCGGGATGTCGAGCTCGCGGGCGATGCGCGCGCCGAGCCGGTGCGCCAGCGCCACGCACTCGTCCATCGTCACCTCGGCGACCGGCACGAATGGCACGACATCCGTCGCGCCCATGCGCGGGTGCTCTCCCCGGTGCTGGTCCAGGTCGATCAGCCGCGCCGCGGTCTGCACGCCGCGAAAGGCGGCCTCAAGCACGGCGTCCGGTTCGCCGGCAATCGTAATGACCGCGCGGTTGTGATTGGCGTCCATCTCGCGGTCGAGCAGTAGGGGCGAACGGTTGCTCGCCCCCGTCGTCGCCAGCATCGCGTGAACGATCTCGTCCACGACCTCCGGCCGGCGGCCTTCTGAAAAATTGGGGACACATTCGACCAGTTTAGGCATCGTTGCTCCTCTGCTGTATGTCTCTTTGATAGTTCTCCATTTTACCCAAGTCGATAAAGAGGACAAGTCCCCCCGTTTTCGTTTTGACCCTATAGTGATTACGCACACGTAGGGGCGATGCCTTGTGCTCGCCCGACCAGGGCAGGGACAAGCCTCTGCCCCTACGAGATGTGAATAATCACCAGTGACCCCTCCTTGCCATTTCCCCATCGCCGTATATAATTTCGGGGAGATGTCTGCCAACCCCGAAGCCTTTTCCCGCGTGCTCATCGATCGCGCCCTCGCCGACAGCGGCTGGGACCTGCTCAACCCGCGCCGGGTCCGCCTGGAGCTCGCGGGCCGGAGCGGGCGCGCCGATTATATCCTGCTCGATTCGTTAGGCCGTCCCCTCTGTGTCCTCGAAGCCAAGCGCGAGGACGAGGACCCGTATGACGCCAAAGAACAGGCGCGCGGCTATGCGGCGAATGCCGGCGCGCCGTTCATCCTCCTCTCGAATGGGCGCGAGCACTGGTTCTGGAACTATCGGACGAACGAGCAGGATGCCTACCGCATCGAGCGCTTGCCCTCGGCTCTGGACCTGGAGCGGTTGAAACTCAAGAATCTCCAGCCGCCCCGTCCGCTCCTCACCGACCGCATCGGCCCCGACTATTTGCGGCCGTTCAATCCCGACGTGCGGCTGCGCGGCTATCAGATTCGGGCGCTTGACGAGGTGGCGCGCCAGTTCGACAACCTGGGCAAGCGCAAGTTCCTGCTCGAAATGGCGACTGGCGCCGGCAAGACGCTCCTCTGCGCCGCGCTCATCCGCCGCTTTCTCGGGACGCGGAACGCCGAGCGCGTCCTTTTTATCGTGGATCGCATCGAGCTGGCGAAGCAGACGATGGAGGATTTTAATGTCATCCTCCGCGAGTACAGTCCGGTGGTTTTCAAGACGGCCCGCCGCCGCCCGATGGAACTGCTCGGTTCGAGCGTGGTCGTCGCGACGATTCAATCCCTCCTCGTCGACCGCCGCTACCGCCAGGAATTTACCCCGTTTCACTTTGACCTGGTGATTAACGACGAGGCGCACCGCTCCATCTATGGGGATGCCCGCGAGGTCGTCCAGTTCTTTCAGGCCACGCGGGTTGGGCTGACGGCGACGCCCAAAGCGTATTTGAAGAACGTGGATGTGGACCAACTGGAAGCCGAGAACCCCAGGGCGCTGGAAGCGCGCCAGTTGCGCGACACCTATTTCTATTTCGGCTGCGAGCCGGGCGTCCCCACCTTTCGCTTTGACATCCTCGACGCGGTGCAGGACCCCGAGGGGCCCTACCTCTGCCTGCCCATTATCTATGATATTCGCTCGGACATTACGACCAAAACGCTGGCCGACAAGGGGTGGGCGGTCGTCATTAACGAGCAGACCGAAAATATAAAGGTCCAGGACCTGGAGCGTAAAATCTTTACGCCCGAGCGGAACCGCGCCATGTGCGAGGCCTTTCTGAAACATGCGCAGCGCGACCCGGCCGGCCAGATCGGCCAGTCCATCCTCTTTGCGGTCAACCAGACGCACGCGACGGCGCTCACCAAAATCCTGAACGAGCTCCAGCCCGGCATCGCCGTGACGATCACCTCGCGTATCGAGGATGCCGCCTCCATTGCCAAGGATTTCCGCGATGGCAAGCGCTCCGAGCGCATCGCCGTCTCGGTGGATATGCTCTCGACCGGCTATAACTGCAAGCCCCTGCTCAATATCGGGCTGATGCGGCCCATCTTTTCGCCGACCGAGTACATCCAGGTCAAAGGGCGCGGGACGCGGCGCTATACATTCCAGATCGGCAATACCGCGTACGACAAAAAGAACTTTTTCATTCTCGATTTCTGCGGGGTGTGTGAATACTTTGAAGAGAAATACGACTATACAACGCCCCTCCCGCTCCCGCGCATCCCCGTTCGCGAAGCGAGCCCCGAGAATCTGCCGGACGAGCCCCATTCGCCGGGCGGGAGTCCCGAACCGCATCTCGGTCACGAGCCGCGTCCGGGCGCAGGCGCAGGGCCAACGCCTCCCCCGCCGCCGCCCATTCCCGTCTGGGAGGGCAAGGATACGATCATCTCGGAAGCGGTGCGCATCGTCGGCCCGAACGGCGAAAAGGTGGACCTGATGACTTTTCGCGGCTCGTTCGAGCGGGACCTCCAGACCTTTGCCCAGGCGCATCCCGATTTCAAGCGCGCGGCCGAGGGGGAGGACGATGATTCCGTCGAGACGATTCTGCAAGAGCGCTTTTTCCACAAGCCCAAAATGTACTATTCCCCCGACAAGCTGGCGCTCTCGTACGGGGTGCCCGCGCCGACCCCCGCCTTTGCTTATAACGCGCTCGGGATCAGGCCGCTTCCGAGCAAAGAGGCGGTCGTGGCCGACACCGTCGATTCCATCGCGGCGCGGTTCAACCTGCGCTATCAAGAGCAGAAATGGTTGAGCGCAGTCGCGCAGCTCGTCGCCGACGACCCTATCGCGAAAAAGCGCTTTCTCGATGGCGACGTGACCCTCTTTCACAGCACCCAGTTCAACCAACTTGGCGGGATGAGCGCGCTGGTGCAATTCACCGAGCGCGATCATGTCTTTGACGCGCTTCGCCAGTCCAGCCTGGTAGGGCAATCGATGGGCGCAAGGTGATCTCTGACCAGGACGCAAAGGAAAAACATATTGGTAACCCCGATTCCCACCAACTCGAACGGCGCGATCGCCGCCAATTTTTATTCGTCCGGCCTCCGCCAAAAGGTGGACCAGTTGATGGATATCCTCTGGGCCGGCGGCGTCAACAACCCGATGGATTCCATCGAGCAGCTCTCGTATCTCCTCTTTCTCCGATTGCTCTCGGAGCGGGACGAGCAGGCGGCGAGCCTGAGCAAGAGCTACAAGCGCGTTTTTTGGGGCGAATGGGCGCGCTATGCCTGGGGCAATTTCGTCACTCTCACCGGCGACGCGCTCTATAACTCGACGCGTGATGCGATTGAAAAGCTGCACGAGCTCCCCGGCATGTCCGAGACCGGCAAGGTCCTCTTTAACCGCGCCACCCTCAAGATCTATGACCGCCCGACCCTGCGCGCCGTCATCCAGGCGATTGATGGCATGGACCTGGCGGCGCATGAGGGGACAGATCTCAAAGGGGACATGTACGAATATCTCCTGAGCAAGCTGTCCGCCTCCGGCACGAACGGCCAGTTCCGCACGCCGCGCCATATCATCGATCTGATCGTCGCGCTCGTGGACCCGCAGCCCGGTCAGCGCATCTGCGACCCGGCCTGTGGCACGGCCGGCTTTCTCATTTCGGCCTTCCGGCATATTCTCCGCGCCAATACCTCAAAAGCGACGCTCGCGCGCGGCGCGGCCGACGGCGACCGGCTGAAACCGGCCCAGTGGCGCTTTTTAGAAGAGCAGGCGTTCACCGGCTACGACAATGACGCCAACATGGTCAAGATCGCCATCCTCAACCTCTATCTGCACAACCTGGAAAAGGCGCATGTCGAGTTTCACAACCCGCTGACCACGAACAAGGCGGGGGACTATCCCGGCCTGACCTTTGACATCATGCTGGCGAATCCGCCGTTCGCGGGCAGCATCCAGAAAGAGAGCATCCTCGCCGACATCAATCTGCCCACCCGCGATACGGAACTGTTATTCGCCAAATGGTTCATCGACCATCTCAACCCCGGCGGCCGCGCGGGCGTGATCGTGCCCAACGGCGTCCTGTTCAGCTCCAACAAGGCGGCGCGCAAGGTGCGCGAGCTGCTCTTGACGGAATGTGACCTGCAGGCGGTCGTCAATCTCCCCTCCGGTGCCTTTAAACCCTACTCCGGCGTCGGCACCGCCGTGCTCGTGTTTGAAAAACGATCTCTCCTCTCCCCTCGCCCGTTTGACGGGAGAGGGGGCGGGGGTGAGGGCTTTGTCTGGTTCTACGACCTCACCGCCGACGGCTTTTCGCTGGACGACAAGCGCACGCCTATCGACGCGAACGACATTCCCGATGTGCTGGCGAGATACCCGGACCGCATCGAAGGACCGAATAGCTATCGCGTGCCAGTCGAGAAAATCGTGGAGAATGATTACAGCCTCGCTGCAGGACGTTACAAGCCGGTCAAAGTCGAGGCGGTCGAACACGAAGACCCGAAGCAGATATTGGTGGAAGTGGTCGGGCTGGAAGAGGAGATCGCGGCGAGGGCACGGTCGCTATCAAGGGCGCTTGAAAAATGAGCTATCCTGTTGTAAATCTCAGTGAACTCTGCGAATTCCGAAAAGGACGAAAACCATCCGCATTCGTGGAAGAGGGAAGCAACAAAGCCCGACCTTATATTTTGATAGAGAATTTTGATGGTGTTCTAACTCGCTTTACAAGTGATTCCAACTGTATATCTTGTGATGCTGATGATACCCTGATCGTGTGCGATGGAGCACGTACTGGTCTATGCAGTATAGGACACGAAGGTTATGTTGGGTCAACAATCGCAGCACTTGTTCCGAAGCAGACAAGAATAATTCCAAAGTTCCTCTTTGATTTCATTCGGGGACAGTTCGATTTGCTCAACACCCGAGTCCGGGGAGCCGCCATACCACACATTGATCGCAATCTCCTCATGACCCTGACACTTGCACTGCCTCCTCTCTCCGAGCAGCAGCGCATTGTCAGCATTCTCGACGAGGCCGAGGTTCTTCGCAAGCTACGCGCCCGCGCTGACGAGCGAACGGACCGACTTGTTCCAGCGACTTTTAACGAGATGTTTGGCGATGTGTCCGGGGACACTTATCCTATTCATCCATTATTTGAAGTAGCCGAGGTCGTATCGGGAATTGCCAAAGGCAGAAAATTCAATGGGCAACGAACGGTTAATGTGCCTTACCTGCGTGTGGCCAACGTTCAGGATGGATACTTGGACCTATCGGAGATAAAATACATTGAGGCGCTATCATCCGAAGTAGAGGCGCTCACGTTAGAAAGTGTTTTGAAAATGGTCTGGTATACTTACCGACATGGAAAAACAACCGCGTAAGGCCTACCAGACCGATCTGACGGAGGAGCAATGGAAACGGATTGAACCACTACTCCCCGCGAAGTC
>JBAVQS010000338.1:0-13886 GCA_049694275.1 Anaerolineae bacterium | reverse complement strand
GGCGGGCACGGCCACTAGCTGCATGCCGAGTTTGGCCGCCTTTTTCTGCAACTTGCGCAGTTCGCGTGCTTTCGTCTGCTGATCATAGGTATCCGCATCTTGTGCGCGATACGGTTGGCGCTCTTTGAGCATATGATAGTAAATCCGTGCAATCTTGTACGCGGTGGCGACGGTGGCAATCTTCGGGCCAAACTTGGCGCGCAAGCGCCGGTAGAAGGCCCCCAACGCCGACGCACTGCGGCTGACTGCTTGCGCCGCCAAGCGAAAGGCTTGCCCAGCCCGCTGCCCGTTCTTCACCGTAAAGCGGCGCAAGACCTTGCCCCCCGAAATGTCCTGATGCGGGGCCAAGCCCAGATACGAACCAAAATGCTTGTGCGTCGGAAATTTACTCAAGTCCGTCCCCATTTCGGCAATAACCGTTTGGACGGTACTCGCATTCAGCCCGTCGATAGCGCACAAATCGACCCCGGTGAGGTGATACAACAAGGTGCGCGCATCGTAACTCGGGCCATTCTTGCTGTGCGAATCGGGTTTAGTCGAAGGCGGCGGGTCCTCGTCGGTTACGGGCTTGATTGCGTGAAACTGCCGTTCAATCTCCGTGTCGCACTCGTGCAGTTGCACCGTATACGCATCATACAATGCCACCGCTTGCTTCAAGGCAAAGACATGCTCGGGCTGATAGGTGCCACTCAAGGCTTTCGCAATCTCCGCTTCGCTGTGCTGGCACCGCGGATCGCGCAACTGGGCCAACTTGACCGGATCTCGTTCGCCCGCCAAAATCGCCCGGATGATCGCTTGGCCCGTTTCGCCCGTGATATCCTTCACGACCAGCGGCAATTGCACATTCATCTGTTGCAAGGCTTTTTGCATGTGCAAAATGTGCGGGGCCCGATGTTCAATCAAGGTCGCCCGCTGGCGCAAGTAGGCGCGCAACGTACAAATCTCGGCGGGGGGCCGGAACGAGCCGGTGAGCAAGCCATAGCTGTGCAAGCGTTGAATCCATTGGCAGTCCTGCACATCACTCTTGCGCCCCGGCACTTGCTTCAGATGCCGCGCATTGACGACTTGTGCGTCAAACCCGCGGGCTTCCAACAACTCGAACACCGGAATCCAATACACTCCGGTCGATTCCATGGCGACCGTTTGGATGTGACAGGTCGCCAACCAATCCGCCAAGGCTTCCAAGTCCGGCGTAAACGTGCCAAAGCGGCGCACCGGTTCCTGGGCGCAGTCGGCGGGGACCGCTACCCAAATCTCCGTGCTGCCAATGTCCAACCCGGCGGCGTGGGGCTGGACTTGCGGCAACGCTTCCGAAAGAGCGGGTGGGTTCGAGGGACGATTCATGGATGGACCTCCGGCCTTGCACAATCCTTATCCATTCAGACCCGGTCAGGACACCTAAACGCATCCTGCTCAACGGGGTCAGGGACGAGCCCGCAGTCCCTGCCACCACTCATCACATCACGCCTGACCAGAACCAGTCTCGCAAGCGGGCTGTATCTCACACCAGTGAGCGGTCGGTCTTTACTTGTCTGAATGTTGGCTAACATTATACTCCCCACCCGCGCAAGTTTCTGTTCTCAGGCATACCGCCGAGGCGGGATGGGAGTCTCGCAATGACAGTTGATGCACTGCCGTTTTTTAGAGGGATTTAATTCTCTGCCGGTTCGTCGTTGCGCACGACCTCTTTCCACGAACGGTTGAACTCGCCGAGGCGGCGGCTGACCCGGTCGTTGACGGTCCCGGCGGGGTAGCGCCCATCGGCGCCGCTTTCTCCGGCCGGCGCGCCGGTCAGGATTTCGATCCCCTCATCGATGGTCTTGACGCTCCACACGTGGAATTGGCTGGCGCGAATCGCCGCGACGACATCCTCGCGCAGCATGAGGTCCTGCACATTGCTCTCGGGGATGAGGACGCCCTGCTCGCCGGTCAGCTCGCGCGTCTTGCAGACCTCAAAGAACCCTTCGATCTTTTCGTTGACCCCGCCGATGGCCTGGACTTCGCCGTGCTGGTTGACCGAGCCGGTGACGGCGATCCCCTGTTTGAGCGGCAGGCCTGAGAGCGCCGAGAGGAGCGCGTACAGCTCGGCGGACGAGGCGCTGTCCCCCTCCACCCCCTGATAGCTCTGCTCAAAGACGACCCGCGCGCCGAGCGTGAGGGGCCGGTCGGGCGCATATTTATAGCGCAGGTAGCCGCTCAGGATGAGAATGCCCTTGCTGTGGATGGGGCCGCTCATCTGAACCTCGCGCTCGATGTCGATAATCCCTTCGCGCCCAGGACCGACGCTCGCCGTGATGCGGCTCGGCCGGCCAAATTCATAATCGCCCCGGCTGATGATCGACAGGCCGTTCACCTGGCCCACGGTCGCCCCGCTCGTGTTGATGAGCAACCGCCGGCGGCTGATCAACTCGCGGATGCGCTCTTGCGCCAGGTTCGAGCGATAGACCTTTTCGTCGAGCGCCTTGTGCACATGCTCGACGGTAATCAACGGGGATTCGGCCTGGACGGCCCAAAAGTGCGCCTCGCGAATCACGTCGGCCAGCGCGCCGAAATGGGTTGAGAGCTTGGCCTGGTCTTCGGCCAGGCGTGATGCATGGTCCAGGATATGCGCGATGCCGCCCCGGTCCAGGTGCTTGAGCTCCTCTTTCTGACAGAGGGTCGCGATAAAGTGGACGAGGTCTCGGATGTTTTCGTCCGTGCGCGGCATGGTCGTGTCAAAGTCGGCCTTGACCTTGAAAAACTGGGGAAAATCCTCGTCGTCGTCGTAGAGAAAGTAATAGGTGCTGGGGCTGCCGATCAGGATGACCTTGACGTCGAGCGGAATCGGCTGGGGGCGGAGGCTCTTGGTCGTCACCTGCGCCATGCGCTCGCCGATCTCTTCGATTTGAATCTCGCCGGTGCGCAGCGCCCCCTTGACCCCTTCCCAGCTATACGAGTTGCGCAACAGCTCTTCGGCCGGCAGGACGAGATAGCCGCCGTTGGCCCGGTGCAGTGCGCCCCCTTTGAGCATGGTCAGGTCCGTATAGAGCGCGCCCAGGTGTGTTTCGCGCTCGATTCGCCCGATGAGGTTGGTATAAGTCGGGGTGAGTTCGACGATCACCGGCGCGCCCGTTTGCTTGCCGTTGTCGATCAGCACGTTGACCTGGTATTTGCGCAGGGGGAAATCTTGTTGCAGGGAACGGGCGAGCGGGCTCGGCGTGGCTTCCGGCGGCGCGCCATCGGGCTGCGGCTGCGGTTTGAACATATCGATGTTCTCGCAAAGGTCGCCCTGGACATCCTGAAGGTAGGTGATGACCTCCGGCTGGTCGGCGTAATCGTCCGTCAGGTCTTGCATCAGGCCGCCGACGATAAACTCGACGATCTGTTCGTCCATCTGCGCCAGCGCCTGCTGCGCGTCGCGCTCGATCCCGCGAATCGTTTTCAGCGCCTCCCGGAGGTCCCCTTCCAGTTCCTGGTGATGGAGCTCGATCTCCTGACGCATCATTTCCGGCAGCGCCTCGTATTCCTCCTGCTTGAGCTCGCGCCCCTCGACAACTGGGGCAAACGCAATGCCGAACGAGCCGGCCTCGAGCTTGAGCCCGACGTTCTGCGCCCGTTCGCTCAAGGCGCCGATGACCGTTTCCCGCGCCCGGTCAAGCTGTTTGCCGATCGCATCGCGCCGGGTGCTATAGTCGTCGCTCTCGAACGCCTTGGGAATCTCGCGGCGCACGCGCTCGATCAGCTCCTTCATGTCCTGCTGGAGCTTTTTCCCGCGCCCTGGCGGTAGGGTGAGCACCTGGGGCTGGTAGGGATCGTCAAAATTCGTGACATAGCACCAGTCGGGCGGGACCGGTTTCCGCTGGGCGAATTCGTCGAGGAACGCTTCGACCGCGGTCATCTTGCCAATGCCGGGCGGGCCGGCGATATAGATGTTATAGCCGCTTCCCTGGATGCCGAGGCCAAACTGGAGCGCCGAGACGGCGCGTTTCTGGCCGATGATTCCCTGGAGCGGGGAGAGGTTCTCCGTCGTCTCCATTTCGAGCGCCGCCGGATCAAAGACCCGCCGGGCCTGCTCGGCTGTCAATTCCTGATTCATGCGTAGTATCCTTCCCGCGTCACTATACCCCGGGATGAAAGCGGTGTCAAAAGTAGGGCGAACCGCCCGACCACTTGTGCCTGTGCCGGGCAAACCACCGGCTCGCCCCGACTTGTTACGATTCTGTGACGATGGCCTGTTATGATGGCGACAAATCAAACCGCTCCAGGCACCCTCTCCCGTCCAACGGGAGAGGGCTGGGGTGAGGGGCACCCTCTCCCGTTAGACGGCGGGAGGGTTGAGGTGGGTATAATCATACGGAGGGAATAAACATGCAAATGGGAAAAAACGCCGGGTGGATCATGACGCTCATCATCATGCTCGGGATGGGTGGAGGCTTTCTCTATCTCTTTGGCGGCGGGATGGAGGATCCGTTTAGCATTCCGGCGCGACTGCCGATTTTCTTTGGGCTGGTGTTCGGGAGCGTTATCCTGGCGCTCGTGTTGAGCTTTGTCGTGCCGACCTTGTCCCGCATGTACGTCCGGTCGAGCGGCGTGACCGCGAATGCGACGTTGGTCAGCGTGCGGGCGTCCACCGGAGCGATCTATAGTGGATCGGAGTATTACGGTAACCTGCTGGCGCAGAACATGACCCTGGTCATGGACGTGCGCCCCCGGAGCGGCTCGACCTATCGCGCCGAGGATACGCTGACCGTCTCGAACAAGTATTTCACCTCGCTACTGCCGGGTGCCAGCTTGCAGGTCAAGGTGAACCCCGCGAATCCGAAACATGTGGTGGCGTTGCTCGATACGCTGCAATCGCCGGCAAATATGGCAGGGGCGAACATGATGGGGACAAACCTCGGGGCAATCGTGAACGCGGTCGCGGCCCGGTCGCCGGAGGCGGCGAGCTTGCTGCAGCAGGCGCAGCAGGCGGGACAGGTGCAGGTGCTCGACCTGCGGGGGATGACCCGCGGACAGCCGGCGGATGTGGCGGCAGAGCTGAAACAGCTCAAAGAGCTGGCCGATGCAGGGGTGATTACGCCGACCGATTTTGAAACGAAAAAGGCGGAACTGCTCAAGCGGTTGTAAATGGAATGCAGATAGGGTAAAATAAAAGAACTATGGAACGATTCTTTGACGATGGCTGCGGGGGTTTTGGGTTTTTTCAGAGTATGGAAAAACTGGCCGAGACCTATGAGGTCTCGCAGGTCGCGCTCGAGAGCTGGCAGGGCAGTTACAATATCCGGCCGCGGGCCTTTGCGCCCATCATCCGGCAGAAAGACGGCCAGCGAGAAGCGGTGTTGGGCCGGTTTGGTCTGGTCCCTTCGTGGTTTCGCGGCGATCCGTCCAAGGCGGGATGGATCAATGCGCGCAGCGAGACCGTGGAACAAAAGAGGGCCTTTGCCGGTTCCTTCAGACACCACCGCGCCCTGCTCCCCAGCGACTTTTTCCTCGAGTTTGCGCTCAACCCGGCCGATCCCAAACACAAGGTCCCCATTCTCTTCAAGGCTCGAGCGGACGAACTCTTGACGATGGGGGCGATATATGCCACCTGGACTGACGCCGAGGGCAGGGCCCTCAATACGTTCGGCATTCTGACAACCGAGGCAAACAGTCTGGTAGCTCGCTATCACAGTCGAATGCCGCTGTTACTCGCCAGGAAGGACTGGGCCGCGTGGTTAGAACCGGAGAGTGAGCCAGAGGCGCTCCGCAAACTCCTCAAGCCGTATCCGCCCAGCAAGATGACGGCTTTTCGCGTCCGGCAGGAAATCGGGAATGCGCGCAACGATTATCCGGAACTCATCGAACCGCAGCCGCCAATTCCGGTCACCCCCTCCCAGCCAGCGTGGGAATCCTGACCTGATCAAATTACCCCCTCAGGGCGTTTCAATTCTCGCTTGACAAAAGGAAAGCTGTCACCCTGAGCGTGCGAAGGGTCTCGTTACCGCGAACGAGATGCTTCGCTCCGCAACCCTGGCCTCCCGCCTTACGGCAGACGAAGAACGCCAGGGGAGGCAAGGCGCTTCGCTCAGCATGACAGGCCGACCAAAGACGCTCCCTGCTCATGACGTAATAGGTCGTGTTTTCAAACATCCCGCCGGGCAGGATGAGTATCTAAGCATGACAGGCCGACTTTTGAAACGCCCTGATTACCCCCTTGACAGGGAAACCCATGCTGGCTATAATCCGCTCCGTTACGTTTTCTGGGTTTCATTATTGCTGCACGATCGCTTAGTGGAAGGAGTTGCCAATGTATCGCACGACCCTTGTTCGTCTGTTCGTTCTGTTCCTCCTCGTCCTTTTGTATACTACCTCGTCCTTCGCCCCGATTGCGCATGCCGCGGGCGTCACCATCACCGTGAACACCCTCACCGACGAAACCACGACCAACGGTTCTTGCAGTCTGCGCGAGGCCCTCACCAACGCAAACAATAATGCGCAGACCTATCCGGACTGTGCTGCGGGCAGTGGCGCAGATACCATCAATTTCTCGGTGAGCGGTACCATCACCCTCGGTTCGGCTCTCCCCAGCATTACCGACGATGTAACGATTGACGGCAGCGGGCAGAGCATCACCGTAAGCGGCGCCGATGCTTATCAGGTGCTGTTTGTGAATGTGGGCAAGACCCTCTCTCTGACCAATCTGACGATTGCTCATGGATCTGCCAACGCGGGCGGCGGTGTCCAGAACGATGGCACGCTGAACGTCACCAACGGCGCTTTTACATCCAATAGCGCCAACCTGGGCGGGGGCATCTGGAACGCGGGTACCTTGACTATTACCGGTACTAATTTTTCGTATAACAGCGCCAAGAACGGCGGCGCCATCGAAAACGACACCGGCGTGGCGAACATCACCGGCGCTGCCTTTGGGTCCAATCAGGCCACCTGCAACACGACGAATTGCAAGGCTTATGGCGGCGCCCTTGTCAGTGGGTATCAACTCACGGCGATCGGTAACACCTTTTCACTTAACGCTGCGACCTGCACGGGCACAACCTGTCTGGCGAGTGGCGGCGGCATTTACAACACGGCCACGGCGAGCATTAGCAATAGCACCTTTGGCACCAACACTACTTCGGCCAACGGGTCTGCCGCGACCGGCGGCGGTATTTATAGCTCGACCGGCTCGCTGACTGTCTCTGGCAGCACCTTTTTGAGTAATAGTGCGTCGGACGGAGGGGGCATTTTCGCCCTCGGCACGGCGACGGTATTCAACAGCACCTTCTACAGCAATACCGCGACCGAGGGCGGCGGCATCGACAATGCGTTGGGCGCACTGACGGTGAACAACAGCACCTTCTACAGCAACAGCGCCAGTGTGCATGGCGGCGGCATCTTTGGTGTCCAATCGACCACCCTCCAGAACACCATCGTCGCCAACAGCACAGCGGGCGGAGACTGTTACAAGTTCAGCGGAACCTTCACGGCCAACAGCTCAAACCTTGCCGATGACAGCAGCTGCGACAGCGCCACGCAAAAAACCCTCGGCCAGCTGGCCCTCAGCTCGCTCAACTCCAACGGCGGCCCCACGCAAACCATCGCGCTCCTCTCCGGCAGCGCCGCGATTGATGCCGGCGATGATTCGGTCTGCACGGATGTGAACACGGTGAACAGCGTGGACCAGCGCGGCGTCGCGCGCCCCCAGGGCGCACATTGCGATGTGGGCGCGTTCGAGGCTTCCTTTATCACCGGGCAGAAATTTCAGGACAACAACGGCGACGGTTTCAAGAACGGCGCTGATAGCGGCTTGAGCGGCTGGACCATTGATCTCAAGAATGGCTTCGACCAGCTCCTCACTTCGACCACCACCGACGCGAGCGGGAACTATACCTTCACGATCCGCGTGCTGGACTATACCTATCGCGTGCGTGAGGAGCAGCAGTCGGGCTGGACCCAGACGACCGCCAACCCCGCCGACCTCAATTTGACGGTCAATACCCCCGGCGCATCGAACGTCAATTTTGGCAACTTTCAGAATATCAGCATCTCGGGGAAAAAGTTCAACGACCTGAACGGCGACGGGGTGGATAACGACGGCGCGAACGACGGGTTGAGCGGCTGGACCATCAACCTCGAGAATGCCTCTGACCAGGTCATCTCCACGACGGTGACCGGCGCAAATGGCGCCTTTAGCTTTGCCAATCTGGGTCCCAAAACCTACCGGCTGCGTGAAGTCCCGCAGACCGGTTGGGTTCAAAGGACCGCCAATCCCGCCGACCTTGCAGTCCAGAGCGGCAACAACGTGACCGGCGTGCTCTTTGGCAATGTCTATGCAACGGATGTCAGCATCGTCAAGACGTATGTGCAGAACGCCAACGGTTCGGTCACGTTCACCCTGACGGTCAAGAATGCCGGGCCCGGCGCGGCGGCGAATGTGATGGTGAGTGACACGGTACCGGCCTATTGGCGGTACGCCTCGGCGAGCACGAGCCAGGGGACCTGCAGTTACAACAGCACAACCACGGCTTTGACCTGCCAACTGGGGGCCATGAATAGCAATGCCAGCGCCAAGGTGACGCTGACAATACTCCCGCTCACGAGCAGCGGCAGTTTCCGAAATTGCGCCAATGTGACCAACTCGGCGTTTGACCTGAATCCGAACAACAACCAGTCGTGTGTGAGCCGGCAATAAAAGGTCAAACGGATTGCGCCTAAATAGAGCAATCCAATAGACATCGCACGATACAAATCGGTAGAGACGTTCCGCCGGAACGTCTCTACCTTTCTATTTCCTGGTTCCGGTCAAGCGCGGGGAGCCGGATGGTAAAGGTCACCCCTCGCGCCGGTCCCTGGTTCGCCACGGTGAGCGATCCGCCATGCTGCTGGATGATGCTCTGACTGATGTATAACCCGAGACCCGAGCCCTGCGTTTTGGTCGTGACAAAGGGCTCAAAGAGGCGCGGAAGCAGGTCGGGCGGGATGCTTGGCCCATCGTCGGTAAAGGTGATCGCCACCCCGCCCGGCTCGCGCGCCGTCGCAATCTCCAGAACCCCGCCTTCTCCGGTCGCCTCGACGGCGTTCAACATCAGATTCAAAAAGACCTGGGTGAGTTGTTCGGGCGCCGCATTGACCGGCGGGAGCGCTTGAAAATGGGTTGTGATTCGGATGCCGGCATGTTGCAACTGCTTGCGCGCCAGCGTGAGGGTCTGCTCCACGAGCGCGTTGACTGCGACCTTTTGGCGCGGCTGAACCGGGGTGGGGCGAGCGAAATCGAGAATGCGCCGGGAGATTTCACCCAGCCGGATTATTTCGTTCCGAATAATTTCCATGCCCTCCCGGCGCTCCGCTTCGGTGGGCGCAAAATCGAGGAGCAGCTCGACGGTGGCGCGGATGGATTGCAAGGGATTGTTGAGCTCATGCGCTAGGGTGGCCGCCATTCGGCCGAGCGCAGCCAACCGGTCGGCGCGCCGCGCTTGCTCCTCTAACTGCTTTTGCTGGGTAATCTCGCGCGAGATGCCCATTGTCCCGATGACCTCGCCCGCTGCATTTCGGATGACCGATGTCGATAACAGCGCGGGAAAGACCTCGCCATTCTTACGCTTGTTCAGGACTTCGCCCAAAAAGTGCTGTGGCTGAAAGGTCTGCCGGCGGACCTCCTCGCCCTCGAACGAGTCGGCATACAGCATTCCCGAACTTTTCCCCAGGACCTCGGCGTGGCGATAGCCAAAGACTTTTCCGGCCGCGCGATTAAATTCGACGATGCACAGGTCCAGGTTGACGGCGATGATCATGTCGCGTGAGCTGTCGATCAGGTCGCGGGTATAGGTCTGCGATTCGCGCAGGCGTTCTTCGATCTGTTTGCGCTCGTTAATTTCAGCTTCCAGGTCGGCGTTCAGTGCCGTCAGTTTGGCGGTTCGCTCCCGGACCTGACTCTCCAACTCGTCGCGCGCCTGGCGGAGCTCTTTTTCCATCCGTACGCGGTCTGTAATATCCCGGATGACAGAGAGCATCGCGACCCGTTGTCCATCGCGTTCGATAAAACTATAGACGGACTCGACGATGCGCTCGCTGCCATCCCCACGCTGGACCATGGATTGGAAGGCCGGCGCAATTTCGGGCTGGTGAAACACCCTGAGGTAATCGGCGACGGCTGCGGCGCGCACCGCCTCGGGAAAGATGATTGCGAAACTGTGCTGAATGATCTCTTCGCGGCGATAGCCATACAGTCGGCAATACGCGGGATTCGCCTCGGTGACGATTCCCGCCGCATCGGATAGCGCGATGGCGTCGCCGGCGTTCTCAAAGAGGGCGTGCTCAAGGTCTGTGAAATTCATCGGGGTGGACAATGAATTGCTCCTTGTTACGACCGGTCGGCGAACGGCAGGTAGACGGTAAATCGGACGCCTTCCGGCAGGTTTTCGGCCTGGATTGTCCCGCCGTGTTGCTGCACGATCAACTGGCTGATGAACAGGCCGATGCCGCTCCCCTCCGCCTTGGTGGTAAAGAACGCATCAAAAAGGTGGGGCAGGTCTTGCGGCGGAATGGGCGGCCCGTCATTTGTGAACGTAATCATGATGCCTTCCCCCTCGGCAGAGGCGGCCGCGTGCAGATGGCCGCGCTCCGGCATGGCTTGTACGGCGTTGAGCACCAGGTTGAGAAACACCTGGGCCAGTTGCTCGGGGGCTGCCAGGATTTGCGGCATGGGCTTTAAATCGGTCGTGACCTGGATGTGCGCGTGCTGGAGCTGCTTGTACGCCAGGTTGAGCGTGTCCTGGACAATCGCGGATACATCCACCCGCCGGTGCCGAGTCGCAACCGGCCGGGCAAAATTGAGAATGCGGGCGGTGACCTGGCTCAGGCGCTCGATCTCTTGCCGGATGATCTCCAGGTTGCTCGTGCGCTCGGCTTCGTCCAACTCGAAATCCAGCACCAGGTCCAGGGTGCTCTGGAGGGCTTGCAGTGGGTTGTTGATCTCGTGCGCCAGCGCGGCGGCCATGCGCCCGAGCGCCGCCAGCCGCTCGGAACGAACCGTCTGTTCCTCCACCTGCTTTTGCCGGGTGATATCGCGCGAGATGCCCATCACCCCGACCACCTCGCCCTGGGCGTTCCGCAGCCGCGAGGCCGAGACCAGCGTCGGAAAGACCTGCCCGTCCTTGCGCTTGTTTCGCACCTCTTGCACGCGTTCGGCGCTGGCGAGCGTTTGCGCGTGGACCTCATCGCCCAGTTCGGAATCGGCGTAGAGCAGATCGACCGATTGGCCGAGGATTTCGGCGCGGCTATAGCCAAAGGTGTGTTCCGCGGCCCGGTTGAATTCGACGATTTTGCGCTCCGTATCTACGGCAATGATCATGTCGAGCGAGCTCTCGATCAAGCTGCGCGCATAGGCCTGCGATTCCTTGAGCGCCTCCTCCGTCTGGTGTAATTGGGTAATGTCGCGGAATATCAGGACCGCGCCGGTGATCTGGTTGGCCGGCCCGCGGATCGGCGCGACGCTGCTCGAAATGACGCGGCGGGTCCCGTCCCTGGCGACCAGCACGGTATGCGCGGCCAACCCCACTCGTCGTCCGCTCTGCAGCGCTACTTGCACCGGATTGGGCGCCGCTTCACCTGTTTTGAGATTCACGAGATGCAAGACCGTGTGCAGCGGCTGGCCGCCGGCCTCTGCCCGGCGCCAGCCGGTCAGTTGTTCCGCCATCGGGTTGAAAAGGAGGATGCGCCCGGCGGCATCCGTCGTAATCATCCCATCGCCGATGCTGTCCAGCGTCAGGGCGAGTTGTTCGTTCTCCTGAGTCAGCGCTTCCTGCATCCGCTGGCGTTGAAAGATTTTCCAGATGTTCTCGGCCACCAGCGACAGAATGCGCACATCGTTGTCGTCGTAATCGGTGGGCTTGTTGCCCACGCCGACGATCACCTGGACTTGGCCCTGGTCAATGACCGGCGCCCCTAGATGGCGGACGAGCGGCACATGCCCCTCCGGCAATCCCCTTTTGGTCTCCAGGCTGGCATAATCGTTGTTGACGACAGGCAGCCGGGTGCGGATGCAATCGGCCCAGACACCGGCGGATTCCAGGGGATAGTGTGTCTCCTCGACGGCCTGACATTGCAGAAGGGTATCGCGGGACCAGGTATAGAGTTGGACCGTCTGGTCGTCGGCGTTAAAGAAATGGAAATAGCCGATCGCGCTGCCGGTCAATTGGACCGCCTCTTCCAGACCGGCGGAAATCACCTCCTGTGCGGGCTTGTCGGAGGCGGTTTGCACTAAATCCAGCAAAGCTTGCAAGCGCTGCGTATGCTGCCGGTTCGTCTCTTCAGCGCGTTTGCGTTTGCTAATATCGCGGCTGTGGAGTACGACCGCTTGCACATCCGGGTCGTCCAGCAGATTGGTTGCGGTTGTGTCGACCCAGCGCCAGCCCCCCCCTTTATGCAAAATCCGATATTCCACGGATACACTTGCGCCCGGAGTCTGGAGGACCTCGCGAATTTTGCTCGCGGTCAGCGGTTGATCGTCGGGATGGATATAGTCGGCGCCATATTTGCCGATGAGGTCCTGCGGCATATATCCGCTGAGCCGCGTATAAGAGAGGCTGACATACAGGACCCGGCGGTCACGATCGACCATCAAAATACCGTCATGGCTGTTTTCCACGACGGCGCGGAATTGCGCCTCGCTCTTGCGCCGCGCTTCCTCCGCTTGCTTGCGCTCGGTAATGTCGTGATTGTTGATCAAGATTGCCTGGACATCCGGATTGTTAAGCAGGTTTTGTGTGGTGGCTTCGAGCCAGCGCCAGGTTCCATCCTTATGCCGGATACGGTACTCGGCTGGATAGGGCGTCCCGGGATGTTGCAGGATCTGGGGCCACCGGTTGTGGATGGCATCCACGTCGTCTGGATGGACGATCTCGAATCCGCTGTGCCCGATGCGCTCCTCATTGCTATACCCGTTGATTACTTGCTCGGCAGGACTTCGGTATTGAATCACGCCGCTAGCATCGCTAAAAATGATTCCGTCGCGACTGTTCTCGACGATGGCGCGGAAACGCGCTTCGCTCTTGCTCAGCGCTTCCTCCGCCTGCTTGCGCTCGGTAATATCGTGATGGGTGATCACGATCGCCTGGACATCCGGATTGTCGAGCAGGTTTTGCGCGGTGGCTTCGAGCCAGCGCGAGGTTCCATCCTTATGCCGGACGCGATACTTGGCTGAATAGGGCGTCCCGGGATGTTGCAGGACCTGGGTCCACTGGGTGCGTGTGGCATCCACATCGTCCGGATGGATGATCTCGAATCCGCTGCGCCCGATTCGCTCCTCATTGCTATACCCGTTGATTTTTCGCTCGGAAGGACTTCGATACTGCGCCACCCCGTTGGCTTTGCAAAAGAGAATGCCGTCGTGACTGTTCTCGACAACGGCGCGGAATTGCGCCTCGCTCTTGCGCTGCGCTTCCTCCGCTTGCTTGCGCTCAGAAATATCCTGAACGTTGACCACGCGATAGAGGACCTTTCCCTGTGCATCGCGGACTGTCGTTGCGTCCATCTGGGCGGGGAAGCGCGTGCCGTCCTGGCGGATGTGAATGGATTCCCAAACATGGTGGCCTTTTTCGTGGGCCAGTTGGATATTGACGGGCAGCTCCGCCCGGACTTCCGGGGCAAATACGATGAGCGGCGACTGCCCGATCAATTCCTGGACCGTATACCCGTGCATCCGGGCAAACGCGGGGTTCAATAGCTCAAAGCTTTTGCCGTCCGCCGAGCCGACCGTAATCCCCACTTCGGTATGCTCAAAGATGTGCGCCCATTTCTGCAAGGCCTCGTCCGCCTGCTTGCGCTCGGTAATATCGTGATGGGTGATCACGATCGCCTGGACATCCGGATTGTCGAGCAGGTTTTGCGCGGTGGCTTCGAGCCAGCGCGAGGTTCCATCCTTATGC
>JBAVQS010000337.1:0-4155 GCA_049694275.1 Anaerolineae bacterium | reverse complement strand
CACGGGCAATGTTGGCCGTGTTCTCGACAATGCGGGCGGCATTCGCGGCAGAGGTGATATTCATGTACGAGTAGCCGACCAGGCTGATCAGCCGGTAGACATCGTCGTCCACGAACACGATGCACTCGTCGTCAAACCGGTCGAGCACCCACTGCCGGATGGGGGCGATGCCGCTCACCTCGTCGGGATGGGGGATCAATCGCTCGGGAGCGATCAGGCTCTTGTAATCGCCCATCTCGCTCTCGGCGACCGTCACCGTCGCATCCGGGAATAGCGTCAAGGCTCTTTCCGCCAGGACCCGCACCCGCTTACGGGAGGGGATTACGATGCGCAGGCTCGTCTGCATGGTCATCCCTCCGCGTGAGTTTCTGGATTCGCGTCATCGCTTGTCCGCCGTCCAGTGCCCGGCCCAGCCCGATCTTCATGCGCCCCTTGCTATAGTTCCCGCTCATGTGGGCATACCAGCCGGCCTTGTGGACGCCAAAGAAATCGAGCGCCGCCTCGAAATCAAAGGTCGTCTTGAAAAAGAGCACGAGGTAGTCGTAGTGCTCGAAGGGCTGGATGTCCATGCCGGGCAGCTCGGGCTTAGTCTTGGCGTCGTCACCATCCTCTTGCTCTTCCTCGTCGATGCCGGCGCTCTCGACGGCCATCCGCCGCATCAGATCCCGCAGCGCCAGGTCATCGGTCACGGTATGCTCGATCAGGGCCAGGACCTTCGGTCCGTTCATCTCAGCCATCGCGGCGAGGGGGTCAAAGAAGAGGATGTATTTGTCCGCTTCCTCGTCGGTCAGGTCCAGGATCGCAACCCGCCATTCCTCGTCGGGGTTCAAAGACTTCCGTAAATGTCCGTCCAGGAGGACGAGTTGCCCATTTGAGCGCGGGGAGAAATAGGCGCGGAGCACGTCGCCCTTGCCAATCTCTTTGAGGATGCCGCCGACCGCCTCCGTTTGGGCAGCCGGATGGATTCGCCAGTTGCCATCATTGTCTTGCAACTCGCGGGCCTTCATCACGCGTATCTCGATAATCCGATCCCTGTACTGATTCATCTCCGCCTCCGTCGTTGGTCTTTGCTGTGACAACGTCCTTTTTATACAATCCAATATCCACCCATATAACCCATCAGATTCCCACAGTAACCCACAAACCCCGCGCTTTACAACCGGATTCAAACCTGATAGGATTTTGGCAAGGGGAGGTCACCTCTCCCAACTAATCCACAGTTTTACGTCAGTTATCAACCTGCTCCCAGCAAACGTTTGCTGGGAGCAGTGCTATTTCAGAAGGAGTTCACTTATGCCCACACGAACTGTAAACCTGGAAGTCGATGACGCTCCTGAAATCGGCCGCCGGTCCCGCCGAGGCGTCGTCAACCTGTCCGACCCCAATGTCAAGGTCGGCCAGGTCAACGAGCTCGAAGCGCGGCTGATCAAGCCGGGCGATAACGACCGCACCGTGTTCAAGCGGGAGGACCTGGAATCACTGGCGTCCAGCATCAAGGATGTGGGCCTCGCCCAACCCATCCTGGTCCGGCCAATTAATCACCCAACCTTTCAATATGAGATTGTCGCGGGGGAAAGACGCTTCCGGGCGTGCCAGCTCATCGGATGGGACAAAATCCCCGCCATCGTCCGGCCCCTCAAGGACGAACAGGCATCCGCGATCATGCTGGCCGAGAACGTCCACCGGGTTGACATCGACCCTATCGATGAGGCGAACGCCTACCGCAAGCGCATGGACAAGTTCAAGTGGTCCATCCCCAAAGTGTCCAAAGAGGCCAAGGTCTCGGAAAAGCGGGTGGCCGCCCGGTTGTCCCTTTTGAACCTGCTCGAAGAGGTGCAAAAGATGATCCAGTCCGAGAAGATCGGCGTCCAGTTCGGCGAGGTGATGGCGCCGCTCGATCAGAACCGGCAGCGCATCGCCCTCAAATACCTGACTACCGTCGAACGCCCCCTGCTCCGGGAGTTCAAGGCGCTCTGCGGCAAGCTGATGGCCGAGCAAGCGCAAGAGCCGATGTTTGACGACGAGGTGTTCATTCGCCAGACCGTCGAGGCGCACAATGATGAACGGGGCAAAATGCTGCGTCGCAAGTTTCCGGTCGATGACACGTTGCCCCCGATGGACCGGGTGGGCTCGATCGGGGCCACGCTCGATGCGTATATCAAACTCTTGTTGAACAGCGACGATCCGCATCACCGGGCGGCAGCGCCTATCGTCGGCACGGTCTATGATGCGCTCTTGCGAGGCGGCATGGCCTTCCCGCCAGGGACCAGCCCGAAAAAGAAGAGTGCATGAACCCCTTGACGGATGGTCCCAAAACTGCTATTCCAGAAGGAGTCCCTGCACCGGAGGGAGAAAACAAAAGATGGAGAAACGAATGATACCTCACACGCAGAACGATTACGATCTGTTGGAAGTCGTCAGCGCCTTGCAGAAGGAGATTCGCCGCGGCAACGAAGAGCAAGCCATGTACTGGGCGCTTGAGCTCGTGCCGCACTTTGAGCAATATCTCTGGAAACGGCTGACGGTCATCGTCAACGAGGATATCGGGATTGCCAACCCGCTCCTCTTGCAGCTCGTGCCCACGCAGCGCACGGTCTATTTCGATTTCCGCACGGAGAACCGGGACGGGTCCGCCCGCCTCGCGCTCGCCAACGCGATCTTGTTAATGTGCCGCTCACCCAAGAGCCGTATCGCCGATCATTTCCAGTGCGCCGTCAATCAGGACCGGCTGCACGGGCTGCACCTGGAGGTGCCCGATTATGCGCTCGACAAGCACACCGGGCGGGGCAAACGCCGCGGGCGCGACGTCCAGCACTGGTTGACCGAAGGCTGCCAGTTGAATCCGGTCAGCGAGATTGTGGACGGGTATGCGGTCCGCGCCGCGGACTGGTGGCGGGGCGATGAATTCATTCAGACCGATTACAAGAATCGGGGAACGAAAAAGGGACAACGCCCGGTTGTCCCCTCCGCTGAATCTGACCAGTTGGACTTTGGCTTTTAGCCGCGCTCCTCTTGTTCGCTTCTCAGGTGAAAGTCCACATGCACATCCTTGATTTGGTGATCGTGGATGATGATGCGAATCTCGCCATACCTGATTTGGCGACACAGTTCCACCATAAAGTCCCATTTGGTGAAGCGCTCCCAGACCAGACGCCGGAACTGTTGCAGGTTGTCGGGCTTGCCATCCGCGGGTTTGACCATGCTGTTCTCCTTCGCGTGAAGGTGGAAATGAAAAAGCGCCGGGCAGACGACAAATATCGTCTGCCCGGCGCTCGTGATCGAGTAGCCGTCAGAATTAGAACCCGGTCCATGCGCCGCACGGACCGGGGCGACAGGAGACCCATCCCCTTCTCGCAAGAACAATTGTACCACGGATTACGGGGGCAAGCAATAGGCAAAAAGAAACCCGCCGAGAGGCGGGGCGGGCTCAAATATCTGAGCGCCGCGCCTGTTCACGTCTGGACAAGCACGGCGCTCTTTACAAAATTTGGGTAGCCTAGGTTATGGGGGACATCTGCCTCAAGCCTACCTCTGGTCAAAGGCCCGATATGCTTGATGTACGGGCGAGACACCGGCGCAGAAGTGCAGTCCCCCTCAAATTGGGTATCAAGTTAAGGCGCTCGCCGTGATCGACGTTTGGTCCCACCGACCACAGCGAGCAACCACTCTGCGACACAACCCATTATAGCAAACTGGGCCAACAGAGTCAATGCTTTTTTCATTCAATCCTCAAAATAGGCGGGTGATCCTATCGGCTCCCTCCACAGGCATTTTGGTATCCGGTCAGGCTCTTGAACACCTGTCCGACGCAATTTCGCAAGCCTCCACAAGGATTAAAACTCGCGATTTACACTTGGGAAATAACCTGATAGGCTAAAAGCATCAAACACCTCTCCCACCAAAACAAAACTCCCAACCCAATCGGTTGGGAGTCGCCATATCTGCGAGAGAATAAAAACAAGGAGACCAAAAAATGAGAGAGCCAACTATCCGCACTACCACTACCATCACCGCTTCACGTGTATCCAGCACAACCTATTACGCCGGGACTGTCACCATCATCATGGACAATGGCGCCCGGTTCGTGTTTGCCGGATTCGACGGTGATCGCATCTTCGCGGCATTCATCAGTGAACCGGTTGCGGCGACCCCGCC
>JBAVQS010000336.1:0-13337 GCA_049694275.1 Anaerolineae bacterium | reverse complement strand
TTCCGCTGAAATGCCCGAAGGAGTTTGCTCGGCACTCATGTCACAATTATGCACTCGTCTCGTTGCCGTGACCATCGTCAATAATCGTCATTGACGCGCTGGTTGTCACACCACTGAACGGTTACGTGTTTTTTACAGGGGTATACAGCTTGTTGCAGTTGCCCGAAGGCATTGAATTAATCACGACCAAGAAATTATGGTTGCCCTATGTCATTTGGGAGTAGCACCTGTGCCTTTCATCTTGCATGAGAAGGAGAATTCATGAATTCCCGTGTGCACGTCTCCAATCATCCCCTCATCCGTCATAAATTAACCAAACTGCGAGATGTCGCGACCAAGTCCAAAAAGTTCCGCGAGTTGATTCGCGAGTTGGGCATTCTCCTCGCGTACGAGGCAACCCAGGACCTGGCCCTCAAAGAGCGGCCGGTCACAACCCCGCTGGTTGAAACCACCGGGAGCGAGTTGGCGGAAAAAATCGGCCTCGTCCCCATCCTGCGCGCCGGCCTCGGCATGGTCGAGGGTTTTTGGGAAATGATGCCCGCCGCCGAAGTCTGGCATATCGGCCTCTATCGAGACGAGCGTACCCTCTACCCCGTCTCGTATTACAACAAGCTCCCGGTCGCTCCCACGGTCGATGTCGTCCTGGTGCTCGACCCGATGCTGGCGACCGGCGGCACCGCCGCCGCGGCGGTCGATGTCCTGAAAAAGTGGGGCGCCCGGCGAATCAAGTACATTGGCATCATCGGCGCTCCGGAAGGGATCGCGCGACTGACCGAAGCACATCCCGATGTCGATATCTATCTCGCCGCGATTGATGATCGCCTGAGTGGTCCGGGCGACAAGTTCCCGCCCGGTTATATCATGCCCGGCCTCGGCGACGCCGGCGACCGGCAGTTTGGGACGGGGTAAACAATGTCACGACCCGATTGGGATAACTATTTTCTCGAAATCACGCTCGACGTTTCCCGGCGCGCCACCTGCCTGCGCGCGCAGGTCGGCGCGATCATTGTCAAGGACAAGCGCATCCTGACAACCGGCTATAACGGCGCGCCGAAAGGTCTGCCGCATTGCACCGAAGAGGGATGCGAGATGGTCGGCGGGCACTGTGTTCGCTGTCTCCATGCCGAGCAGAACGCGATTATCCAGGGCGCCGAGTACGGCGTCCCGCTGGAAGGCGCGACGATCTATATCACGCACCAGCCGTGCGTGACCTGCGCCAAGATGATTATCAATGCCGGCGTCAAGCGAGTAGTCTATGCCGGGAATTATCCAGATGAGCTCGCAATGAAATACCTGCGCATGGCGGGGCTCAAGATCGACCATCTGGATCTGGGCGACCGCACCCCACCGCCGCCGCCAAGTGTCATCGCCGGAAACCGGTAGAGTCCATTTCTCTTGCCATGGCATTCGTTTTTCTCAAGCTCGGCGGCTCGGCGATCACCGATAAGACGCGCGAGGCCATGCCCCGCCCGGATATCATTCGCCGGGCGGCGCGGGAGGTGCAGCGCGCCAGGGCAAACCATCCCGACTTACGCCTGCTCATTGGACATGGTAGTGGCTCTTTTGGGCACTTTGCCGCGAAACGATCTGGCTATGGGCTGCCCAGCGCCTGGAAGGCCTATGCCGAAACGGGCGCAGCCGCCAATCGCCTCAACCGGATTGTCGCCGATATCCTGCTCACAGAGGGCGTGCCGGTCCTCTCACTCCAACCTTCCGCCTCGGCGCGCTGTCGCGACGGCGAACTGCTATCGCTCGAGGTGGCGCACATTCGGGCGGCGCTGGAGCATGACCTCGTCCCGCTCATCTATGGGGACGTTGCGCTGGACGAAACGCGCGAAATGTCCATCGCCTCGACCGAAAAGCTCTTTGCGTATCTCGCCCCCCTTTTACAGCCCGACCGTCTGGTTTACGTGAGTCAGGTCGACGGCGTCTACACCGCCGATCCATCCAGGTCGCCCGGCGCCGGGCGCATTTCCGAAATCACGCCTGCTGCGTTTGCCGCCATTGAAGCAGGGGTCGGCGGCTCGCACGGCGTCGACGTCACCGGCGGGATGCTCGACAAGGTCCGCCGTAACCTCGCGCTCGTCCAGCAGTTGCCGCATCTCGATGTCTATATCATCGGCAGCCGGGAGGGAATGATTGAGCGAGCGCTGGGTAACGAAAGCTTAACAGAGGGCACCCATATTCATGCCGCGTAAAGCGAATTCTACGGATTGACCGGATTGTTGTTTCACGAAGTACCCTTAGAACACCAGTCCCATTGCGCTGCGCGCGCGGCTGTGCTACAATCGAGTTGCGATTTAGAGAATGCGGCCCCCTGACGGCCGCGTTCTCGCGCGCGGAGGATATGGAACTCGATCGGATTTATTGTGCAAGCTCGAACGCGATGCGGGACGTGGACGACAATTCCGTCCAGCTCATTGTCACGTCGCCCCCATACAACGTTGGCAAGGATTATAACTATTACGCCGACCACCGGCCGCTCGACGAATACCTGGACATGCTGATGGGGGTGTGGAAAGAGTGCCAGCGGGTCCTCGTCCCCGGCGGCCGCATCGCGGTGAACGTCGCCAACACCAATCGCAACCCATATCTCCCGCTCCACGCTTTTATCATCCGGCAGTTCCTGGATCTCAAATTTCTGATGCGGGGCGAAATCCTCTGGGATAAATCGGTCAGCGCCGGCGTCTCGACCGCCTGGGGAAGCTTTGGTCGCTCCTCGAACCCCGTCCTCCGCGACACCCACGAGTACATCATGGTCTTTTCCAAAGAGACCATGCGCCTGGATAAGCCCTATACACATGGGGATTATAGCGGGATTGAGAACATGGAGTTTGTCGCGTGGACCAAGAGCATCTGGCATGGAGATGACACGGCGCAAGCGTCGGTGCGGGAGATTGAGAACAGCATCTGGCACTTTGCCACGCAGAGCAAAAAGATCAAGCACCTGTACAAAGAGATCGAGCACCCGGCGCCGTTCCCGCTCGACCTCCCCTTGCGGCTCACCCTGCTCTATACCAATGTGGATGACATTGTGCTCGACCCGTTCATGGGGACGGGGAGCACTGCGATTGCGGCCAAGCTCACCCAGCGCCATTATCTGGGCTATGACATCAGCCCGGACTATATCGAGATTGCCGAGGCGCGTATCCAGCTCTATACGCAACAGCCGTTTATTCCCGAGTTTGCCCCGCGCCAGCTCAAGCCGCCTGAAAAAAAGAGCAAGACGGTCCCCTTCCGGGCGCGGGTATCGAGCAACGGCAATAGCCGCCGCGCCAAGAAAGACGGATAGGGGGAATTATAAAGCCGGTGGGCAGTTGCCCACCGGCTTGCCGGTCTTGTTCCGGTGAAGGATCACGCTTCGAGCTTTAATAGGTTCCGCGCAATGATGATCCGCTGGATTTCGTTTGTCCCCTCGCCAATCAGCATCAAGCGATTGTCGCGATAGAATCGCTCGACCTGCATATCGCGCAAATAGCCGGCGCCGCCCAGAATCTGGATCGCCTTCCAGCACGCCCGGTCTGCGGCTTCGGTGGCAAAGAGCTTGGCCTCGGCCGCTTCGGTAGTAAAACGCTTGCCTGCGTCTTTGAGGATGGCCGCTCGCCAGACGAGCAACCGCGCCGCTTCCAGTTCCGTCGCGCTGTCGGCGATCATGCTTTGAATCGCCCCAAAATCGGCGATGGGCTGACCGAACGCCTGGCGCTCTTTCGAATACTTGACCGCCGCGTCCAGCGCGGCCTGTCCCAACCCGACGGAGAGGGCCCCAATGCCGACCCGCCCGCCGTCGAGGACCTGCATCGTCTGGCGGAATCCCTGCCCCGGCGCGCCCAGCACATTCTCACGCGGCACGCGGCAATCGTCATAAAAAACCTCGGTGGTCAATGAGGTATGCAACCCCATCTTGTCTTCGAGCTTGCCGATGCGAAGGCCAGGGGCGTCGTGGGGCACGATAATGAGGCTCAATCCGCTGTGCCCTGCCTCCGGGTTGGTCCGGCAAAGCGTAATAATCGTCCGCGCGACCTTGCCCGAAGTGACATAGAGCTTGTTCCCGTTAATGACCCAGGCGTCGCCGTCCTGCCGGGCCGTCGTCTGCACCGAGCCGGCGAGGTCACTGCCGCCCTTGGGTTCGGTGAGCGCGAGCGAGCCGAGTCCTTCCCCCCGGGCCAGCGGCGTCAGCCACTTGTGTTTTTGCTCCTCGGTCCCGAACAGGTAAATAGGCGCCGAGCCGAGCCCGATGTGCGCGGCATAGGTCAGGCCGACCGAGCCATCGCCCCGCCCGATTTCTTCGATGGCGAGGGTCAGCGAGACCGCATCGGCGCCCGCGCCGCCGTAGACTTCGGCAAATGGAATCCCCATCAGCCCCTGTGCGCCCATTTTGGTATACACGTCGGCGGGAAATTCGCCGGTGCGGTCCCACCCCACGGCATACGGCGCAATCTCTTTATCGGCAAAGGCGCGCGCCAGGTCGTGAATTGCGCGTTGTTCCTCGGTCAGTTGGAAATCCATTCTCTTCCCTGCCTCCCTTGGCAATTACACCACAATGTGTTTGGATGGCGAGCACCAGGCATCGCCCCTACTTGAGGGTCTCGCCGACTAGCTCCGGTTGGCCCCAGACCGCCCAGTTCCAGCGGTGATCTCCTAGCCCATCGGTGATAAATTCAATGCGGATCACATCACTCGATAGCTCGGGCATCTTAACTTCGTAATCGTCCCAGTGATGTGAATTCTTGACCGCGCTCCAGAGCTTCCAATCGTTGACCGTCACCCGGAATGCGACATAGCGGTCCGGCGGAAGTTCGGCGCCGTCGCGAATGCCAATTGCAAATCGCAGCTTGAGCCCGCGCAGTTTTGGGGGGATGGGCACAACGTAGCTGACCTTGGCGGCGCCGCTCACCGGTGGGTGCTCCCACAACGCCGCGCGGGAGACACCTGCGCACGCCGCGTCTCCGACTTTGATCTCTAATCCCGCGGTGTCGCGCTCGGCGCCGCGTTGGGCGTTGCCAAAATGCTCGATAAAGTTAAAGGCCCACGCTTGTTTGGACTCGGCCTGGATTTCGCGCCACTTGAGGAACTCTGCATACTCGCGCAGTTTTTGCAGGCTCTCGTCGGAAAGCTGATTGACGAGCGTCATCAGTTCGTTATTTGTCATGTTGTGAAAAATTATACGTTCGGGCCGCCTGCTTGTCAACCTGCGCGCCCCTGGCGGTTCGTGTGTTTGTCAGCCGTAATCGTTTTCGCTATAATTTCATCAACCAAAATCGGAGGGCAGGGTAATCGATCTATGCCAATCTATGAATATCGTTGTGGGAACTGCAAGCGCCGGGTCAGTATCTTTTTTCGTTCCTTTTCCGCCGTCGGCGAGGCGCGCTGTCCCAATTGTGACAGCGTCAACCTCTCGCGCCTCGTCTCGCGGGTGGCGACGCTCAAATCCGAAGAGACGCGGCTCGAGTCGCTGGCCGATCCGTCCAGCCTGGGCGACGTGGACGAGAATGACCCGCGCAGTGTGGCGCGGATGATGCGCAAGATGAGCGGAGAGATGGGCGAGGATATGGGACCCGAGTTTAATGAGATGGTGGACCGTCTCGAATCGGGCGAGAGTCCCGAATCGATCGAACAGTCGATGCCGGGGCTGGCCGGGCCCGGTGAAGGGGCCGGCGACCTGGGGGGAGAAATGTAGGGGGCGGGTGTCCGCCCCCCTTATTCAAAAGCGTTCAAACCGTTCGACGGGGAGGACAAAAACAACGGCGCCGCCGACCTGCACCTCGACGGGCTGGGGCATGTATAACTCGCCTGGCTCCATGACGGGCGGCATCGGGTTGACGAATTGGGTGCGGGTATTGCAATTTTCCTTGATGACACGTAAGGCGGCATCCACCTGCGCATCCTCGACTCCAATGAGGAGTGTTGCGTTCCCTTCGCGCAAGAAACCGCCTGTGCTGCTGATCAGGGTGCTCTGAAAGTCTTTTTCGCGCAGGGCATCGGTCAGTATTCCGGCATCATCGCTCTGTATGATGGCGATAATGGATTTCATGGGTTTCTCCTTTCAGTACGGTTTTACGGGGAACGCCGCTCACGCGGTCCTGTACCCGTGATAGTCGGTTCGATGAAGATGAAACTGTTCTAGTGCATAATCCATCTGCCGGCGCAACTCGTTTTGCACTGCTTGAATTCCCGGCGTCCCGTCAATTCGCACCCAGCGCTCGGGCTCTTCGCGCATCAATATGCAATAGCCCTCACGCACCCGTTCGTAAAACTCTATCGCCAGCGAATCCATTCGGGTCCATTCCTCACCGCGCCGGGCCCCATCCTTACGACGCGCCAGTCCCGTTTCCACAGAGACGTCAATCAAAAATGTCAGATCCGGCTTGAGCCCGCCCGTCGCCAGGTGAATGACTTGTTTCACGGCATCCAGATCAATTTGGCGGCCGTACCCTTGATAGGCGATTGTCGAATCAGCATAGCGATCGGAGAGAACCACTCTGCCCGCGGCCAGCGCCGGCCGAATCACCTCGCTCACAATCTGGGCGCGCGCAGCATTATAGAGTAAGAGTTCGCCCGTCGGAACCATCCCTGCATTATCGTGTGAATGAAGGATGGCACGAATCTGGTCGCCAATGGCGGTTCCGCCCGGCTCGCGAGTCAAAAGCACATCCTGCCCGCGCTCCCGCAAATACTCGGCCAGCATGCGCACCTGCGTCGATTTGCCGCTCCCCTCGGGGCCCTCAAAGGTGATGAACATAGTCAAATAGTTGTCTGGTCAAATAGTCGAATAGCCCGACACATCGGACTAGCCAACTCTTCGACCATTCGACTAGTTAACCTCCGTCGCTTGCATACACCCGGACCCGGCGCTTGGGCTCTTTGCCGAGGCTGCGCGAAAAGAGATTGGCCTGCTTGATGCGCTCGTGTTGATAGCGCCGCACGTATGCACTCTGCGGGGAGAGTTCGACCGAATTGGCCCCGGCCATCACCCGCTGAATCGCCATTTCCGTTTCTTGCAGGGCCTCTTGCATCGGGTCCCCTTCCCCATCCACGCCAAAGAGGTCTTCGAGAATCCCCTCCATCTGTGCAATGGTGTTGGAGCGCAGGACATAGACCGGCACGCCGCGCCGCTCGGCGTCTATCACGGCCGGCGGCCGCTTGCGATAATAGTTCTTGAGCGTGAGCACGGCATCGGCGTCGCCAACATCACCCACAATCCGGATCGGAAGTTGCAGGGATTTGGCTGCTGTCTCTAGCCGGTCCTGGCTCAATCCATAAGGATAAAGGCGCAGCGGCTTGACATTGCGGATGTTTTGCCTTTCCTCAGGCGGTTCCACGACGCGCGGTCGCCCACTGGTCGCGAGGCCACGTTCGCCCGCCCGAGGGGCTTCCCGCACCCGTGTTTCTGGACGTTGAATCTCGACCTGGCCGGCCTGACCGCGCATCCGAATCTCGGGCGGCAAAGTCCGACCTCGCAAAAAGGCATCGACCGACTGTCCTACGTCGGGGTGCACCGCGACCCGGTTCCGCTCCTGGATCTCGACGAGAATATCAAAAGTGGGCGGCGCCTTGCGTTCCAGGATGCTCTTTTGAGTTCCACGCCGCCGGGCTTCTTCGTCGGAGAGAGTCACTGATTGAATGCCGCCAACCAGGTCCATCAGGGTCGGGTTCATCATCAGGTTTTCGAGCGTCTGCCCGTGCGCCGTCCCGATCAACTGGACGCCGCGCTCGGCGATGGTACGTGCGGCGTCCGCCTCGAGCTCGCGCCCGATCTCGTCGATGACGATAATCTGCGGCATGTGGTTCTCTACCGCCTCAATCATCACCTCATGTTGCAGGGTCGGCGTGGGCACCTGCATCCGCCGCGCCTTGCCGATGGCTGGGTGCGGAATATCGCCGTCTCCCCCGATCTCGTTCGACGTATCAACAATGATCACGCGCCGGGTTTCGCTCAGGACACGCGCCGCCTCGCGGAGCATCGTCGTCTTGCCGACGCCCGGACGGCCGAGCAGGAGCACACTTTTGCCCGACTCGATAATATCCGCGATGATTTCGATGGTTCCGAACACCGCTCGCCCGACCCGGCAGGTCAGGCCGACGATGCGCCCCTTGCGGTTGCGAATCGCCGAGATGCGATGCAGGGTGCGCGGAATCCCCGCGCGATTGTCGTCCGAAAACTCGCCAATTCGCGAGACCACATAATCAATATCGACCTGAGTGATTTCCGTTGTCGCCAGTATCTTTTCGCCGTTGACATAGCGCGCCTCGGGCAATCGCCCGAGGTCCAGGACGATTTCGAGCAGGTTGTCGCTGTCGTCCATTTCCGCCAGGGCCGCGAGAATCTGCGGCGGCAGTACCGAGCATAATACTTGTAGGTCGTCCGTAATCGTCTGTTCCATAACCTCATAACTTGAGCGCGGGGAAATGTTCCTTTTCCCATTCGCGTGCTTGAATGTGGGTAGGCACGACCGGGGCTGGCTTTTCCAGCACCGGCACGGCCCACAGGGCCGGTTCTTTGACACGTACTGTCGCGTGCTTGACCAGCAGACTGCGCTTGAATTGATATTCAAACTGGGCGGTTTCGAGCCATACCCGGATTCCACCCTCATAGTCGCGCACACTGCAATAGATAGGGCGCGGGTGGCCGGTGTTGACAAGGCTCAATGCGCCGCACACCAGTTCGCCCGCCTGGTTTTGGGCGCCCGGATGGAGATAGAGGCGCAGCCAGATCGCCGCGCTCCCGCGCGTTACGCGCGCGGCGCCCACCAATCCGCCATCTGAATTGGCATCCAGCACATAGCCGGTCCCGCTTGCCTGTTCCCACCAATCTGCCAGCTTGCCCAGCCGCCCTTCTGTGCTGAGCATCCCCTCTGCTTGTTGGACCGGCCGCGGGGTGGCTGCATTGTATAACCGCAGCAGGTTCCACCCGTCACGCGTTCGCTGCCGGCGGAGCACCCGCGGGCCGGTGGGCCGGCTGAATGTCTGGAGATGTTCCGGCGTCAGCAGGTAAATGTCCTCATGCGCATAGACGCCAAAACCGGCCTGGCGAAAGACCTGCTCCGCATCCAGGTCGTTGGGCATCTGGACATAAATGCGCTGGCAACCCTTTTCGCACAGCGCATTCGTCGCTTCGGCCAGCAGCCGGTACCAGATTGTCACTCCGTCGGGATGCGCGTCCAGAGACGGGGCGATATAGCTAATATCGCCTTCCGGTCGATGGCGGCGCATGCGGGCCTGGACAAACCCGAGGGGGTGATGTTTGCTGTGATTGGGGTAAAGGACGAGCGTCGTAGCGCCGATTTCGTTGAATGGGAGTTGCGCCGCCAGGGCCGCGCTCAGCGGGCTGTGCGGCCACAAGCGTGCACGTTCATAGTCCAACTCAACCCCCCGTGGTTGCAAGTCGCGAACAGACCGTAAATCCTGAAAGCTGAGCGGTCGTAGCATACGGGGTTATTTTACCACGAATAGACGCTCTCTGTAAATCAAAATGAGAATGCGCCAGCCAGCCGGCGCGCCACCTGGCGACTGGCGGAGGCGTATTTCTCCACAAGAAAGCGACTGCGGCCCTCGGGCCGAGGACCGCAGTCAGAACGGTACGAGCTAGTACGAGCCGGGAACGCGCTTTTCTCCGTTTTCTATCATATGTCTACTTGGGTTTGGGGTATCGTTGGAAATAGAGCCAGAGCCCGACGCTCACCGCCCCAAAAACCAGCACGAAAATGGTGAGCGCGATCATGTTCGGCTTGTCAAACGTGCTCACAAAAGAGCCGGAGGGGTTTAACTGGGTTTGCACGAACATGAACGTAAAGAACACGAACAGCGCGAACCAGAGGAGCCGGTTTTGCTTAAAGATCGCCTGCCCGTAAAACCCGGGGATCGGGATCATTTCAAAGAAAACGGACTGGAGCGCAATGGCAAAGATCAGCGAGACTACCGTGGCCGCCCAGAGCATGGTCCCGGTGCTTCCTTGTGGAATAGCCAGGAGAACCAGCCAGGCGATGATCGCCGGAATGCCATAGCCCGCGGCGCCGGCCAGACTGAGGTGGTGCGCCGGGCCCTTTTCTTCGCCTTCAAACCCGCCCGGACCGACCGAAAGGATGCCCGGCGAAAGAGCGCCCAACCGCGAAATCAGTACGAGGAGCCCGGCGATGAGCAGGTTCCCCGGATGCACCCGCACAGCGGCCTGACCGCCGATCGCTCGGACGTACCACACCTTCGCCAGGTCGTCGAGCAGGTTAACCAACCCGACAGAAAGGGTGACGGCTAGGAAGGTTGCCAGCGCATCGGGCCGGGTAAAGCTGAATCTGGGGTCGACGAACGAATAGACGAGCCCAAAGACAGCCAGTGCAATCACAATCTCCACAACTTCGACCAGCCATTCCAGGTGATAGCGGGCCATCGCCGCGCCGAACGCGCTCAACTGCGCCATGCCCGCGCGCATCCATCCCTGGAGCGGTCCCAGGTATTTCTCTATCTCATCCTCGTGCGCTTCGAGGGTATCATACAAGAGCAACCCGAAAAAGCCAAAGAGAATCGCGAGAAGGATCGCCAGAAGCAGGTTTCGGATAATCGTCTCAATCGATATCGCCGTTAGCGCCTGCGGCGGCTGGATGTTGTCCACAAACCAGGTCGAGCGGAATTCGGAGAAGAGCCCTGTCCCCTGAAGCGCCGGGACGCCGGTTGCCGCCGGCGTCGTTGCCGCCGCTGGCGAGGTCGGCGTCGCCGTACCCCCGCAAGGGTTGGGCAGGTTCGCCAGGGCCTGAGGCTCGCTGGGTGTGCGGACGCGGAAATCACCTAGGTTGTTATTGGTATTGACACAACTGCCGGCCGGGCCGCCCAACAAGCGCTCATAGCTCGAATCGACGTTTGCCGTGAGGGGTTGCAGCGGGGTCCCAATCTTGAAAGCCGAGTTGTTGCTCATCCCGACCGCATCCACCACCTGATCGTTCCCGGTGGCCAGCGCGATGCCGCCATCATCGGGAATCCGGTCGGTAAAGGTCAGGTCCGGTTTAGCTGCGCCGCTGTACCCATTCGGGCTCACATTGGCGGCGAGCAGGTGATAGCCGGGCTGCAGGATCGTTTTGACGCTGATCGTCACCACGGTCGTCACCTGTGGGAGCAGGGCGCTGTCCGACACCCGGATCTTCCATCCGGTGATGTCGACGGCGAGTTTGTCCGGGTTGTACACTTCGATGAACTGGTCGCTGGCGCCGTTGGGCCCGTGCGTGCGAAACTCACTAATTACAATATGGATGCCGGATGGTGGGGGGAGCGTCGGCGTCTGCGTCAGGGTCGCCAATAAGGTCGGGGATGCCGTCCCGGTCGCCGATGCCGTCGGCGATGGGGATGCCGTCGGCGTCTCGGTTAGCGTGGGCGCAAGCGTTGGCGTCGCCGTATCGGTCGATAGATTGGGCGCTCGGGGCAGCAGATTCTCGGTGGGCGTATCGGTGGCGGTATTGGTCGGCCACGGCGTATTCGTTGGGTCTTTGGGTGTGTTGGTGGGCAGCGGTGTGTTGGTAGGCAGCGGTGTGTTGGTAGGGCGTGGCGTTGGCGTGCAGGTTATCCCTTCACCAACATAACACGGTGGGCGTGGGGTTACCGTTCGCGGCGTGCGGGTTGGTGTTCTGGTTCCAGGCGCCAATGCCGGACTGGATTCAACCGGACCGGCAGGGCTGAACATTGTAAATGCAAGGATGGAAAGAACGATGAAGGTAAAAGATAAGACTGCCACGAGCTGACGCTTGCCGGGCATCCCATCCGAAATGGAGCGGAGCGATTGTGGTTCACGCATAGACACAGTTTCTCCAGGGCAAGAGAATAAGAGACAGGCTGGCGAGGTCAATCGCCATGCCTTTGTTAGTATAAATGAGGATGGAACAGATGACAAGAGGGCAATTGACCGCAGAGGGGGGTATTGAGCAAGCGGCCAAGTCATGTTATCATAGAGACCATTGGTAAGACATAATGCGTAATGGCGGTGCGTTGAGCGCCGCGAGTGATGAGGCCCCCATGACAAATACGGATTCTCAGACTTTGCCCCCCGATAACACAGGCACATTGCTTGACCTGGCACTGCAGGCTCTGCAAGGCGCCTTGCAGAGCGGGCCAGTTCAAGACCTACCCGCCGAACTAAACGACAATGCCGCATTTCAAGAATTGATGCAAGAGATCGACGGCCGCCGGCAAGAGATTGCCAAGCTCGAAGGGCTGCTGGCGCAGTACGAGCTGAGCCAGGAGCGGCTGATGCGCTCGACGCGCTACCTCGCCGCGCTGGGATTGATGGGCCAATCCGTTGTCACCAGCCTCAATCCGGCCGAGGTGCAAAACAAAGTGGTCCACACCGTCTTGTCCCTCCTCGATGGGGCAGAGGGAGTGTCACTCTTGTTGGTGGACGGCGGAGAATTGGAATTCTCGGCCGTAAGCGGCGAGAACGCCGACCGGTTGCGCGGGCAGCGAATTCCGGCCGATGTGGGGGTCGCCGGCCTGGTCCTGAAAAGCGGTCGCTCGATGAGTATCTCAGGCGAAGAAGAGCAGGGGACGATTTATCGCGACATTGAAAAGGTTTCGGGGCGACACATCCGCAGCTTGCTCACCGTCCCCCTCGAGATGGACAATCATGTCATCGGTGTGATCCAGGCGGTCCACAGCCGGGCCAACGCATTCGGCGAGGATGAATTGCAATTGCTCGAATCTTCCGCGCGCTGGGTGACGATCGCCATCGAAAACGCGCGGCTGTATCACGACGCACACAACGCGCAACAACTGGCGGAGGCGCTGACCCAAGCAGCGACCGCGTTCAACAGCAGCCTGGAATTAGACGAGGTGCTGGACCGGATTATCGAGCAGCTCGTGCGGGTCGTCCCGTGCCACGCCGCCAACGTCATGCTGGTGGATGGAACCCGGGCGCGGGTGATCCGCCATCGCGGCTATGAGGACGCGCCGGCGGTGGAACAGCAGATCGAACATTTTCAACTATCCCTCACATCACCCAGCCTGCAACAGATGTGCGATACCCGCGAGCCCATCCTGGTCACGGACATCTCCCTGTATCCCGGATGGAAACCCTCGGGCACAAGCTGGCTGCGGTCGTATGCGGGCGCCCCAATGCTCGCCAACGGACAGGTGATCGGTTTTCTCAATCTGGACAGCGAGCTTCCCTCCTTTTTTGGAGTGGACACACTCCCTCGCCTCACAGCGCTCGCCGAACAAGCAGCGCCCGCCCTCGCCAATGCACGGCTGCACAAGCAGTTGAAAACGGCTTTGCAACAGGAGCAAGCGATCCGCGCCCAGCTCGCCCAGGCGGCCAAGGCGCCGCCGAGAGGACAGGGTGAAAGCGGCGACCGGACATCAAAATA
>JBAVQS010000335.1:0-36061 GCA_049694275.1 Anaerolineae bacterium | reverse complement strand
CAAGGATACGTGATGGCTGGACTGGCACGCACGCGCCGCTCGCAAAAGCGTCTCTGGGCATGCATCTTTGGTTCTGACCTGCCGTGGCGGCACAAGCGCGGACATTAATTAATCAAAACTCTGTAGTCCGCTATTCGACGTTGGAGAGCATCGGAGAGGTGGATGCGGAATTGGCGCGCGCATTCGAGCGCATTGAACTGTACTATCATGTCAATCTTCTGTACGGGATCCGGCATTTTGGCGGATACGCGCATGAGCTCTTGTTGATCGACCCGCAAGCGGTCGTGGAATCGACCGTCAGTCTTTTCAAATACTACTTGTGGACGCAGTATAGCATTCAGAGTGAGCGCTATGACGCCAGTCCAGAGTACGAGCGCTACATTGCAGCGGCCGAGCCGAGTTTTGCTGCGCTGCAGGCGCTGACCGGCGCTGGGGAGATTGCTCGCCCGCCCCGTATGCGCGCCTCGCGCGAGGCGCGCAGTGTCATGCTGGCGCACGATTGGTTCGGCGTGCCGCTGGCTTTATGTGCGCGCAAGAATCAGGAGCAGGAACGGGAACCCTGCCGCTACCGGATGGTTTTCTACGCGCACGAGGCGCCAACCATTCGCCACCTGGTGGAAGATCATCCGGGGCACGACACTCGTGTGTATAATGTAATCAAGACCGCGCGGCGCGCTGGGCTGCACGTCGAGGATGTTTTCGGCGACCAGCGCGGTCTCTTTCAACATGCGTTATTCATGGCGGGGACCCAGCTCGATCACATCCTGACCGTAAGCCATATGACCAGGGAAGAGCTCGGTTTTCTTGCCCCAGCCCTGGGGGCATATCCCATCGGTCTGGTATATAATGGGGTGCCAGATACCAACTGGACTCTGGCCGAGCGCCAAGCCAGTCGCGGCCGCATGCAGCAGTACACCGAGACTCTGCTGGGCTATCGGCCAAATTGGATTTTGACCCATGTTGGCCCGCCAGAATTGCGCCACGCATTGTGGCGTGATTTGAATGTCATGGAGGAACTGGACCATCTGTTTGCCGAGAGTGGGGAGCGCGCCGTCCTGTTCATGAACAGTGCGACGACTGCCGTTGAGCGGCGCACTGAGGATGTTCTGCGCTGGGAGCACGAGTACGGCTGGCCTGTTTTCCATCGCGCCGGTAATGGTGATTTGGCCGGCGCAGAGATTGGTTACGATCAGGATATTCAGGTGTATAATCGGCAGGCCCGCGCCAGTCAGGTGGTTCTGGTGAACCAGCCCGGCTGGGGCCGCGAATACTGTGGCCTGCGGATGCCCGCCGATATGCAGCCTGCCGATAATCGAAACGGGACCGATGTCGAGTTCGGTCAGTCGATTTATGAGCCGTTCGGCGCGAGCCAGGTTGAGGCGCTGGCCGCCGGCGCGATAGTCTGTACGAGCAATGTTTGCGGCTGTGTTGGTTTGCTTCGACAGGTGGAGGGGAACGCGCCCTCGAATCTTGTCATCGGTGATTACGTCACGCTTCCGCTGAACTTGCAAAGCCTGGATCCCTGGCAACTGACGCGGATTGACCGGCGCGAGCGGGATATCATCGAAGCGGCGGAGGCGACGCGGCTTGCATCCAGAATCTTTGAACGGCTCCCACGGAGTGAAGAGGCGATGCAGTCTTTGTTGGACGGCTCACACCTCGGCGCGCACATGTCGTGGAAGGTCACCGTGGAGCAAGACCTGTTACCGACATTACTGGGCCTGTTTTAGATCGAATCATAGGAGAAGACCATGTCGCGAGTACTTGCAGTGATTTTGGCCGGCGGCGCCGGCACTCGCTTGTCTGTGCTCTCGGAAGAGCGCAGCAAGCCTTCCGTACCGTTTGCTGCCAAATATCGCATTATCGATTTTACCCTGTCGAACTGTGTCAACTCGGACATTTACAACGTGGCCGTGCTGACGCAGTATCGCCCGCATTCGCTCAACGAGCATGTTGGCATTGGACGTCCGTGGGACCTTGACCGGACGCGCGGCGGGGTTCGCCTCCTGCATCCTTACCAGGGCCGCGAGGCGCACAGTTGGTATGGCGGGACCGCGGATGCCGTCTATCAAAACCTGGAGTATATTCGCTCCCAGCGCCCGGACCAGTTGCTCATTCTTTCGGGTGACCACATCTACAAAATGGACTATCGCCCGATGCTGCGTTTTCATCAAGAGATGAACGCCGATCTCACCGTCGGCGTGATGAACGTCCCGCTGGAAGAGACCGACCGGTTCGGCATCATGGGGGTGGACAACCAGCAGCGGATCACCGCCTTTTACGAAAAGCCCAAGGCCCGCGACAAGGGAACCCTGGCCTCGATGGGCATTTATATCTTTAATACGGATGCGCTGGCCGACCAACTCATCGCCGGCAGCCACGCGCATCCTGACCTCGATTTTGGCAAGCACGTCATTCCCAGCATGATCGAAAAGCATCGTGTCTATGCCTATGCTTTTGACGGCTATTGGGTAGATGTCGGCACGCTCCAGTCCTATTGGGAGACGAACCTCGAGCTCCTCTCGCCTAATCCGCCGCTCAACTTGAACGACCCCAATTGGGTTATTCACACGCCGAGCTATGAGCGCCCGCCGCTCAAAATCGGCCTCCAGGGGCAGGTCACGCGTACCATGATTGCCAACGGATGCACCGTCCGCGGGCGGGTGGATCATTCGGTCATTTCGCCCGGCGTCTATATCTCGCCTAACGCCGTCGTGCGCGACTCGATTGTGATGAACGACACCTGGATCGGGCCTGGCGCGGTCCTGGATCGTGTGATTGTGGACAAGGAAGTGGTGATTGGGGCCAACACCAAGCTCGGATATAGCGATGACATGTCGCCGAACAAGGCCGAACCGGGTAAGATCAACACCGGCATTACCGTCGTCGGCAAGGGGGCGCACATTCCGGCTGATACAGAGATCGGGCGCAACGTGGTGATTCGCCCGCGGGCCGCCGAAATGGCCTTTGTCCCATTCAACGGCAAAGTCGCGAGCGGCGCTACGATCGAATAAGCGAGGCTACTATGAATAACATGGCAATGGTTTTGGCCGGCGGCGAAGGCCCGGGTTTGGGCGTCCTGACTGCCGTGCGCTCGGAGGCGGCGCTGCCGTTTGGCGGTAAATATCGCGTGATCGATTTCACCCTTTCGAATTGTGTCAACTCGGGCATCTATAACGTTCCCGTTCTGACGCAGTACGAGCCACGCTCGTTGAACGAGCACATTGGCACCGGCCGCCCGTGGGACCTGGATCGCGGGCGCGGCGGTGTGCGCTTGCTCCAGCCCTACCAGAGCCGCCGCGGTGAGACCGGGGCGTGGCAGGGGGGCACTGCCGATGCCGTGCGCTTTAATCTCGATGTGATCAACGACAGCATCGACAATGTCCTGATCCTCTCGGGCGATCACATCTACAAAATGGATTTCAATCCGCTCTTGCAGGCGCATGCCGATACGAATGCGGACTTGACGCTAGCGGTCCGCACCGTGAGCCCGCACGATGCCCATCGTTTTGGCATGGTGGGGCTGGACAGCGAAAGGCGCGTCGAGGTGTTTGAAGAAAAGCCGGCGCGCACCCGCAATACGCTGGCGTCGATGGGTGTTTACGTCTTTAAACGCGAGGCGCTGGTCAACTGGCTGAACGGCGCCGGGCATAGTCAACATGATTTTGGCCGCGAGGTGATTCCGAGTCTCTTGAAAGAGGGCAAGGTGTATGCCCACGTCTTTAACGGCTACTGGATGGACGTTGGCAATATCCAGGCGTACTTTGAGGCAAACATGGCGCTCCTCGCCGAGACGCCGGCGCTTGATCTCTACGATCCGGATTGGGTGATTCACACGCGCAGTGAAGAGCGACCTGCGGCATATATTGACGCTGAGGCACGCGTCGACGGGACTCTCCTCTGTGATGGAGCGCAGATCGAGGGAACGGCCCTCCGCTCGATTATCTCTGCCGGCGTGTACGTTGCCCGCGGCGCCATCGTGCGCGACTCGATTGTAATGAATGATACCTGGATCGGCGCCGGCGCAGTGGTTGACCATGCGATTCTTGACAAGGGTGTTCGGGTTGGCGCTGGCGCGTGCGTGGGGGAGGGTGATGACAATACGCCGAATCAGAAATCGCCCGAGCGCCTCAATACCGGCCTTGTGGTGGTCGGCAAGCGCACTGTGATTCCGGCCAAGCTGGCAATCGGGCGCAATGTCGAGCTGGGTGGCTATTTGAAGGACAAGGATTTTCCGGCTGACCGCGTCGAGAGCGGCGCGACAATTATCCGGTGATGAATACACTAGAGAGACAAGGAACCCGTATGCCGCAAATGGAATTTCACGTCTCGCGCCTGGCGCGGGACAAGTACCAGTTTGACCAGTCCCTATTTGGCTTGAACGGCAATGTCATTTTTGCCAATTTCCGCGCCGCGCGGGTCTTTGCGCAAAGAATCAATAACAAGCGCGATCTGGCCAGTTTCCCGGAGCAGACGATTCGCGCCGGGCAGATCAACGCGCTGGGGTTGATCGACGAGATCTTGCATTACATCACAGGCTTGTACCGCGAGCAGGTTAATCCGCAAGCGATGCAAGGGGCGCTGGAATCGCTCTATGACGCGCTGGGCCGCCCGGCAGTGGACAATACCCTCCGGCGTTTCGCCGACCAGTTCCCGGCAGTGGCCGTTTACCGCCGGGAGGTGGATGCCGACGCCTGGCTCGAAGGCGAAACGGACGGCGTCCCTAATCGCCAGATCGCGCTTGAAGAGATGCTGATGCTCTGGGTGGCGAACATGAACCCTGCCTGTGCGCCATTCCTCGAACTCTTTGACGACGATACGCTCGAAAAAGAAACAGCCTATCCCAAAATCATTGCGGGGTTGGGCGCCTTTTTTGCCGACAAGCCGCCGTTCGGTCCCGATCACCAAACGTTGGTCGATATGCTGCGCGCTCCGGCGATTGCAATCCCGCATTCGTTGACCGGTCAGCTTCAATACATCCTTGACCGGTGGGGCTCGTTCCTCGGGACCTATCTGACCCGTTTTCTCTATCGCCTCTTGGGCGCCCTCGACCTGATCAAGGAAGAGGAAAAGTTGAGCTTGCTTGGGCCTGGACCGGCGCATGTGCCCGTGTACGATTTTCGCCAGATGGAAGCCGAGCCGGAGCGGTTCAGTCCCGACAAGGATTGGATGCCCAACCTGATTATGTTGGCCAAGAACAGCTATGTCTGGCTCGACCAGCTCGCACGTCGCTATCAGCGTCCGATCACGCGCCTCGACCAGGTCCCCGACGAGGAACTCGATAAACTCGCGCGGTGGGGCTTTACCGGCCTGTGGTTTATTGGCATCTGGGAGCGCAGCCACGCGTCGCAGCGGATCAAACAGTTGTGTGGCAACCCGGATGCGGTCTCATCGGCCTATTCCCTCTATGATTACACCATTGCCGAAGAGCTGGGCGGGGAGCAGGCTTATCAGAATCTCAAGGAGCGTGCATGGAAGCGCGGCATCCGCCTGGCGAGTGACATGGTGCCCAACCACATGGGTATTGACAGCAAATGGGTGGTGGAGCATCCGGACTGGTTTGTCTCGCTCGACTATAGCCCATTTCCTTCCTACAGTTTTAACGGGCCGGACCTCTCGTGGGATGGACGCGTTGGCCTCTTTATCGAGGACCACTATTACAATCGCACCGACGCAGCGGTCGTGTTCAAGCGCGTGGACCGCCAGAACGGGAGCGAGAAATACATCTATCACGGCAATGACGGGACGAGCTTTCCGTGGAATGATACGGCGCAGTTGGACTATTTAAAGGCCGAGGTGCGCGAGGCGGTTATCCAGACCATTTTGCACGTCGCCCGAAAATTTCCCATCATTCGCTTTGATGCGGCTATGACGCTGGCAAAAAAGCATGTTCAGCGCCTCTGGTTTCCCGAGCCGGGCACAGGCGGGGCGATCCCGTCGCGCGCTGAGCATGGGCTGACCAAAGCCCTGTTCGACGAACTGATGCCAATCGAGTTCTGGCGCGAGGTGGTGGATCGTGTGGCGCACGAAGCGCCCGACACGCTCCTCCTCGCCGAGGCCTTTTGGCTGTTGGAAGGTTATTTCGTCCGCACCCTGGGCATGCACCGCGTCTATAACAGCGCGTTCATGCACATGATGCGCGACGAGGACAATGCGAAATATCGCAGCGTCGTCAAGAACACTATCGAGTTCGATCCCGAGATCCTGAAACGCTACGTCAATTTCATGAACAATCCCGACGAGCGGACGGCGGTGGACCAGTTTGGCAAGGGGGACAAGTATTTCGGCGTCCTGACGATGCTGGTAACCATGCCAGGGCTGCCGATGATCGGTCACGGCCAGATCGAAGGGTTTAGCGAGCGCTATGGGATGGATTTCCGGCGCGCGCTCTGGGATGAACAGCCTGACCCGTGGCTCATCCAGCGACACGAGCGGGAGGTCTTTCCGCTCGTGCACAAACGCTATCTCTTTGCCGGCGTTGAGAATTTCCTGCTCTATGATTTCTTTACGCCCGAGGGCGGGGTAAACGAGGACGTCTTTGCCTATTCCAATCGTGCCGGCGATGAGCGCGCGCTTGTTGTCTATCACAACAAGTACGCCGAGGCGCGGGGATGGATTCGCAGCTCGGCGGCCTACCTCGACAAGAGCGCGCCGAATCGTGCGCTTGTCCAAAAATCGCTGGGCGAAGGTCTGTCCCTACAGCGGGATGGAAACGTTTTCACTATTTTCCGCGATCAGACGTCCGGACTCGAATACATCCGGAGCAGCAAAGAGCTCTGCGAAAGCGGATTGTATATCGAACTGGCAGCGTACAAGTGTCATGTCTTTACGGATTGGCGAGAGGTGCAGGATAACTCCTGGCACCAATATGCCCACCTGAACTCGTACCTGAATGGGCGTGGCGTGCCGAGCGTCCACGAGGCGCTGCGCGAAATCTTCCTCCAGCCGGTGACCGAGCCGTTCAAGGACCTGGTCAACGCCGAGATGTTCCAGCGGTTATTTGCCGCGCGCGTCACGAGCAGCGAACAGGCGCCCGATAAGGAACTGCTGGCCGAGGTCGAGCAAAAGACGACCAGGCTGCTGGGCGAGATCAAGCGCCTGGCCGGCGGCAGCGGCGACGAGGTGGCGCTCGCTCAAGAGATTGCGCGGAAACTGGATGCAATTCTAACCCTCCCGACTATTGCCTATCGTTATCCGGAGCTCGAACTGGAAAAGGATGAGGCGGTAATCCAGTTCCTTCTGGAAGGGTTGGATGATGAGGTTTTGATGTGGGCCCCGTTGTTTGGCTGGCTGTTTGTCCATGCGCTTGGCAAGATCGTGAGCGACGTCGATTATGATGAGACCAGCCGCGCCTGGATTGACGAGTGGCTGCTCGGCCGGGTGTTGGCGAGCACGTTCCAGGATCTCGGCCTTGACGTGAATGCAGCATGGCGTAATGTGGGCCTGATCAAGATTCTCACCGAACACCAAGGCTGGACGGAGCTGGCGGCCACGGCGAAAAAGCCGGCCTACCAGTTGCTCGAAAACTGGCTTCAGGATGAGAGCGTTCAACAGTTCATGCAGAGCAATCGCTATCAGGGCGTTCTCTGGTTTAACAAAGAGTCTTTTGACCAATTGTTGCCGTGGATGTTCCGCGTGGCCATCGTCGCACAAAGCGGCAACGCCGACTTAGAGAGCGCCGAAGCGGCGCAACAGGCCATCAAGTATTATGAATTGATGGCCGAACTGCAAGCGGCGGAAAAGAAATCGGACTATCAGGTTGAAAAGTTGCTCACGGCGGCGAAGGGCTCGTAACAACGGGTTAGCGATGCGTCGACCCTCTCGCCAGGGATTTCATTCTTGAAAGTTCTCTATATTACGCCTTACACTCCGGACCCGGTTCGGGTGCGGCCCTATAACCTGGTCCGCTATATGGCGCGGCGCGGCCACCAGGTGACGCTGGCAACCCTGTGGAGCAGCGCCGCCGATCGCTGCCAGTTAGCCGAGCTTGAGGCGGCGGGCATCCATGTGATTGGCGCGCCGCTTGCACGCTGGCGCTCGCTCTGGAATTGCGCGCGCACCCTGCCGCGTCCGACGCCCCTTCAATCTGTTTTTTGCTGGGAGCCTGCGCTATTCCAGATGGCGAGAGCAGAGATTCAAAAGTCTCAATTTGATATCGTGCATGTTGAGCATCTCCGCGGGGCGCGCTACGGAACGCACCTGAGACGTGAGTTCGCAACAGAGGGCGCCCCCGCGGGCCAGATGCGCATTGTCTGGGACAGTGTAGACTGTATCTCTTATTTGTTCGAGCAGGCTATTCGTGAAAGTAAGAGCCTTTTTGGGCGTTTTGTAACCCAGGTGGAATTACCACGGACCCGGTGGTATGAGGCATGGCTGGTCAGCCAGTTTAATCGGGTCTTGATGACTTCTGATCTGGATAAACGGGCCTTTGACGACCTCTTACAGGAATTTGCCCCCCATTCGGATGGGCATTTGAACGGCGCTGAAAAGTTGTCGGTGTTGCGCAATGGAGTTGACCTGCAATATTTTGCGCCGGTGGCTATTCGTCGCGCGCCGCAGACTCTTGTGTTTAGCGGCAAAATGAGTTATCATGCCAATGTTACGGCCGCGCTGTATCTCATCGATGAGGTCATGCCCCTTGTGTGGGCGAAATTCCCCAATGCCGTGGTCGAGATCGTTGGCAAGGACCCGCCTCAACAGATTCGTCATCTGGCGGTACGCAATCCCTCGCGTGTAGTCGTTTCGGGAACCGTACAGGATATGCGGCCGCATCTTGCTCAGGCGGCCTTGTCGGTTGCGCCGATCACCTATGGGGCAGGTATCCAGAACAAGGTGCTTGAAGCGATGGCGATGGGGACGCCGGTGGTGGCGACGAGCAAGGCAGTCGCTGCGCTATCGGTTGAAAATGAAGAGCACCTGCTCGTCGGAAATGATCCCGAGTCGCTCAGCCAGCAGATCGTTCGCTTGCTCCGCAATCCTGCGTTGGGCGAGCGGCTGGGCGCCAACGGACGCCGTTACGTCGAGTTAAATCATGATTGGAACCTGATTGTGGATCAACTATTATCTATGTATCAAGAGGTCGTTACCTCTGCACGCATGGTCTAAGGAGCAGTACGTCCCATGTCTACCGTGACACTGGATCCGACTCTTGTTCATGCAAAAGTCCGCGTCTCGCGGCTGAGCCAACAGCGATTGGTTGTCGCGCTGATCGTGCTGGGTGATATCCTGGCGTTGCTGGCGGCTTTTTCGATCGCTTATTCCATTCGCTTTCAGAGTACTTTGCCATTCTTTGATGACGTTGTTCCGTCATCACCTGAAGTGCACCAGATCCTGATCCCGCTCCTGGTTCTGGCCTGGCTGCCCATTTTTTGGCTCTTGCAGCTCTATGATCTCGGCTATCTGTTGGGGGGAACCCAGGAATATGCGCGGGTTTTCAATGGCTGCGCGATTGCGCCCAGCCTGGTCGTTCTGGTGACCTATTTTGATCCCGTTGTTCGCATCTCGCGCGGGTGGCTTACGATTGCCTGGGTGCTGGCCATTCTCCTGGTTTGCCTGATGCGCTTTGCGCTCCGGCGTGTGGTCTATATCCTCCGCCGGCGCGGGTGGCTGAGCTATCGCACTCTGATTGTGGGGACGGACGAAGAGGCCTGCGCCATCGCCGAGCAGGTCAGCAACACGCCCACTACCGGCGCCGAGATCATTGGCTTTATTGCGTCCAGCCAGGAGCAGGGCTGCGTCTCAGGGGACCTTTTCCCCATCGTCGGTACGCTTGACACGCTGCCCACCCTGGTCAAATCGTTGGGCATCCAGGAGCTCATCATTTCGACAGCCAGCCTGGCGCGCGCGGATCTGATCAACATTTTTCAGACCTTTGCCACCTCGGACCAGGTCGAGCTGCGCTTTTCGTCCGGACTTTACGAGCTCTTTACGACCGGGGTTCATGTGCGCGAGGTTGGCAATGTGCCGCTGGTCAGCATGAACCGGTTGCGCCTGGACGGCTTTGAGACGGCAGTCAAGGCGCTGATGGACCGGGTGCTCACTTTCCTGGCGCTCATCCTCCTTTCACCCATATTTGCGGCAATTGCAATTTTGATTAAACTGGATTCCGCTGGCCCGGTCGTGTACCGTCGTCGTGTGCTTGGGACCGGGGGCCGGCAATTTGACGCGTTCAAATTCCGGACCATGCACGTCGATGGTGATGAGATCCTGGCCCGGCATCCCGAGTTGCTGGCCGAACTCAAGGCCAATCACAAGCTCAAGCAGGATCCGCGTATTACGCGCGTTGGCAAGTGGTTGCGCCGGTTCTCGCTTGACGAAATGCCGCAGTTATTTAATATATTCCGCGGGCAGATGAGCCTGGTTGGGCCGCGCATGATTTCGCCCGAAGAGGCTACCAAGTATGGCAAGCTGTGGCTGAACCTGCTAACCGTCAAGCCCGGCCTTACTGGTCTATGGCAGGTCAAGGGACGCAGCGACCTCTCTTATGCCGAGCGCGTGCGTCTCGACATGTACTATATTCGAAATTACAGCGTATGGTTGGACATACAGATTTTGTTTCAGACTATTCCTGTTGTGTTGCAAGGGAGGGGGGCGTACTAGTTACGCCTCGATGGGGTGTGCGGGGTAGCAAACGGTCGGCGAGCCGCAGAAGGAAACTATGGAATTAAAACAGTATTTTGGCGTGATCTGGAAATGGTTGTGGCTGATTGTGCTGGCAACCGGTATCGCCGCGGGGGCGAGCTACTATGCAACCTCGCGCCAGCCCAAGATTTACCAGGCATCGACCAAGATCATGGTCGGCCAGAGCCTGCAGGCAACTGACCCCAATACGTTGGACATTTACACCAGCCAGCAGCTCGCGCCCACTTATATTCAAATTGCCAAGACCGGGCCGGTGCTCCAGGGGACTATAGACAAGCTTGGCTTGAAGATGGCGCCGGAGCAACTGGCAGGCATGATTAATGCGGCTCCGATTCAGGGCACCCAGCTTATCCAGTTGAACGTCATCGATACGGACCCGGCCCGTGCCCAGTCGCTCGCCAATGAGGTGTCGCGCCAGCTCACCTTGCAAGGCCCCGCTTCGACTGAGCAAGATCAGGCGAAGCGCCGCGATTTCATTCAACAGCGGGCCGATGAGCTACAAAAGAAAATCACCGACGGGCAAAAATCCATCGACGACTTGCAGACCTCCATTCAAGTGACGTCCAGCGCCCGCGAGATTGCAGACAAGCAGCAACAGGTTGCGACGCTTCAACAGCAGATTACGCAATGGGAGCAGACGTATGCGGCCATGCTCAGTTTTCTCTCTCCCAAATCGGCCAACTATTTGACGATCATCGAGCCGGCGACGCTCCCGGTCTTTCCCATTGGGCCCAACCCACAGCAGAATCTGCTCGTCGCCGGGATGATTGGTTTGCTCCTGGCGCTGGGGGGCGCGTTCCTGATCGAATATCTCGACGATACGATCAAGAGCGGGGATGATGTTGCCAAGCTGCTCAAGCACCCGGTGATTGGCGCCATCGCCCGCATCCCAGGTGCGGTCGATGAGCGGTTGATTGCTGCGAATTCGCCCCGCGCCTCGATCACTGAGGCCTACCGCGTACTCCGCACCAACATTCAATTCAGCAGCCTCGACAAGCCGGTCAAGACTTTTGTCGTGACCAGCGCCGGCCCTACCGAGGGCAAGAGTGTGACCGCGGCCAATCTTGCCGTCGTCATGGCGCAGGCCGGTTTGCGGACTGTTCTGGTCGATGGCGACATGCGCAAACCGTCGCAGCATCGTTTGTTCAAGATGACGAATGATGTAGGGTTGACCAATGGGCTGATTTCCCAGACGGCGCTCGAAACTTTTGTCCGACCGACCAAGGTGGATAACTTGCGGATCGTTACAACGGGGCCGTTGCCCCCGAATCCGTCCGAGGTGCTGGGCTCTGAACGGTTTCACAAGCTCAAGGCGCAGCTCGAAGCCGAGGCCGATATCGTCATCTTTGATAGTCCGCCCTCCCTGATTCTGACCGACGCAGCCCTTCTTTCGCGTTTGACCGATGGGGTGGTGCTGGTGGTCGACGCCGGCCACACGCGGCGTGAACAGGCGGTGCGCGCCCTGGAAACGATTGAGAAGGTTGGCGGGCACATTCTCGGCATCGTCATCAATCGCGTTCGCCCGCGCGGCAGTGGTTATTACTATTATTACTATTACTATTACTCGAACGATGGCAGCTCCTCGCGTCGCCGCAAACAGTCGCCCGGGGAAAAGCGCTCGTTGTTGCCGCAGTGGTTCAAGCGTTCAACCCCCGGCCCGAGTTAAGCAAGTCTGAGGTGTTTTGTCTGAATGTCCGATAAACCGATCGTGCACGTCTGTCCGTATCTGGGGTTGCCCAATGATCGCGGGTCGCACTATGCCGAGCCGGCCGATGCCCATCGATGTTATTCGCCGAAAAAGCCGGGCGCGGTCGAGTTGGCTTACCAGGAACAAGTCTGTTTTTCGAGCAATTTTGTCGAGTGCAGTCGCTTTAAGGAGCTTCCGGTTGTTGCCGAGCCGGCGCCGGTGATTGTCGCTGCCCCGGCATCGCCAATCCAGGAATTGCGCCCCGAGCCGGGCGGCCTGTTTTCACGTGGGCTGCCTCTGGAATTGGGGTTATGGGCCCTGGCGATTATCCTGGCCGTCTTTGCCATCTATTCGGCGTGGCCGATCCTGTTCCCCTCCAAAAAAATAAGCGCTGTGGCTCAGTCGGTCACGTCGACCGTGGCTGTGACGGCCACGGCGACCACCACGCTGACGCCTACACAGGCCCCGACCGATACGGCGACGACGCCGCCGACACCGACGCCGTTGCCCACGTTAGCCCCGCTGGCGATTCCAACCGCGCCGAATGATGGAACCACGTTGACGATTGCGCCTGATGCAAACGGCACGGGGTGGGTGGCGAGCAAGGAATTGGCCGGACACTGGGCCGACCGTAATCTCCACGTCGGTTTATATCAGGATCAGAACTATACCAGCATCCTCCAGTTTAGCTTTGGCGGTGTGCTTCCCCCCGGCTCCAAGATCCTCTTTGCGGCGCTCGAACTGAACGGACGGAACGCGGCGCATCTCGGCAAGAACGGACAATGGCAGCTCGAATTAGTGGACGACAATCAGGCCAAGGATTGGATTCAATCGGCGCCGGAGGATATTGTGAGCGCGCCCGCGCTGGGATTGATTGGCCGCCCGCTCAATGCGTCCGAGTTAGCGGTCGGTTATACCAACCGTTTCGAGTTCGGCCCGGATCAGCTCAAACTGATCGAAAGCCAGCTCCGGTATGGTCATATCACGCTGCGCCTCAAGGCGACGAATCTTCAAGGCGAAAACCTTTTTACTTGGGATGCCGGCGTAGGGGTTGGCGGCGCGCTCACTGCGCCGACGTTGTACCTGGTTGCGGTTCCCGGGGCGTTTACCGTCGTGACCAACACGCCCACCCCGGCGAATGTGCTCACGGCCGCGGCTTATTCCGTGCAACAGACGGTCTTTGCGCGTGAGTATGGCACCCCGACGCCGCTGGGGCCGGATATCGTAACGGCCACTCCGGGCGGCGGAATCATCCAGGTTGTGCCCATGCCAACCGCCGCGAACGCCGCAACGGCGTATGCGATGAGCCAGTATGCCACGGCCGTCGCTTTAACTACCGGCACCTTTACGCCAACCCCGAAAAATATTCAATTGGTGTACCCCACAATAACGCCGGTCTTTGTCGGGGTCGATCAGCTCATTCCGCCTGCAACGCCGACGAGCTCGAGCTATAACTGGCTCAGCGTGCAGTTGCCAGGGTATTTGAAAAATACCATTCTCTTTTTGTCGACGCGCATGGGCAATAACCAGGTGTTGGTCATGCGCCCTGATGGCACATGGCTGGGCAGCCTTACCGGGGACTATTACTATCAGGCCGCGCTCTCGCACGAGTCCTACTCGCCCGACGGCCAGCGGCAGGCCACTTACACCTTTGATAGCAATGGTGTTCAACAGATCGCGATCAAGGATTTCAAATACGGCATCACGACGCCTGTGACAACCACCCCGATTGGCAAAATTTCCTATGATGCCGTGTGGTCTCCGGATAATTCAGCCATCGCGTATGTCTCGACGGAAAGCGGCAGTGACGAAATCTATATCTACGATCTTGCCGCCAAGACCTCGACGCGGTTGACCAATAGCAGCGGATTGGGCTCGCCCTGGAACAAGCGTCCCTCCTGGTCGCCGGATGGTAAACATCTTGTCTTTTGGTCGTCGCGTTCCGGCCATCCGCAGATCTATATCATCGACCGCGACGGATATAATCTCAAAAATATCAGCAATAATGGGGCCGACGAATTGAATCCGGTTTGGGTCAAATAGCATCAATCGTGACGAGCACCTCCGCAGTTCTTTGAGGTGCGAGCGTATGGCGCGCGTAATTGCAGTTTCAAATGTCAAGGGCGGCGTCGGCAAGACGACGACGACGGGTAATCTCGCGGCGGCGCTGGCCGAACGCGGCCGCCGCGTGCTGGCGATTGACCTGGACCCGCAGGCCTCGCTCAGCATCTCGCTGGGATGGAAGCTCGCACCGGAGGGCAAAACGATCAGCGATGCCCTCGCCGCCACCCCGGTTCCGCTCGCCGAGCTCGTGTGCAAGACCCCCGAAGCTTTCGACCTGATCCCGGCCAGTCATACCCTCCGGCAGACGGAACGGCAGCTCGAGAGCAAGGGGATTCGCATCCTTGCACTCAAGAATGCCCTCGCGTCGGCGCGTTCTCAATACGATTACTTGCTGCTCGATTGCCCGGCCAATGCCGGTATTCTCACCGGCAATGCCCTGGCTGCGGCGGATGAAGTGGTCATCCCCTTTCCGGCTGATTATCTCGCCATGGAAGCCCTCGGCTGGTTCCTGCAAATCGTCGACGAGATCAAGACCAAGATCAACCCGGCCCTCCGCATTGCCGGCCTCTTCCTCTCCATGTACGACCCGCATCTGCGTCATGCCCGCGAGATCATTGCCGAGGTCAAATCCGAATTTGGAATTCAGGCGCCCTTTTTCTCCGCTGCCGTGCGCAACACTGTCGCCATGAAGCAGGCGGTGCGCCAGGGGCAGAGCATTCTCCGGTTTGCGCCGGGGTCCCAGGCGGCCGATGCCTATCGCCTGCTGGCTAAGGAAGTAGAGGAAGGTCTCCGCGAAACCACAGCGGATGCCCATAGCTATATTCGGCTGGGGAAGGCCGCTCTGGGGCAGGGGAACCGCGCCGTTGCTTTTTCCGCATTTTCTCAGGCGACCCGGGTTTCTCCGCAAGTCATTGAGGGCTGGCTGGGCCGCGCCGAGAGCGCGACGGAATGGGATGAAGGGGTCCGTAGTTACGTCGAGGCGCTTGCCATTGACCCGGCGCAGCCTGCCGCAACGGGCGGGGTGGATTCCCTTTTGGCGCAACTGGCGCGATTCAAAGAGACTGATATTCCCATGTTGACCGAGGTCGGGCATTACCTGGGCCAGCGGGGCCAGGTGCGACGGGCGCGCCAGGTCTTTGTGCGTATTACCGAAATCGATCCGAACAATATCCAGGGATGGCGAGGGCAGGGGCGCATGGCCGCCAGCTCGGTTGAGGCGGTGCAATCCTTCGAGCGCTCGCTGACGCTCGATCAGGAGAATGTCCAGGTCCAGCAGGAATTGGCGACCGCCAGGGCCCGGCTCAAAGCCGATGCACAGGCCCTTGTCGACGAGGGCATGCGCTTGATTGCGCAGGGCGCCAACGAACGTGCGCACGCGCTATTCCAGCAGGCGGCGCAGATGGACCCGCAAAACGACCGGGCCTGGATCGGCTGTGCGCGGACAACCAACGACCTGGAAGAGGCTCTGGGCTATGTCGAGCGCGCCTTGAAGATCAATCCCTCCAATACTGAGGCGCGTGAATTGCATCAATGGCTCTGGGTGCCTGATGCGGGTATAATGCCTGGGCCCAACATTGCCCTGCGCATCTTTTCTGTGCTTTTGGCCCTGGCGGTCATCCTCATCTCGGCGGTCGTCCTGATGCAATATTGGCGTTGAGCAAACCCCTTCCTATGGACCGTATGGAAAATCGCCGCGCCGTCTTTTTGGATCGGGATGGTGTCATCAATCGCAATCGCTCCGATTATGTGAAATCCTGGAGCGAGTTCGAGTTTTTGGACGGCGCGCTCGCGGCGCTCGCCCGTTTGGCCGAAACCGATTTTCATGTGTTGGTCATCACCAACCAGTCCGCGATCGCGCGCGCTTTGACCTCCCGCGAGCAGGTGGAAGAAATCCACCGGCGGATGGTCGAACAGGCGGTCCGCTCCGGCGGGCGGGTGGATGATATTCTCTATTGCCCGCACCATCCGGACGAAGGATGTGCCTGTCGCAAGCCACAGCCGGGGCTCATTCTCCGGGCGGGCGCCCGGCATCATCTGGACCTGGCCTCTTCCTATATGGTCGGCGATTCATTAGAGGATATGCAGGCGGGACTGGCGGCCGGATGTACCCTATTGCTCGTGCGAACCGGGCGCGGCGCGGAAGCCATCGCGCGCCTGGATCAATGGCCAGGTCCGCACCCCTTCATTGTCGACGACCTGGCCGGCGCCGTGACCTGGATTCTGCAAGAGCACCGGCTTGGCTAATGCGGATTGGCAATGGGCTGACGCGTTTCGTCAAGCCTATCGCTCCCCGTTTGGCCGGTCCCCTGATTTGGGCTTTCTCGATTCCTTTCTCTCCTCGCACGAGCCGGAATTTACACCCACTCGAAGCGCGCGCTAAAGTGCCGCAACGCCGGCGCTTCGTACACAATCTTCATTCCACGGATCTGAGTGCGCTGCTGGTAAGTCGAGATGATGACATCGGCGACATAATCGAAATGGCTCCGCGTATAAACGCGCCGTGGGAGGGCCAGTCGCACGAGCTCCAGGTCCGGCCAGCAGCATTCGTTCGTCGTCGCATCGACCTTGCCAAACATCACGCTCCCGATCTCGCAGCATCGGATTCCCCCGTCCAGATACAACTGGGCGACAATCGCCTGTCCGGGGAACTGGGACTGGGGCATATCAGGCAGAAAGCGCTTGGCGTCGAGAAAAACCGCATGCCCGCCCGGCGGCTGCACGACCGGCACCCCACGCTCCATCAACCGTTCCGCCAGGTAACGCACCTGCCCGATGCGATAGTTGAGATAGGCCGGGTTCAGCGATTCGGTCAGCCCAATCGCCATCGCCTCCAGGTCACGCCGCGCCAGCCCGCCGTATGTCGGGAAGCCTTCGGTCAAAATCAGACGGTCCTTGAGTCGGCGCATCACATCGGGGTCGCGTGTCGCCAATAGCCCGCCGGTGTTCACCAGCCCATCCTTTTTGGCGCTCATCGTAAAGCCGTCGGCGTAGGAAAAGACCTCGCGCGCAATATCGAGGATGGATTTGTTCTTGTACCCTTCTTCGCGCTGCTGGATGAAATAACAATTCTCGGCCCAGCGCGCGGCATCCAGATAAAGCGGGATGCTGTGCTGGCTGAGGAGCTTTTTGGCAGCGCGGATATTGTGCAGCGAGACGGGCTGACCGCCCACCGCATTGTTGGTGATGGTAATCATCGCCAGCGGAATCTTGTCCGGTCCGACCTCTTCAATCAAGTGTTGAAGATTGTGCAGATGGAGATTGCCCTTGAACGGATGGGTGCTGGTCGGATCGAGCCCCTCCGGGATGACCATATCCCGTGCCTCGGCAGATCGCGCCTCGACATTGGCTCTTGTGGTATCGAAATGAGTATTGTTCGGGATGATCTGTCCGGGCTGCACCAGCACATTGAATAGCACCTGCTCAGCGCCACGTCCCTGGTGTGTGGGCACAAAGTCGTCAAACCCAAAGAGCTGTTTGACCGTTTCGCGGAGATGCAGAAAATTCTCTGACCCTGCATAGGATTCATCGCCGAGCATAATGCCTGCCCACTGTTCGGAACTCATTGCGCTGGTGCCCGAATCAGTCAAAAGGTCAATGGTCACATCGTGGGCGTTGAGCAAGAATATGTTATAGCCGGCCTCTTTGAGTTTTTCGGCCCGCTGTTCCTTGGTGAGCAAAGGCAGCGGCTCGACGGACTTGATCTTGAACGGTTCGGGGATATAGGTAGGCATCGTCGCCATCTCCTGCAAAGAAGGATTTTGTGCGATTCTACCGCCAAGCCGTTCCCTCGTCAATTATGGCAAAAATCAATATGCTGTTGACCACGTTGGACGCCTATGCTATGATAATCGCGTTCTGATCATCCCCGAGGCCCTCGATCCGATCGGCAACCACCCCTTCAAGGGGAACCTCCACCTGCATAATCTCCAGCACTTATCGAAGAGGTGGAAACGGACAAAATTCCACTGGCTATAGGAGGATTATATGGCTAGTAGACCGCTCGAGGCACAGACCGAGCACAAACGAGACATCAAACGCAGGTTAAATACAAAAGACGTACAAGCGGGATCGCACGAGTTCGAGGCAGATACCGCGAGCTCGTACGCGGCGCGCGATTGGAGCCCCGACCCATCCATCGCCATCCGGGCGCTCGACTATCCCCCGGCGGTCAGACCGGAGCACCTGCTCACCCTTCAGCGGACGCTTGGCAATCGTCAGGTGGCGCGTCTGATCCAAAGAAAGCTCGTCGTCGGCGCGGCGCACGATCCCTACGAGCAGGAGGCCGACCGCGTGGCCCAGCAGGTCGTGAGCAGGCAGAGCGGAACGGAGATAGCGGGGGTCGGCAGTCTATCGCCGGTGGTCAGCGGTCTCTCCGCCGCGCAAACCAGCCGGACAACCGATGAGGAGAGCTTTGAAGCCGAAGGCTCTTTTGAGAACCATGTGAATACGAGCCGCGGGAGCGGGAGCCCACTGCCGGGCGAGACGCGCAAATTCTTCGAGTCGCGCATGGGCGCGGATTTCGGCGGCGTGCGGGTGCATGCGGATGGCCAATCGGCCCAGTTGAACCGCGAGGTGAGCGCGCAGGCTTTTACCCAGGGGCAGGATATTTACCTGGGCGAGGGCAAGGGGGACCTGGAATCGACCGAGGGCAAGAAACTGCTTGCACACGAATTGACGCACGTCGTCCAGCAGACCGGAGGAGAGGGCAGCCACAAACCGGTGCAGCGCCAGCTCACCAACGTCATCCAGCGCAAGAACCCATTCAAAAAGAGAAAGCGCGACAAGCGCACGCAGGACCAAAAGGCGCTTGAAGAAACGGGCCGCCTTGCCAAAGGGAGCTCTCCCTACCTGGTCTTACGGCTCGGGGTCAAGACCAATACCGCGGTACGCGGCAAGCAGACGTTCAAGGAATTTACCGACGGGATCGCCGGACACGCCTTTATCGACCTGGAACTGGGGCGGGATTATACCTACGAAATGCTGGAAGAGACCGAAGAGGGAGAGCAGGTCAAGGAGGCGATTGAGCAGCGCCCCTTGACTGCCGGGAATCTGCAAGACCAGTTCAAAACCTCGCTCGGGTTTTTCCCCAAGGGCAAGAACCCGATATCGGGCTCGAACATCGTCAAGCAGCTTTTTGGGGGAATCAGCGGGGAGCTTCGCGAACCGGACACTATCTCCAAAGGCGAGCCCGGATACGTATCGAAGAACTATGTCATCACGACTCCGGCTCAGGCGGCCCGTTTGATCGGCTATATCCAGGCCCATGAGAACTCGCCGTACAACCTCTTTCGATACAACTGCACTGACTTTGCCGTGGGCGCGGTGGCCGCCGCGGGCTTTGATCCGCCATCCAACATCAATGGACTCTTGAGCGTGACGAGTCCCAATCTCCTCTACAAAAAGCTGTTCAAGCGAGCGCACAAGGGGGACCGGAGCACCGGCGTGGCAGATCTCAAAAACAAAGAGACCGGCGAGGACAAGGCGCACCTGAGCAAGAAATCGATGAAGAAACTGGTCAAGGCGCGCGGGCGCAACGTTCGGGTCTCGGCGCCTGATCCGGAGACCCGACCGCTGACCGGGGAGCGCCCCAAGCGCCCCGAGCGCGCGCTCGAGTTGGGTCCCAGGCTGATCGTCGAGGGACCGCTCGATCTTTTGGATCGAAACATGCAAGAACCGGTCCTCGAGCTCTCCTCTCACGATGAAGAGGCTGTGATTCAGACGACAGGCAAGACCAAAGAAAATGGCCTCTATCACGAGGTGCTCATCAACGGCGAGACGCTCGGCTGGATTTCGAGAATAGACCTGCGTGATGCGCGACCGGAAGCCCAACAACAGCAGGGCGAGGGCGATGCGCCACAGACGAACCCGGATGCCGAACAGCTCGATCCCGAAGCGCTAAACGAGCTGCTACTCGTGATCGACAACGTGGAAGGCACGAACTGATCAAATAGAGAAAGGGTCCGTGGGAGTGAATACTGTTCATCCCCACGGACCCTTTACCATGATCGGCGAATCGTGCAACAAATTTGCCTCTCCGCACGTCTTGTTATCAAAGCGGTTTTTGCGCGATAATAGGATGAACAAAGGAGGAGAGAGATGCAATACCCCAACGTGATGCCCCGGCGCGCACTCAAGACGCCCCTGGCGGTGCTGACCGTGTTAGCGCTTGTGATTTCCGCACTCGCTCTAGCTGCCTGTGCCTCACCGGCTGCTCCCACTGGCGCACCTGCAACCTCCGCCCCGGCAGCCGGCGCCCTCGAAAGACAAAACGCCGGAGCGCCGGCCCCCGCGGCCACTTCCGCGGCTCAGCCTACTTCGGCCCCGGCGGCCCAAAAGGCGCCGCCCAGCACCGGCGGCGGGAGCGACCAACCGAGCGCGGCAATTCCTCTGGACCACAAAATCATAAAGAACGCCCAGTTGGTTTTGACCGTGGACAAGACCTCGACTGCGGTCGAGCGGCTTACCGCAATCGCCTCGGATGCCGGCGGCTATCTGCAGGGCAGCCATACCTTTGCCGAGGGGAGCACCACCGGCGCCCAGGTCACCATGCAGGTGCCGGTCGATCGTTTTGAAGAGGCGCTCAACCGCGTTCGCAATGTCGCGCTCAAGATTACCTCAGACACGACGTCGAGCTCGGATGTGAGCGCCCAGTATGTGGATCTCCAGTCGCGTCAAACGAATTTGGAAGCGACACGCGACCGGATTCGCCAGTTCCTCGACAAGGCGGCCACGGTCGACGAAGCGCTCAAGGTCAACCAGCAGTTGAGCGATGTGGAAGCCCAGATTGAACAGATCAAGGGCCAACTCAATGTACTCAACGCGCGCTCGTCGTTTTCGACCATCACGGTCGACCTGCACGAGCCGCAGCCGACGCCGACCCCCACCCTGACGCCGACGCCCACGCCGACCCCCACCCCCATTGGCTGGAATCCGGGCCAAACGTTTAATGATGCGGCGCGCGTCCAGACTTCGCTCCTGCGCGCAATCGGCGACCTCCTTATCTGGGTGATCGTCGTTCTCCTGCCCTATGTCGTGGTGTTTGGCCTTGTCGCTTTTGGCGCGACCTGGCTCATCCGGCGCTTTGTCAAACCGGCGGCGCCGCGCGCTCCGTAAGGCGTCTCGAGTATCGCCCGTGTGTGCAACAAGAAACCAGGTTCGCGCTCTCCTTTCGGAATAGCGGAAACCTGGTTTCTTGTTTCGAGCGCCAACTACCGGATCAGGCGCATGAAAATCAAGGTGCGGCTTGTTCGGTCTCTGGTTTGACGAGCGGCCTGGCAACAACCTCGAGTCGTACGGCGGTCTTGACCGCGCCCTCCAGTTCAATATCCTGGAACGCAGGAATAAAGATCAGGTCGAGCTGGTCTTGTTCCACGTAGCGACGAGCGTAAATAATCGCCTTCATCGCCTGGTTCAATGCCGCGGCGCCAATGGCCTGGACTGCGACATGGTGTCTTTCGCGAATAATCGCCGCGATCGCGCCGGCTGCCTTGAAGGGACTCGAATCGCCAGAAACTCGGATAAGAGAAAGTGGTTGGTCGTTCATAAAAGCTCCCAAGAGCGAATGTAGCTCATTTTACACTACTTTTCCTTTGACGTCTAATGTGGGGTTGCTTCACAAAAACGGTTCGCAATGACAGGCGCAGCCCGGTTGACGCTGAATCGTCCCGCGTGCTACAATGCCTGCTACTTACCTGCAAGGAGCAAAAATGTCAGCTACCCTGAACCGGCAATGGTGTCTCGTCGCTCGGCCCGTCGGCCCCGTCAAGGAATCGGACCTCGAACTGCGCACGGAACCGATCCCGGCGCTCAATGAAGGACAGGTTCTCATTCACAACCTTTACCTTTCGCTCGACCCAACCTATCGCGGCTGGATGGATGCGGGCGGTTCCTATATCCGTCCCATTCCGCTCGGCGCGGTTATGCGCGGCATGACCGTCGGCGTCGTCGCACAATCGCGCAACTCCCATTTGCCCGAAGGGACCCACGTCTGCGGCACGCTGGGCTGGGAAGATTATACGCTGTCGGATGGCAAGGGGTTGGCGCTCCTGCCGGACGACCCGTCCATTCCGCTTACCGCCTACCTCTCGCTCCTCGGGCATATTGGCCTCTCGGCCTATTTTGGCCTGCTGGATATTGGCAAGCCGGTCCCGGGTGAAACGCTCGTCGTGTCCGCCGCGGCAGGGGCGGTTGGCTCGCTCGTCGGCCAGATCGGCAAGATCAAGGGCTGCCGCGTGGTCGGAATCGCAGGGAGCGACGAAAAATGCCGCTGGCTGACGGATGAGCTGGGGTTTGACGCCGCGCTCAATTACAAGACCGAGCCGGTCTATGAAACTCTCAAGAAACACTGCCCGAACGGCATTGACATTCATTTCGAGAACGTTGGCGGGGAAATCCTCGAAGCCGCGCTCTCGCTCCTCAATCTCCGCGCGCGCGTGGTCCTGTGCGGATTGATCGCCCAGTACAATGCGACCAGGGCTGCTCCCGGCCCGCGCAATCTGGGGAACCTCATCGGCAAGCGGGCGCGGATCGAGGGCTTTTTGGTCCTGGATTATTTGGGCCGCGCCATGGAAGCATTGCCGGATCTCCAGCGCTGGCACGCCGAAGGCAAACTGCGCTACCGGGTGGATGTCGTGGACGATCTGGAAAATGCGGTCAAGGCATTCAACCGGCTCTTTGATGGGTCCAACACCGGCAAGCTCATCGTCAAGTTTTGAAAATCTTGCGAATTGCCTTGACGGTGGTATAATAGAACGCACTCTCCTCAATATTTCAACCTCAGAAAGGGCAACGACCGCCTATGAATGAGTACAGTACGGATAAAATTCGTAATGTTGTGTTGATTGGCCACTCGAGCTCCGGCAAGACGACGCTCGCCGAAGCCCTCCTCTTTGATACCGGCGCGACCAACCGCCTGGGCAAGATCGAAGAAAGCAATACGGTCTCCGATTACGACCCCGAAGAGCAGCGTCGCAAAATCTCGATCAGCGCCTCCCTGGTCCCCTGCGAATGGAACGGCTACAAGATCAATGTGCTCGACACCCCCGGCTATGTCGATTTCGTCGGCGAGGTCAAGGGCGCGCTGCGCGTCGCCGACTGCGCAGTCATTCTCGTAGACGCCGTCAGCGGCATCGAAGTCGGCACCGAGCTCGTCTGGCAATACTGCGACGAGCTCAACCTGCCGCGAATTATTTACATCAACAAGATGGACCGCGAGAACGCGAATTTCGATCGCGTCCTCGACCAGTTGCGCGAGCGGTTCGGCAAGAGCGTTGTCGCCATGCAGATCCCCATTGGCAGCCAGGCGGATTTCAAGGGCGAGGTCAATGTCATCAGCGGCAAGGCCTTTTTGGGCCACGACGACAAGCCGAGCGACGTGCCGGCGAACCTGGCCGGTACCGTGGGAGAGCGGCGCAGCCAGTTGGTCGAAATCGCCGCCGAAAGCGATGACCAGCTCATCGAGAAATACCTGGCCGGCGAGGAACTGACGGAAGAAGAGATCCGCAAGGGCCTCGACGCCGGCATCCGCAACGGCTCGCTCGTCCCCGTCCTCTGCGGCGCGGCCTCGGCCAACATCGGCGTCCCCTATCTCTTGAAATTCTTTGTCGACTATTGCCCCGCGCCGACGGATATGCCGGTGACCGTCGCCGAGAATCCCGCCACCCACAAGCAGGAAAAATTGCCGGTGACCGATTCCGGTCCGCTGGCCACCTTTGTCTTTAAAACCCAGGCGGACCCGTATGTCGGCAAGCTCACCTCCTTCCGCGTCTATTCCGGCGCCATGACCTCCGACTCGCGCGTCGTCAACTCGCGCACCGGCGACGAAGAGCGCATCGGCCAGTTGTACATCCTGCGCGGCAAGGAACAGATTCCGATCAAACGTGTGAGCGCGGGCGACATCGGCGCTGTCGCCAAATTGAGCGAGACCCAGACGGGCGATACACTGGGCGACAAGGGGCACTCGCTCACCCTCGCCAAGATCGCCTATCCGAATCCGGTCTATTCCGTCGCCCTCAATCCGAAAACCAAGACCGACCTGGACAAGATGGGCTCGGCCCTCACGCGTCTCGTCGACGAAGACCCCACGCTGCGCGTCTATCGCGAGCCGGATACCGGCGAGACGATCATGTCGGGCATGGGCGATTCGCACGTGGATGTCGCCACCCGCCGCCTCAAGCAAAAATTCGGCGTCGAGCTCCTCACCAGCGTCCCCAAGATTCCCTATAAAGAGACGATCACCAAAAAGGTTGAGGTGCAGGGCCGCCACAAAAAGCAGACGGGTGGCCGTGGCCAGTTCGGCGACACCTGGGTCCGGTTTGAGCCCCTACCGCGCGGCACCGGTTTCGAGTTTGCCGAAGAGGTCTTTGGCGGCTCCGTTCCCCACCAATTCATCCCCGCGGTGGAAAAGGGGATGCGCGAAATCATCCACAAGGGCGTCCTTGCCGGATTCCCCGCAACCGATTTCCGCGCTATCCTCTACGATGGGTCCTACCACGCAGTGGACTCGTCTGAAATGGCGTTCAAGCTGGCCGCGCACAAGGCGTTCAAGAACGGGTTTCCGCAGGCCAGCCCCGTGCTGCTCGAGCCGGTGATGAAAATCGAGATCACCGTTCCCGAGAACTTTATGGGGGATGTGATCGGCGATCTCAACACCAAGCGCGCCCGCGTGCTCGGTATGGACCAAAGGACAGGTTGGAGCGTGGTCAGCGCCGAAGCCCCGCTGGCCGAGATCGAGCGCTATGCCACCGACCTGCGTTCGATGACCCAGGGCCGCGGCTATTTCAAGATGGAATTCACCCGCTACGACATCGTCCCGAGCCACATCGCCTCACAAATCATCGACAAGGCGCGCAAGGAACGCGCCGGCGAAGAGGTCGAAGAAGAAGAATAGGCCAGGCGTCCATTGTGCGCGATTGCACAATCGCCCCTTGAATCTAAACGTACTCCTGCATATAATAAGCGTTCCAGTAATATCGCTGGAACGCTTTTTTTATAGAAAGGAGAAGAGATGGCAAATAATTATGTCGTTCCCCCGGCGCCGGCGCCGGTCCGCCGCGGCATGCCGATCTGGTTGATGGTAGTGCTCGGCCTGTGCGGGCTCCTGGTGCTGGCGAGTGTGTGTGTGGGCGGCGGGCTCGTCCTTCTGGGACCGGCAATCGGGAATGCGTTGGGCACGCTCACCCCGGCGGCGGTCTCGACGGTCCCTACTATCCGGGCGGTCAAGACCGTGCCCAGCGGCTCGACGAGTTTGGGGCTCAGCACACCCTCCGCCGGCAGCTCGACCGGGTCGGGGCTCAGCACGCCCTCCGCCGGCAGCACGCCCTCCGCTAACACCTCGGGCAGCGTCATCACGAACATCGTCATGGCCCGCAGTACCAAGGGCAGCAACTTTGATCCCGTCGATCCGACGACGAGCTTTGCCCCGGCCGATACCTTTCACGCGGTCGTGACGATTGAACAGGCGCCGAATAAAACGGCCATTCGCGCAGTCTGGATTGCAGACGACGTGGGCAGCGCCGCGGCGCCCAATACGAAAATCGACGAGTATACGCTGACCACCAGCGGCTCGCGCAACCTGGACTTTACGCTCAAGCCCAAAACCTCCTGGCCCACCGGGACCTTTCACGTCGATGTCTACGTCAACGACACGCTCGCCCAGACCGTCAACTTTTCGGTCGCGTCCGATTCCGGCGCGACCACGAGCTCCGGCCTGATCGACTCGACTACCTTTTGCCGTTCGGTGACGCCCCAGGTCTTTGACCCGGTCGATCCGACGAGCACCTTTACGCCGAAGGATATCACGCTGCACCTGGTCGTCGCCATCAAGGATGCGCCCGACAATACCTCCTTCAAGGCGAGCTGGTATTTTGGCTCGCAGTTGATCGACAGCACGACGCTCCAGGCCGGCGGTACCCGCAACCTCGATTTCACGCTCAAACAGACCAAGCCCTGGCCGACCGGTGATTACCACGTCGATGTCTCTGTCAACGACACGCTCGACCAGACTGCCACCTTCCAGGTTCAATAGAAAAAGAGGAGCCAGGTTCTACAAGGAACCTGGCTCCTGTCTTATTTCGAGCCCGAGCCCAAGCCAAACATTTTCAGCGGAATCTGGTAAAAGCGGTGGAGCATCGCCTCGCGCAGCCCGGGGTTGGGCTTGATCTGGAGCGCCTGGTCAAAGGTTGCCAGCGCCTGAAGCCACCCTCCCCTTTTCATATAGAGCTGGCTCAGTGAGCGCATGGTCGCAAACTCGTCGTCCCGTTCGTTCGCCTGGTGAAACAGCTCCGCCGCCTCCCAGTAGAGGGACGCCGCCTTGTCCTTGTCCCCGGCCTGTTCCTCGACGCGCGCCAGGTTCCCCATCGTTCGCGCCTTGCCGACCACGTCGTTCGCGCCTTCAAACTGCTCCCGCGCCCGGCCCAGCGCAGCGCGCGCCGGGTCGTACTGCTTGAGCATATAATAGACGACTCCCAGGTCGTTCGCCGTCTCGGCTGCCTTGTGGGTGTCCCCTTTCGCGGCCAGGTCCGCGCAATCCTTTTCCAGTTGGGCGGCCGCCTGCTCCAGCTTGCCATCCTGGACCGCCTGATTCAGTTCTTCCGGTGTCATGTCATGCCCCTTTATAGAAACGCGTAAAACGCGCCGATAATTCACACTGACAGTCATTATACCCAATCACCCCACCCGGTGGCAATGAGACAATGAGGGGACTGCCGTTTAGAGTGGACAAGCATTGCAAGTGGCGCGATAATCCGAACACGAGTCCGTAGGGGCAGGTTTCAAACCTGCGCCCTACGCGTCAAATGATACAGCATCCGCTGTATTACCCGTAGGGGCAGCGTCTCTGACCTGCCTTCCCGACGAAATCACACCTGCTTTGCAATCCGCCCATTTCACGGAGGTCAGCATGGACCCGATCACCGCCGCTATTCTCGCCGCGATTGCCGCCGGCGCCGCCGCCGGCGCGACCGATGTCGCCAAGAAAGCATTTGTGGACGCCTATGGCGCGCTCAAGAGCCTGCTCAAGCACAAGTATGGCGACATGAGTGATGTGGCCCAGGCCGCCGAATCGGTCGAGGCCCGCCCCGATTCTCAAGCACGGAAGGACTTGCTCAAGGAAGAGGTTGCCAGGGTTAAAGCAGACCAGGACCCCGAACTGGTTGCGGCCGCGCAGACCCTCCTCCAAAAGGTCGGCAAGCTTCCGGGCGGCCAGCAGCTCATCCAGAACATAGCTGGCGACCACAATATCCAGGTCGCGGGGAGCGGCAACGTCATCAACGTGAACCAACCGCCCGCCTCTGAAAAAAAAACGTAACTGACCTCCGCCAGTCTTTTCTCAATCACGTATTCGAGTCGGCGCGCGAACTGTCGCTGTCCGGGGTTGACCCGGTGGCCGCGTCCGACTCGAAAGCGCGCCTCTCGCTCGATGCGGTCTATACCGCGCTCTTGACCACCGGCAGTGATGCCGACCGCGACCTCACCGCACGCGAGGCCACAATGCGTGAGCCACGCGAAATGCGCCGCCTCTCGGCGCTGGAACAACTGGACCGCCACGCGCGCCTTGTCCTGCTCGGCAGCCCCGGCAGCGGCAAGAGCACGTTCGTCAATTTCGTCGCGCTCTGCCTGTGCGGGGAGGCTCGCGGCGATCCCCAAATCAACCTCCTGCTTCTCACCCAGCCCCTGCCGCCCGAACAAGAGGAACAGCCGGGGCGCGACAAGCAGGCCGATCCCCAACCTCAACCCTGGCGACACGGTGCGCTCATCCCGGTGCGTGTGGTCCTGCGCGAGTTTGCGGCGCGCGGCTTGCCCGCGTCCAACGCGCGGGCGACGGCCGAGCACCTCTGGCAGTTCATCGCGGGCGGACTCCAGACCGCGATGCTGACAGAGTTTGCGCCGCTCCTCCAGGCTGAGCTACGCGGGGCCGGAGGTCTGCTCCTGCTCGACGGGCTGGACGAAGTGCCCGAAGCGAACCAGTGCCGCGTCCAGATCAAGCAGGCGGTGGAGGATTTCGCCAAAGCCTTTCCGAAATGTCGCATCCTCGTCACCAGCCGCACCTATGCCTATCAAAAGCAAGACTGGCGGCTGACCGGCTTTGAGGCGACCGAGCTCGCGCCGTTCAGCGATGGGCAGATTCGCCGCTTTGTAGAGAACTGGTATCTGCACACAGCCAGCTTGCGCAAGCAGAACACTCAGGATGCGCAGGGCAAAGCAGTATTGCTCAAGAACGCCATCTTCTCCAATCCGCGCTTGCGCGAGCTGGCGGAGCGCCCACTCTTGCTGACGTTGATGGCCTCGCTCCATGCGTGGCGCAGCGGCAGCCTCCCCGAAAAGCGGGAAGAACTCTATGCGGATGCGGTGGATTTGCTGCTGGACCAGTGGGAACGCCCGAAGGTGCTGTTCGATACACAGGGCAATGTAGTCGCTCAACCGCCGCGCCTGTCGGAGCAGCTCAAGGTGGACCGGGACAAGCTGCGGCGGGTGTTGGAAGAATTGGCGTTTCAGGTGCACGCCAGTCAAACGGAATTGCAGGGGACGGGGGATGTGCCGGAAAAAGAGTTGGTGACGCGGTTGTTCGATCTTAACCCGGACGCGGGGCTGAACCCCAGGGACTTGATGAACTATCTCTCCCAGCGGGCGGGGCTGTTGATCCCGCATGGGGTGGGGGTCTATACCTATCCGCACCGGACGTTCCAGGAGTATCTCGCCGCGTGTTATCTGACCAATTACAAGTTTCCGGCAGAGTTGGCGCGGCTGGCGCGAACGGACCCGAACCGGTGGCGGGAGGCGGCGCTGCTGGCGGCGGCCAAGACCAAGCGGGGCGCGGATTATGCAATGTGGGGGCTGATTGACCGGCTGTGCCACCGTGCGCCAGCGCCGGAAGCCAAGCCCGACGACGAATGGGGCGCGCGGATTGCGGGGCAGGCGCTGGCCGAGACGTTGAACCTGACGCTGGCTCGGGACGAGGTGCAGGAGGAATCGTTCCAGCGGGTGCGGGGGTGGCAGGTCCAGTTGCTGGCGAGCACGCGTCTGCCAGCGGTCGAGCGCGCCGGGGCCGGAGAGGTGCTGGCGTGTCTGGAGGACCCACGCAAAGAGGTGCTCCAGGTCGGCGCGATGGAGTTCTGCGTCGTCCCGCCAGGGCCATTCGTGATGGGGGCTGACGATAAAGATGCAAAAAAGCATACGAACAAGACGCTGGATTATCCCTACTGGCTGGCGCGGTTTCCCGTCACCAATGCGCAGTACCGGGCGTTCGTTCAGGCAGGCGGCTATGCCGCGCGTGGGTTCTGGGCGGAGGCTGAACAGGTGGGATTCTGGCGCGAGGGCAAATTCAAGGGGCGCTATGACAATGACGCACGGGAAACCTTTCGCGATTATGGGGCGCCGTTCAATCTGTCGAACCACCCGGTGGTCGGGGTGAGCTGGTATGAGGCATTAGCTTTTTGCCGTTGGCTGAACGAGGCCTATGGGAAGCAACTGCCGCAAGGCTATCGCTTTATTTTGCCGTCGGAAGCGGAGTGGGAAAAGGCCGCGCGGGGTGGAATGCAGATTCCCGCACAGCCTTATACGCGCAGTGTTGCGCAAGGGCTGGCCTGGCCGGCGAGCTTGCCCTCGGTAGCCAATCGGGTCCCGGAGCGTGAATATCCGTGGGACGGCGCGTTCGATGCGAACCGGGCGAACACGATGGAAACCGGAATTGGCACGACGAGTGCGGTAGGGTGTTTCGCGCGCGGCGTGAGTCCGTATGGGATAGAAGAGTTGAGCGGGAATGTGTGGGAATGGACGCGGAGCGTGTACAAGTCGTATCCCTATCAGCCGCAAGATGGCCGCGAAAAGCTGAATGCCGGTGCTAATGAATCCCGCGTGGTGCGTGGCGGCGCTTTCTTCGACCCTCAGGGCAACGCCCGCTGTGCGCCCCGTGACTACGATCCCCCGTACTCCCTGTACTACAATCAAGGGTTTCGGGTGGCGGCGTCCCTAGCCCGACTCTGAACTCTGGGGCTCTGGACTCTGGGACTCTGGAGGGGGAAGAGTCCAGAGAAGGGGGTGTCCCCCTTCTCTGGACGCGCGGAATGCTCTCTTTGAAAAATCAGGAGGGGTCGATGGCTGAATCGGAAATGCCGATTTTCGTGCGGACGTTCGATTTTCTGACCTGGTTGTTGCCCGCGACCAATCAATTCCCGCGGGCGCATCGCCACACCTTCACCCAGCGCCTGCTCGATGCGGCATTCGATTTGAACGATCAACTCGAAGCGGCGAATCACCGGCAGGGCAAGGAGCGGCTGGCGCGACTGGCCGCCGCAGATGAGGCGCTCGACCGGGTGCGGTGTTACCTGCGCCTGGCGGCGAAATGGGATTGGTTGAGCGCCGGTCAGTATGAGCACGTCGCAGTCATGGTCGCCGAAATCGGGCGACTGCTCGGCGGCTGGCGGCGTGTGACCACCTGATTCATTCGGCAACGAAAGTTGCGGGGGCGAGTTCATCAAGACACCGCGTGGTGCGTGGCGGCGCTTTCAACAACAATCAGAACAACGCCCGCTGTGCGAACCGTAACAACAATCACCCGAACAACCTGAACAACAATCAAGGGTTTCGGGTGGCGGCGTCCATATTTTTGCCGACCAGAAATGCGGCGCGTCTCCGCATGCGGGGATTCGCCGCCGAGGTAAAAATAGCCGAACTCGTTCCTGGCCGCGCGCGTTCTGTCGCGGACCCGGCTCTTGCGGGTCGCCCCGGAACGCGCCGGGCAAATAGCAACGGCGCCGCGCCCTGGGCCAAACACCCTGGCGCGGCGCCACCCTGGAAACCAGCATGGATTATAATGCGCTCTGTACGTGGGACAATCTGTTGTGGGCCTACCAGAAAGCCAGCCGGGGCAAGCGCGGCGGCGCACAGGTGGCGGCGTTCGAGCACCGGCTGGAAGATAACCTGCTCGACCTGCGGCGCGAATTACTGGACCAGTCCTACCGGCCCGGCCGGTACACGAGTTTCTATATTCACGACCCCAAGCGGCGCTTGATCTCGGCCGCGCCCTTTCGGGACCGCGTGGTGCATCATGCGCTGTGCAATCTGATCGAGCCGTCCTTTGAACGGAGCTTTATCTTTGATTCCTATGCCAATCGTATTCGCAAAGGGACGCACCGCGCGCTGGCCCGCTGTCAGGAGTTTGCGCGGCGTTATCCGTTTGTCTTGCAGTGCGATGTCCGGCAGTATTTTCCGTCGATTGATCATGCGATTCTGCGCGACCAGCTCGCGCACAAGGTGACCGACCCGCAAATCCGGTGGCTGATCGACCAGATTCTCGCCAGCGGCATCGGGGTGCTCTCGGAAGAATACGCGATGGTCTATTTTCCGGGGGACGATCTTTTTGCGGTCAACCGCCCGCGCGGGCTGCCGATTGGCAACCTGACGAGCCAGTTCTGGGCGAACGTCTATCTCAACGGGTTCGATCATTTTGTCGAGCGCGAGCTGCGCGCCCCGGCCTACCTGCGCTACGTGGACGATTTTCTGGTCTTTGCAGAGGACAAGGAGACGCTGTGGAAGATGCACGCCGCCATCGCGGCGCGCCTGGCAAAACTGCGCATTACCCTGCACGCGGGCGCGCACCCGCGGCCGGTGACGGAGGGCATTCCGTTTCTGGGGTTTGTCGTCTCCCCGGACCGGCGGCGACTGAAACGGCGCAAAGGGGTCCATTTCGTGCGGCGGATGCGGAGCCGGCTGGCGGCTTTGGGCGCAGGCGAGATCACATTGGACGAATTGACGGCGAGCGTGCAGGGATGGGTGAATCACGTGCGCTATGGGAATACGGTGGGACTGCGTAAAGCGGTCCTGGGCCGCGTGTCCCTGCCGCACATCAAGGGGATGGAGGTGACCGATGGCGTTTGATCTGGCGCAATGGAAACAAGCCCTGGCGAGCAACCTCCGCGCGTGGAAGGCGCAGATGGCCGCAGCCGGAGTAACCTCGGCCTATGCCTTTATCGCCGCGGCGGCGCTGTGGCCGGTGGCTCAGGCCGCGCAGCAGGGCGATTGGTCGGCGCTCATGGCGCTCGGCGGCGTAACCGCTGGCCTGGGGACGAACCTGCTTGCCAATCAGATTCAAAGATGGAAGGACGCGGCGGATGCCGCGGCGCAGTTGGCAAGCCAGGTGGACACGGCGCCTGCCCTGCGGCAGGAACTCGACGCGGTCCTGGAGAAATTGGAAGCGTTGGACGCTGCCCGGAACGCGCTGGCCGAAGCCGACCGGGCGTGGTTTGCCAAAACGCTGGGCGCGGAACTGGCCCGGCTGGGGAACTTGGACCGCTATCGCCTCGCGCTCTTTGGCAAAGGCAATGTCGTCGTGGCCGGCAATGACAATCAGGTCACCGTCACTTACGGCGACGCGCCCGGCGACGAGGCCGAGCGCCAACGCGCGACGGCGCGCCGCCGCTACCTGGCGAAATTGCGCCGCGACTGCTCCATCCTGCCACTCGCGGCGATGGGCGGCGACGAAACACTCGACGAGGAAGTTACGCTCGACCGCGTCTATATCGACCTGGACACCACCACCCCGGTTCCGCTCACCGCGCAGGAGCAGGCCGCGCGTCAAGAGCGCGCCGGCCGGGCGTTCGGCGCGGAGGGCGAGACGCGCCCGCTGCCTGCGCTGCAAGCCGCCGCCGCGGCCACCCGCCTCGCGCTGCTGGGCGAGCCGGGCTCGGGCAAGAGCACGTTCGTCCGGCGGCTGATCGAGCAGGTGGCCGCCGCCGGTCTGGGGGAATGTCCCCCGCCGCCGGGTTTTGAAGAGGGGCTCACGCCGCTTTACATCACCCTTCGCAATCTGGCGCCGCGCCTCGCGGCGCTCGACCTCGCGGGGCTCCCCGCCGAGCAAGCGCGGCAGGCGCTGGCCGGGGCGGTCCGCGACCAACTGCGGCAAGAGGTGGAACGGCTGGAGACGCCTGAATTTGCGCCAGAGCTTGAATCCGTCCTCGATTCGCATGCGTGCCTGCTAGTCCTCGATGGCCTGGACGAGGTGCCTTACGACCTGCGCGGTCTGGTCCGGCAGGCGGTCGGCGCTACCCTCCAAACGCATCAGCCGCAGCGCGTCATCATCACCTGCCGCGTCCGTTCGTATGTGGGCGCGGCGGTCCTGCCGAATTTTCAGCCTCACACCCTCGCCGCGTTTGATTCCGACCGGATCGCCCAGTTTGCGAGCGCATGGTACAACACACAAAAGATGCTGGGCCGATTTGACGAGCGCCAGGCGCAGGACAAGGCCGGGGACCTGGCCGAGGCGGCTAACTCGCAAGATTTGCAAGAGCTCTCTTCCAACCCGATGATGCTCACCACGATGGCGATCATTCACCAGCGCGAAGTCGGTCTGCCGCGCGAGCGCGTGCGCCTGTACAACCTTGCGGTGGATGTCTTACTGCGTCGCTGGCAAAAAGGCAAGACCGGCGTGCTGGCGGATTTCCTGCGCGATGACCTGCGCCTGCGCGCGACGATGGAGCGGCTGGCGTATCAAGCGCACCGCGCCGGTCGCGGCGTGGGCCTGGCGGCTGACCTCGCGCGGGGCGAGGCGCTCACCTTGCTGGAAGCGCCCGAGTTTTTGGGGAGCGCTGGATTGGCGGCCGAGTTTCTGGACTATGTAGATCAGCGGGCGGGGTTGGTCGTGGGCCGCGGCGGCGAATTCGGGCGTCCGGCCGTCTATGGTTTTCCACACCGCACTTTTCAAGAATATCTCGCCGGGTGTTATCTGGCCGGGCAGCGAGACGCGGTGCGCGTCTATTTTACTCATGCAGGCGAAGGCGATTACTGGGACCTCGCCGCCGAACTGGGCGCAGAGGAGCTCTATTATAACCGGCGGAGTGTCAACCCCCTTTTGGACCTGGCATATCATCTGTGTGGGTCTGGCGCGCCGCGCGACGCGCAGCAGGCCCGCGCCGCGCTCTGGTCGGCCCAGATGGCCGCACTGGCGGGACGCGAGATCGTGGAACGGGATACACTGCCGGACGGCGGCCCCGCCTACCTGGAACGGCTCATCCCGCGCCTGGTCGAGTTGTTGGCAAGCGACCTGACCGCGCCGGAGCGTGCGGATGCCGGCAAGGTCCTGGCGCGCTTTGGCGATCCGCGCGCACAAGTGCTTCAGGTCGGCGCGATGGAGTTCTGCGTCGTCCCGCCGGGGCCGTTCGTGATGGGAAGGGCGGAAGACAAGCACACCAACAAGACGCTGGATTATCCGTACTGGCTGGCGCGGTTTCCAGTGACGGTGGCGCAATGGAGCGAGTTTGTCAGAAAGAGTGGGCATACGCCGCGCGATGAGGATAGCTTGCGTGATCCCGCGAATCATCCGGTGCGCCTGGTCACCTGGCATGAGGCGCTTGCCTTTTGTCGCTGGCTGAACGAGGCCTACGGGAAGCAACTGCCGCAAGGGTATCACTTTATTTTGCCGTCGGAAGCGGAGTGGGAAAAGGGGGCGCGGGGTGGAATGCAGATTCCCGCACAGCCTTACGTACGCCGTATTGTGCAAGGGCTGGCCTGGCCGGCGAGCTTGCCCTCGGTAGCCAATCGGGTCCCGGAGCGTGAATATCCGTGGGAGGGCGAGTTCGATGCAAACAGGGCAAACACATCCGAAACGGGAATTGGTGCAACGAGTGCGGTGGGGTGTTTCGCGCGCGGGGCGAGTCCGTATGGGATTGAAGAGTTGAGCGGGAATGTGTGGGAATGGACGCGGAGCGTGTACAAGCCTTATCCCTATCAGCGAGAAGATGGTCGCGAGAAATTGGATGCGGGTGATAATCAATACCGCGTGGTGCGTGGCGGCGCTTCCTCGACCCTCAGCACGACGCCCGCTGTGCGGTCCGTGTCGGCGATCTCCCGCACTCCCTGGGCGACCTTCAGGGGTGTCGGGTGGCGGCGTCCCTAGCCCGACTCTGAACTCTGGGGCCTCTGGACTCTGGGACTCTGGAAGCGAGCCGAGCCAGCCAGCCGCGCTTTTTTCAGCCCGGGGATTTTTAATCCCGGGGGGCCGAGCGATTAGAAATCGCCCGCAAAAAAAGGGCGGGCTGGCGAAAAAAAAGGCGGCGGGGCGGCGGAGCGGCTAGCCTTTTTTCCGCGAGCCGCGCCTTGCGGCTCGTAGGCCGTCCTGTGGATTCAGCCCGGGGATTTTTAATCCCGGGGTCGGCCGAGCGATTAGAAATCGCCCGCAAAAAAAAGGCGGGGCTGACGGAAAAAGGGCGGCGGGCGGCGGAGCGGCTAGCCTTTTTTCGCGAGCCGCGCTTTGTTCAGACCGGAATTTCGAACTCCGGGGCCGGCCGAGCGATTAGAAATCGCCCGCAAAAAAAAGGCGGGGCTGGCGAAAAAAAGGGCGGCGGTGGGCAGCGGAGCTAGCCTTTTTTTCCGCGAGCCGCGCTTTGTTGAGCCCGGGGATTTTCAATCCCGGGGGGCCGAGCGATTAGAAATCGCCCGCAAAAAAAGGGCGGGGCTTTTCGGGAAAAAAAGGGGCGGCGGCCCTTTTTTCTGCCGCCGGGGCCTTTTTTGAGCCCGGGGATTTTTAATCCCGGGGCCTTCGGGTTTGCTTGTGCATGAAAGGAAATGAGGCATGCCTTATTGGCGCTTGTTTTATCATCTGGTCTGGACGACCAAGAATCGTGAACCGATGTTGACTCCGGATATTGAACTGCGCGTGCATGGATTTCTGCGCCGCGA
>JBAVQS010000334.1:0-11656 GCA_049694275.1 Anaerolineae bacterium | reverse complement strand
GCGATAGTTGTCTGGTCTTCTAGCCGAATAGTTACATAGGCGGGTAGTTGTTAGTTGCACACTATGTACTATTCGACTGGAAGTCTATTAGACTATCCAACTATTCGCCTAGAAGATGAGGAGAATTAGACATGAGCAAAGTAGCCGTGGTTGCCGTTGGGGGCAATTCGTTAATCAAGGATGGCAAGCACCAGACGATACCGGATCAGTACGCCGCAGCCGTCGAGTCGTGCAAGCACATTGCGGCGATGATCGAGCAGGGCTGGGATGTCCTTTTGACACATGGTAATGGCCCGCAGGTGGGTTTCATTCTGCGCCGGTCGGAACTGTCGGTCAACGAGCTGCATCCCGTGCCGCTGGACTATTGCGGCGCCGATACGCAAGGCGCAATCGGCTATATGTTCCAGCAGGCCCTCTATAATATCTTTATCGAGCGCGGCATTAAAAAGCAGGTCACGACCATCGTGACCCAGACGCTGGTCGACAAGAATGACCCGGCTTTTCAGAACCCGAGCAAGCCGATTGGCTCGTTCATGGACAAGGAGTTGGCGGAGCGCAAGCGGACCGAGGAAAAGTGGTCGGTTGTCGAGGATGCAGGGCGCGGCTGGCGGCGTGTGGTCCCCTCGCCCCTGCCCAAGCAGATTGTCGAGCGCGATATTATCGACACGCTCGTTCGCTCCGGTGTGACGGTCATCTGCTCTGGAGGCGGCGGCATTCCGGTCGTCGAAGATGACAAGCACCAGTTGACCGGCGTCGAAGCGGTCATCGACAAGGACTATGCCGCGTCGATCCTGGCGGGCACGGTCAATGCCGATCTCTTCTTCATTACCACCGCGGTCGAAAAGGTGGCGATCAACTATAACAAGCCGGATCAAAAGTGGCTCGATCACATGACACTGGACGAGGCCAAAAAGTACCTCGCCGCAGGTCATTTCCAAAAGGGCTCGATGGGGCCCAAGGTCCAGGCGATCATCTGGTATCTTGAAAAGGGCGGCAAAGAGGCGCTCATCACCAACCCCGAGAACATCGAACGCGCTCTGCGCGGCGAGACAGGAACGCGAATTACGCGATGAACATCAGTTATCTTCAATGCACGCTCTGCGGGGAGAAATACGCGCCGGACCAGGCGCGCTATGTCTGCCCGAAACATGGCGACGAGGGGATCCTCGACGTCGTGTACGATTACGGCAAGATCAATCGCAAGACATCGCCCGCGACCATCGCCGCCTCGTCCGACCGGTCGATCTGGCGCTACTGGGAACTGCTGCCGATCGAGGACCCGATGGCGATTCCGCCGCTCCAGGTGGGTTGGACGCCGTTGTATCACGCCGTCCGGTTAGGGCGCAAGCTGGGTCTCGAGCAGCTGTATCTCAAGGACGATGGGCGGAACCCAACGGCGTCGTTCAAGGACCGCGCCAGTTCGGTGGTGGTGGCTAAAGCGCACGAGCTGGGGGTCAAGGTCATCACGACGGCGAGCACCGGGAATGCAGGGGCGGCGCTGGCTGGCCTTGCGGCGGCGGCTCAGATGCCGGCAGTGATCTTTGTTCCTGAGACTGCGCCCCAGGCCAAGATTGCCCAGTTGCTCATCTTTGGCTCGCGCGTCATGCTCGTCAAGGGGAATTACGACCAGGCGTTTGATCTGTGCCTTGCCGCTTCGAAAGAGTTTGACTGGTACTGCCGCAACACGGCCTATAACCCCTATACGACCGAGGGGAAAAAGACCGCTTCGCTTGAAATCTGCGAGCAGATCACGCCGTTCTTGACTCGCAATGGCGACAGTGGTTGGAAAGCGCCGGATGTGATTGTGGTCTCGGTCGGCGACGGCAACATCATTAGCGGCATGTGGAAGGGCTTGCGCGACCTCCGTGCACTGGGCTGGATCGACAAGATGCCTCGACTGATCGGGGTGCAGGCCGAGGGGTCTGCGGCCTGCTATAACGCCTGGAAGGCGGGAACGGAAGAGATTATGCCGGTGAGCGCCGAGACAGTGGCCGACTCGATCAGCGCGGATATCCCGCGCGACGGGCGGCGGGCCGTGCGCGCAGTGCGCGAGACAAACGGCGCTTATGTCTCGGTGAGCGATCAGGAGATTCTCGACGCAATTCCCGTGCTGGCGCGCGAGGCGGGCGTCTTTTCCGAGCCGGCGGGCGCGGCGAGCTATGCCGGGTTGGTCAAGGCGCTGCAACAGGGCCTGGTTGCGCCGGATGAAAAGACCGTCGTCATGGTAACCGGGAACGGCTTGAAGGATGTGGCGAGCGCAATGAAGGTCGCCGGGCAGGGAATTATCATCGCGCCCACGCTGGAAGCGGTGCGAGCGACGATGAACGGTTAGGCCGGGCGGCGCTTGACGCGCGTAGAGCCCCTTTTGTTTCCAGTGAGCGTTTCGGCTCCGGGAGGGAGCCTCACTCGTTATTCCGTGTGATCGCCGGCTGGAGGCGTACATATTTAAATCAAAGGAGATTGACCCATGTCAAACATTATTCTCGGCCCCACGTTTGAAGAGATGCTTCATCCGAACAAGATTGCGCCTGAGATTCGCCAGCAGGCGCTCGCGAAAAAGGTAAAGGACCCGCTCGATCCGATCAATCTGTTCAACATTACGTGGCGGAATGGGAACAATGAAATTTACTATTTCGTCATGCCCAAGCAGTTGACCGGCGTGGACGCCAATATCGTTGTCCTCTATGGCAAAGACTTTCCGACGGGCGCACACAAAGTTGGCGCGGCTTATTCCGTGCTCATCGAAAAGCAGTTGTTCGGCGAGGTAGACCCGCACGAGCATACGCTGGTCTGGCCGAGCACGGGAAACTATGGCATCGGCGGCGCGTGGGTCGGCTGCCGCATGGGGTTCAAGAGTGTTGTCGTCCTGCCCCAGGGGATGAGCCAGGAGCGGTTCACGCAGATCGAGTCCTACGGCGCGACGATTATCAAGACCCCAGGCTCGGAATCGAATGTCAAAGAGATTTATGACGAGACGCACCGTCTTCGCCAGGATCCCAAGGTCCGCATCCTGAACCAGTTCGAGGTTATGGGCAACTACCGGTTCCACTATCACGTGACCGGCAACACCATCGTCGAACTGGCCGATGTGCTCAAGGCGCAGGGCGTCGGCAGCGGCAAGATTTCGGCCTATTGCTCCGCGATGGGCAGCGCGGGGACAATTGCCGCGGGCGACCGGGTCAAGCAGGTCTGGTCAGATGCCAAGATCGTCGGCCTGGAGCCGATCCAGTGCCCCACGTTGTATAACAACGGCTATGGCTCGCATGACATCCAAGGGATTGGCGACAAGCATGTTCCTTGGATTATGCACACCGACAACATGGACGCGATCATGTGCCTGGACGACATCGAGTGCAAAAAGGGTTTGCAGTTGCTCACCGACCTATCCGGCTGCGAGACGCTGTCCAAGCGGTTTGGCATCCCGGAAGCGACTGTGAGTGAGATGTCCAGCCTCTTTGGCATCAGCGGTGTTTGCAATGTGCTCGGCGCCATCAAAACGGCCAAGTTCTATGGTATGACGAACAAGGATACCATCGTCACGATCTGCACCGACAATATTGCGCGGTATCACTCGGTGATGGAGGAGATGACGCACACTTACGGCAAGATGGATGAGGCCGAGGCGACCGCGCGGGCGCACATCTTTATGGACCAAAAGACCGACTGGATTCGCGAGGGCACGACTGACACGCGCCGGCAGTGGCATAACCTAAAATATTTCACGTGGGTGGAGCAGCAGGGCAAGACGGTTGAAGAATTGAATGCTCAGCTAACCCCGGAGTGGTGGAAAAAGAACCAAGAAATGGTTGGCGAGATTGACAAGATGCTCCTTGGATCGAGATAGGTCCATAAGAAAAATTTTACTGTGGTAGTTGTAACCAGCCGTCGTCGAGTTCGCGATGACAATTGGGACAGAGTGCGATGAGATTGGATTTAGCGTTGATCTCTTCAATTGTCGCAGTGTCATCGAACTCGGCGACGGGTTTGATGTGACAGATCATTATAGATTTATCGTACCCGCATACTCGACATCGGGTTGGCTTTTCCCCGTGGTAATGTATGTACATGACACGGGCCGTATCTCTGATTGTGTTGGCGCCAACTTGGCCTTTCGTAAGGTGATACTTTGGAACATTGAGCGGTAGTTTCGCCGCTCTTAATGCATTATTCCATCCCCCAAATCGCACCAAGATGGTTGTGGCGCCAGGTAGTTCAGCGAATGTAGGTGACCGTCCGTGCTCTCGGTGAAAAGCTCGGAGACGTTCCAGTAGAGCTTCATCAGGAATTTCGTTCTTTTTGTTCGGTTGCAACCCTGCTGTTGTTAGGGCATTATTCCATGAGCCGAAGCGCTGTTCAATGGTCGCTGCGCCCGGTAATTCATCCAGAGTTGGCGCACGACCATGTTCTTGATAGAATACGCGGAGCTTATCCAATAAATCCTGGTCCGAGAATTTGCCTACCTTATTCAGAGGCAAATTTGCTGCTTTCAATGCGGCGTTCCATGACCCAAAATGTTTCTCAATGGTGCTGCCGCCAGGAAAATCGCGGACAGAGGGTGAACGACCATAAGTACGATGAAACTCACGCAGTTTTTCGAGAAGCTCGTCATTACTTGCTTTCTTTGCCATTTATGGATGCTCTCCTGCTAATTTACGACACATTATAATTGTCAGTCCAAAAGGGAGCAACTAGTGGATGGCGAAAGCAATCCGGATGGGACTTTTGTTCTGATCGCCTAAATGAGTGAGGATAGATGCTGATCACGAATGGCACGCTCATCACGCTGGGTGCCGAGCCGCGCGTTGTACAGAACGGCGCAATCTATATTGAAGGAGACCACATCGCCGAGGTCGGCGCGACGCACGATCTGGAAGCCAAATATCCGGATGCGGACAAGCTTGACGCGCATGGCCAACTGGTGATGCCGGGCAATATCTGCGCGCACACCCATTTTTATGGGGCATTTGCGCGGGGGATGGCGCTGCCGCCGGGACCGCCGCCCAGGAATTTTCCCGAAATCCTGGACAAGCTGTGGTGGCGGATCGACCGGGCGTTGACGGATGAGGACATCCGTTTTAGCGCGCTCGTTTGCCTGGTTGATGCCATTCGCAATGGGACCACGACGCTGATCGATCATCACGCCAGCCCGAACGCGATTGACGGCTCACTCGACGTGATTGCCCAGGCTGTCGAGCAGTCGGGGGTGCGCGCATGCCTGTGCTATGAGGTAACCGATCGGAACGGCACGGAAGGGGCGAATGCGGGCATCCGCGAGAATGTCCGGTTTCTGAAACAGCCGCGCGGCAGCGACCTGGTCAAAGGAACATTTGGCCTCCATGCGTCGTTTACGGTTTCCGACAAGACGCTGGAACGCTGTGTGGCCGACCTGGAAGGGCTGAATGCCGGCTTTCACGTGCACGTGGCCGAGGATGGCAGCGACGAGGATGATGCGCTGCAGAAATACGGATGCCGGGTCGGCGAGCGCCTGGAATCGCGCGGCATTTTCGGCCCCAAGACGATTGCCGCCCATTGTGTGCATGTCAATGTGAGCGAGATCGACCTGTTCAAACGGACCGCGACCAAGGTGTCGCACCAGCCGCGCTCGAATATGAACAACGCAGTCGGCGTGGCCGACGTATTGGGCATGATGCACTATGGGGTGACGGTCGGCCTGGGCAACGACGGCTTTTCGAATAACATGTTCTCCGAGATCAAGGCGGCCTACCTGGTTCACAAGTCGAACCGCCGCGACCCGCGAGTGATGGGCGCGGACCAGGTGGTGCAGATGGCATTTGCGAATAACGCCAGAATCGCTGCCAACTTTTGGTCGCGGCCGCTCGCCGAGCTCACCCCCGGCGCGTATGCGGACATTATCCTGCTCGATTATTGGCCCTATACGGAATTGACGGCGGAAAATTTCCCATGGCACCTCGCGTTTGGAATCGACGGTTCCCACGTGACGCATACGATTTGCGGCGGCAAGCTGTTGATGAAAGACCGCCGACTGACGACACTGGACGAAGAGGCCATTGCGGCGCGGGCGCGTGAACTGGCGCAGGGGGTCTGGAAGCGGGTGCAAACACTGTAGGAGAGGGGAGCAGAGACCGTGATGGATAGGGAACTGGCGGAGCAACTGGAACGCCATGAGGAACTGGGGAATGCGTCGAGCGCCTGGCGAATTGGCGGCGAGGTGTGGGAGCGCGGGGACGTCGTCGCCCTGTATTCACATCCCCAATTTGGGACGGGGCTCAACTTTGCCTGCCGCGTGCGCTCGACCGAACAGGGTATTGATGAATTACTGGACGACGTGATCGAGTGGTTCTCCTGGCGCAACGTCAAGCCGCATGTACGCGTCAACCCGCTGTCCCGGCCGATCGATCTGGCCGAGCGATTGAAACGGCGTGGATTTACCCAGACCGAGATGGAAACGCAGATGGTTCTGACAGCAAAGGATATTGAACGGCCGCCCAATCTGCGTGTTACAATAGAGCTCGTCAGAATACCGGATCTGGGATCGTGGCTGAGCATCCAGAACCGAGGTTTTGGCAGTAATGGTCAGCCGACGCCGCTCAGCATCGAACTCAACCGGGCTACGGTGAATGCAGGTTGGCGTCCCTACCTGGCGCGGCTGGACGGAGAGCCGGTTGCCGCCGGAATGCTTTCATCCTTTGAAAACACCTGGGGGATTTACGGTGTCGCGACCCTGCCGGATGCTCGCGGGCAAGGAGTGGGAACGGCCTTGATGCGCCGCATGGTTGCCGACGCGCAGGCGGAGATGGCGAGTTGCCCGGTGTGTCTTCAAGCCGAGACCGCGGGACCTGCGCAGCGGTGGTACGAGCGTCTGGGGTTCCGTGTAGTATATGATCGGACCGGATGGTCTTTAGAGGTGTGATTGAGGGAGGACGTGTTGACAACACTGGCGATTATTGGTGGAACCGGTAAAGAGGGGAATGCCCTGGCCACGCGCTTTGCCCGGGCGGGCGTGCCGGTGATTATCGGCTCGCGCGATGCGGCCCGGGGTGAGGCGGCCGCCCGCGAAATGAACGCGCGCCTGGGCATGAGCCACGTCGAAGGGACGTCGAATCGCGGCGCGGCCGAAAAGGCAGAGGTGGTGCTGCTCTCGGTGCCGTTCGAGGGGATGATCCCGATTTTGGAGGACCTGCGTGCAGAGGTGCAGGGCAAAATCGTTATCAACATTGCTTCCGCGCTCGACCCGGAGAAGAAATCGCGGGCCAAGGTCCCGTCGGCAGGTTCCACCACCGCCGAGGTACAGCAGTTTTTCGGGGAGGGGGTTAAGGTCGTCGCTGCCTTTCAGAACATTTCTCCTGAAAGGCTCGAGGCGGTCGAGGACAAGATCGATTCCGATGTGCTGGTGTGTGGCGCAGATAAAGAGACCCGCGGCAAGGTGATTGAGCTGATTCGCCAGATTGGGATAGATGCGTTTGACGCCGGGGTGCTGGCGAATGCCGTTGCCCTCGAAACGCTCACGGCGGTGTTGATTGCCGTCAATATCCGTTACAAGACCAGAGGGGCAGGTATTCGGTTGACCGGTGTGCCCCGATAGGTGTCGCCCATGCCTCAAATGACATTGACAACGCTGCCCGGGATTCCGCTTATTCGCTCGGGCGATGATCTTATCCCCATCATTCGCAAGGGCTTGCAGGATGCTGCGGTAGCTCTGCAGGATGGCGATGTGTTGGTGCTCGCGAGCAAGATCGTGAGCAAGTCGGAAGGGCGGATGGTCCGGCTCAGTTCGGTGACGCCGGGCGAACACGCGCAGGAACTGGCGCTGGTGACGGGCAAGGATGCCCGCGAGCTCGAGTTGATGCTGCGCGATTCGACGGAGGTGGTGCGGGCGCGTCCCGGTCTGATTATCACCCGCCACAAGCTGGGCTTTGTGAGCGCCAATGCGGGGTTGGACCATTCCAATGTGCCGGGGGGCGAGACGGATTGGGTCTTGTTGTTGCCGGAGAACCCCGATGCAACTGCCCGCATGCTTTGTGATCGGCTCCATGCCGAAACGGGCGCACGGATCGGCGTCATTCTTGCCGACTCGCACGGTCGTCCGCATCGCCTCGGAACGGTCGGCGTCGCCATCGGCGCGGCCGGGCTGCCGGCATTGGAGGATTGGCGGGGGCGGATTGATCTGTTCGGGTACGTGCTGCAACACACCGATATTGGGCTGGCCGATATGATTGCTTCGGCGGCAACCCTGTTGCTCGGCCAGGCGCGCGAGGGGACGCCGGTTGTGCATGTGCGCGGGGTGGTTCACACCCCCGGCGATGGAACGGCTCGCGATCTGGTGCGACCGAAAGAGATGGACCTGTTCCAGTAGTGCGTATGCACAACGCTCTGCACGGCAGTTCCGAGAGTTCGAATAATATCAATTTGGACAGGCAAACGTTTCTCGATTGGATTCGCTCGCGGCGTTCGATTCGGCGCTATTTGAAGGAATCCGTGCCGCGGCAGGTGATCGACGAATTGTTGGAGGCGGCGCGTTGGGCGCCATCGGCGCATAACCGGCAACCCTGGCGTTTTGCCGTAATCGAGTCCGAGGCGACAAAAGCAGCTCTGGCCCGTGCAATGGGCGAGCGTCTGCGCACCGACCTGGCGCGAGACGGCGCGCCGGGCGAGGTCATTGAAGCGGATACCGCACGTTCCTACGCGCGTATCTCTAACGCCCCCGTCGTCATTCTGGTGTGCATGACCCTCCGCGATATGGATATATACGCGGACGAACGGCGGCGGCAGGCTGAACGAATCATGGCGACCCAGTCTGTTGCAATGTCCGCGCAGAACCTTTTGCTGGCGGCGTACGCGCGGGGGTTGGGTGCATGCTGGATGTGCGCCCCGCTCTTTGCGCCCGAAACCGCGCAGGGTGTGCTCGGCCTTGACGCCGACTGGGAACCGCAAGCCCTTATCACGCTCGGCTATCCTGCCGAATCCAAAACCAAATCCCGCAAGCCGCTTGACGCGATAGCCAGGTATTTGGACACAGAGGAAAACCCCCAACGACCAGAGAGTGATAGTTATTCCAAATCTGTGTGAATCTATATCCTTCTATGAAAATAGTGGCATTCGCAGGCGGGGTGGGGGGAGCCAAGCTGGCCGATGGGTTGCAGCGGGCGGCTGGTGCAGACCTTACGGTGGTCGTCAACACCGGCGATGATTTCGAGCTGCATGGGCTTGCCATCTCGCCGGATCTCGATACGGTCATGTATACGCTGACGGGGTTGGCAAACCCGGTTACCGGTTGGGGCTTGACCGGCGATACCTTTGCCAACCTGGAGATGATGTCGCGTTATGGCGCGGCGGATTGGTTCCGGCTGGGCGATCATGACCTGGCAACTCATATCCTTCGGACCCACATGCTCCACACCGGCAAGACACTGACCCAGGCGACCATCGAGTTGGCCGGTGCACTGGGCGCGCAAGCGACGATCCTGCCGATGACCGATGCGCCCGTGCGGACGATGGTGGACACCGATGAAGGGGAACTGGCTTTTCAAGAGTATTTTGTCCACCGGCGCTGGCAGCCCGTCGTCCGTTCGATTCGCTTTGAAGGGATAGACCGGGCTCTCCCAGGTGATGCCGTGTTGCGCGCGATTGCTGCTTCTGATATGCTTATCCTGTGTCCGTCCAATCCTTTTGTGAGCATTGAACCGATCTTGTCTCTATCGGGCGCGCGCGAACAGATCCAAAGGACGCACACATTCAAGGTCGCGGTATCGCCGATTGTGGGGGGCGAGGCGCTCAAGGGACCGGCGGCCAAGATGTTCCGGGAATTGGGCATTGAGGCATCGGCGCTGGAAGTGGCGCGGCGATATGTAGGGCTGGTTGACGGGTTTGTGTTGGATCAGGTGGATGCGGCGGCGCAATCTGGCGTCGAGCGTTTCGGGATGCGCGTACTGGTCACAGATACCGTGATGCGCACCGAGGCGGACCGGGAGCGACTGGCTAGGGAGATTATCGGTTGGGGCAATAACCCATAGGACAGTCACAGGCTGGGTTGTGAACGAGTTATTAATGGCGATTGTCCCGTGCAAGCCGTTTGCCGAGGCCAAACAGCGGCTCGCCGGTATATTGGACGAAGCATCCCGGATGCAGTTGGCGCGCGATCTATTGGAGCACATGCTCGCGGTCCTGACTCGCACAAGTGGGGTGACGCGTGTGGCGGTTGTTTCCCGAGATGATCAGGTACTACGGCTGGCGCGCCAGCACGGGGCGTGGGCAATCTGGGAAACCCGCCGCGGTTTGAATGAGGCGCTGGAACAGGCGACCCGGGTTGCGCAGGCAAATGGAATGGATCGGGTCCTCATTCTGCCAGCGGATTTGCCTGATGTAACGGTGGGTGACATTGAACGGATGATTGGGGCGGCCGGGCCGCCGCCCAGGGTTGTCATTGCGCCGGCGACGCGCGACCAGGGGACGAATGCCCTTCTGATTAATCCGGCCGGTCTGATCCGGTATGCGTTCGGCGAGCAGAGTTTCCTGGAGCATACGCGTCGCGCCGAGCAAGCGGGAGCGCGCGTCGAGATTATTGATTCGGCGGGGCTGGCTTTTGACCTTGACCTGCCGGAGGACTGGCAGCGGATGCACGGCGCACGGTCGGGATGACCAGGCAGTTAGACGGGTTCCAATTCGAGAGCAAAGGAGCTTGTATGGCACGCGTAGCACTCTATCTGCAAGACAAACACGAAATTCGCGAAGGGATGGCGTATGCACAGTACGCCGAGCAGCGCGGTTTTGAGGCGGTGTGGCAGGCAGAATCCCGCCTCGTCCGCGATGCGATTGTCCCCATGGCGGCCTTTGCTGCCGTCACCTCCCGGCTCAAGGTCGGCAGCGGCGTCATCAACAACTGGACGCGCAATATCGGCCTGCTGGCCGCGACCTTTTTGACGCTCGACGACCTGGCGCCTGACCGCATTCTCTGTGGAATTGGCGCATGGTGGGACCCCCTGGCGCGGAACGTTGGCATCACCCGCCGCAAGCCGCTCCTGGCGATGCGCGAGACCATCGAGGTGATGCAGCGTCTGTTGCGCATGGAACGGGTGACGTTTCATGGCGAGTTTCATCACGTGGATGGGATCGAGCTTGATGTCGTGCATGGCCGCCGGGCGCCGCGCCATGTGCCCATCTATATTGGCGCGACTCACATGGGCATGATGGAACTGGCGGGCGAGGTCGCCGACGGCGCGCTCTTGAACTATTGCGTGCCTCCCGAGTACAACCTTCAAGCGCTCGAACATATCGAGGCCGGGGCCAAGAAAGTGGGACGGACGCTGGACGATATTGATCGTCCCCAGTTGGTTGTCTGTTCGGTCGATCAGGACCACAAGCGCGCAATCGAGGCGGCCAAGGAGCTGATCACCCAGTATCTGGCGCAGCAACCGCACATTGCCGAAGCGAGCGGTACGCCGCCGGAGACGGTCAAAAAGGTGCAGAGCATTCTTGGCTGGCCGGCCACCAAAGAGCAGATTCACCAGGCGATGCAGTTTGTGCCGGATGATCTGATCGAGCGCATCACGGCGAGCGGTACGCCGGAAGAGGTGCGAACCAAGGTGGATGCGTATCGTAAGAACGGGTGCACCTGCCCTGTGCTTTATCCGCTGGGCGACGATGTCCGGTTGATGATCGATACGTTTGCGCAGGAAAG